>JBQCES010000252.1:0-5649 GCA_051960055.1 Angustibacter sp. | reverse complement strand
TTCGACTCTGCCGGCGGGAGCGCATCCGCCGGTAGTGGCAGCATCGGGCAGTCCTTCCACAGCCGCTCGAGCGCGTAGTACGTGCGCTCCTCGTCGTGCTGGACGTGCACGACGACCTCGCCGTAGTCGAGCAGCACCCAGCGGCCCTCACGCTCGCCCTCACGGCGCACCGGCTTCGCGCCGTGCTCGCGCAGCGCCTCCTCGACGGCGTCGACGATGGCACCGACCTGGCGGTCGTTGGGCGCGGAGGCCAGCACGAACGCGTCGGTGATGACGAGCTGGTCGCTCACGTCGATGGCCACGACGTCGGTGGCGAGCTTGTCGGCCGCCGCGTGGGCAGCGGCTAGGACGAGCTCGTGCGCGCGCTCGGACGCTGGCACGGGGGCTCCTTCACGGGCTAGGCGGACGACCTAGCCTCTCACGAGGCCTTGAAGTCGTGCCCCAGCACCACCACGACGTCGGCCACCGTGGGCGCGCTGTCGGTGATCCGCAGCGCCGAGTCGGGCAGGCCGAGGGCGCGGGTGACGGCGAGCCCCTTCGTCCGATTGGTCGAGCTGGCGTCCGGCAGCAGCACCATGGTCCTGCGCACCCCGAAGCCGTCGACGTTGCCGCCGCCGAGGTACTTCAGCCCGGCGGCCACGAGCTTGGAGCGCGCGGCGTCCCCGAGGCCGGGTGCGCCGTCGCCGTTCTGCACCAGCACGCGCAGCCGGCCACCGGGCGGGACGGCGATCGCCGCACCGGCGAGGCGCCCCTGCACCATGGTCGCGGCCGCCGCGCTGTCGAGGCCGTACGCGCTCACGGCGCCGCCCGTGTCGATCTCGTGCACCGAGACGACGGTGGAGCCCAGCGCCTGGCGCGCGGCAGGGTCGTGCAGGGCGGCAGTGACGTCGAGCACGCTGGCGAGCACGAGACCCTTCGGTGCACCCGCGAGCCCGACGACCATGGCCCGGCGCTGCGCGGCGTCGGTGGGCAGCGCCGCCAGCATCGCCGTGACGACCCGCTCCTGGCGCGCCAGGCGCGCCGCCTCGGGCTCGTCACCGACCAGCAGGGTCGCGTAGGCGGCCGCCTGGGTGCCGCCCAGGTGCTGGCCCGCGCCCGCCGAGGCGAGCAGGGCCGCGCCCTCGCGGCCGTCCTTCGGGACGTCGACGTCGACGTCGACCGTCACTCCACCCAGCTCGTCGACGAGCGTCGCCAGCTGAGCGGCGTCGAGCACCCACGTGCCGGCGAGCTTGATCTCGAGGGCGTCGGCGATGGCGGCACCCGGCGCCGACGCACCCGGGGCCAGCGACTGTGCGACCGGCATCCGGCCCGCGCCCGGCACGTCGAGCAGCAGGCGGCTCGGCACCAGCACCTGCTGGGCGTCGCCGTCGTCGGCACCTGCCGCGAGCAGCGAGACGCCGGTGAGCTGCCCCCCGCGCGCGATGGCCAGCGCGACCACCTGCTGCGTCGGCGCGCTCGACGCGGCCGTCGCCGGTGGCGCCGTGCGCCCGCCGCGCTGGGTGAGCGCGTAGCCGCCACCCGCGACGAGCAGCACCGCGGCGGCGGCCGCGGCCACCCAGCGCCGGGGCCGGCGTCCGCCAGCCGGCTCGCTGGGCAGCACCTCGGCCGAACCGTCGGCGGAGTCGGGGTAGCGCTCGAGCTCGACCTCGACGCGCTCGAGCAGCGGCGCGGTGATGTGCGGCGCGGGGTCCCAGCCGTCGCTGATCCGCGCCGCCTCGAGGGCCCGGCGCCGGGCCATGCGGGTGGGGTAGCCGACCTGGTCGACCTGCTCCATCACCCAGTCGGGCACGTCGGCCATGACGATCTTCGGTCCGGCGTCGGGGACGCGCGCAGGGTCGCCCCAGGGGCGGTCGGTGTCGCCGTTCGGCACGAGCAGGTCTGCCACGACCTATCTCTCGGCAGGTTCACCCGTTCGGTAGAGCCCGTACTTGGCAATGAATTGCACGACCCCGTCGGGCACGAGGTACCACACCGGCTCACCTCGGCGCACACGGTCGCGGCAGTCGGTGGACGAGATCGCCATGGCGGGCACCTGCATGAGGCTCACGCGGTCGGGGGGCAGGCCGGCGCCGCTCAGCTCGTGCTCGGGTCGCGTGACCCCCACGAACTGGGCGAGCTCGAACAGCTCGTCGACGTCCTTCCACGACAGGATCTGCGCGAGCGCATCGGCGCCGGTGATGAAGAACAGGTCGGCGTCCGGCTGCTGGCGGCGCAGGTCGCGCAGCGTGTCGATCGTGTACGTCGGCCCGGGCCGGTCGACGTCGACGCGGCTCACCGTGAAGCGCGGGTTGGACGCCGTCGCGATGACGGTCATCAGGTAGCGCAGCTCGGCGGGGCTCACCGCGCGGTCGTCCTTCTGCCACGGCTGGCCCGTGGGCACGAACACGACCTCGTCGAGGTGGTAGAGGCTCGCGACCTCGCTCGCGGCGACGAGGTGCCCGTGGTGGATGGGGTCGAACGTGCCACCCATGACCCCCAGCCGGCGCCGGCGTGCGGGCACCTGCGGGCTCATCGCGGAGCCGCTCGGCTCAGCGGTGCTTGTTCGAGAAGCCGCGGAAGGTCCAGGTGAGGCCGAGCAGCGCGACGAAGACGATGAGCGCGATCACGCCGAACATCTCCGGCGCCATCGGCAGCTCGGTGGTGTGCTCGGGGGTCGTGGCGGCCAGGACCAGGGCCTGCGACATCGGTGCTCCTCGGGGCGCGGGTAGGGGGGCGCTGCCGCGTACAGTCTGACAGAACCCGCCCGACGACGGTGAAGGAGCCGGTCATCGACGCGCCCACGCTGTCGGTCGTCGTCCCCGTGTACGACGAGGCCGAGGTGCTGCCGCTGTTCGCCGAGCGCCTGCGGCCCGCCCTCGACGCCATCGGTGAGACCTACGAGGTGCTGGCTGTCGACGACGGCAGCACCGACGCCACGCCCGTGCTGCTCGAGCGCATGCGCCGCGAGTGGCCCGCCGTGCGGGTCGTGCGGCTGCGCGCCAACAGCGGGCACCAGGCGGCGCTGTCGGCCGGCCTGGCGCGCGCCCGCGGCGACTGGGTCGTGAGCATCGACGCCGACCTGCAGGACCCGCCCGAGACGATCGCCGCCATGTTGCAGGCCGCGCGGTCGCAGGGCGTCGACGTCGTGTACGGCGTGCGCACCGACCGCAGCACCGACTCGGCCTTCAAGCGCGGCACCGCGGCGCTGTTCTACCGCGTCATCGGCCGCTCGGCGGGTGGCGCCGTCTCGCACGCCGGCGACTTCCGGCTCATGAGCCGGGCCACGGTCGACGCCGTCAACGTGCTGCCCGAGCACCACCGGGTGCTGCGGCTCGTGGTGCCCGCGCTCGGCTTCCCCAGCGCGTCGGTGGGCTACCGGCGCGAGGCCCGCGCGGCGGGCCGCTCGAAGTACCCCTTCGGCAAGATGCTGCGGCTCAGCGTCGACAGCATCACCGGCTTCTCCATCGCACCGCTGCGCCTCGCGACGTGGTTCGGTCTGCTCGGCGGGGTGGCCGCCGTCGGCCTGCTCGTCTACGCCTTCGTGTCGTTCCTCACCGGGCACACCACACCCGGCTGGACCTCGACGTTCGTCGTGGTGGCGGCCGTCGGCGCGGTGCAGCTGCTGGCGCTGGGCGTGCTCGGCGAGTACGTCGGACGCATGTACACCCAGCTGCAGGGCCGGCCGTCGTACTTCGTGGCCTACGACTCCCTCGAGCTGCCGCCCGCGAGCGGTCAGGGACGCCGGGCCTCGACCATCAGCGACACCCCGGGCAGCGAGCGCACCGGCAGGTAGCGCTCGGCGGTGATGATCGAGCGCAGGCCCAGGTTGACCACGGGCGACAACGCCTCGAGGTCACTGCCGGTGCTGGCGCGCCGGCGCAGCGACACCACCGGGCGCAGCAGCACGTTCCACGAGCGCATCGGGCCCAGCGCGAAGCCACCACGCACCAGCAGCGAGCTCAGCGTGGCGCGCGTGTAGCGGCGCACGTGCCCCACCGCCTCGTCGTGCGCCGACCACAGCCGCGGGTCGCACGGCACGGCCACCAGGTAGCGCCCGCCCGGCCGCAGCACGCGCCGCACCTCGCGCACGGCGGCGTCGTCGTCGTCGAGGTGCTCCAGGACGTCGAAGGCCACGACGAGGTCGAGCGAGGCGTCGGCCACCGGCAGGGCCGTGGCGTCACCGCGCAGCGTGGGCAGGCCGCGCTCGTGGGCCACCTGCGCACCCTCGGGGCCGTACTCCAGGGCGATGGCGTTCCAGCCCAGCCGGCGCAGGACCCGGGTGTTACCGCCGCCCGCGGCGCCGACGTCCAGCGCCGTGCCCGGGCGCAGGCCGCGCAGGTCGCGCTCGAGCAGCACCCGGCGCTCGCGGTACCACCAGTGGTGGTCCTCGAGCTCGGCCAGCTTGCGGACTTCGGTGCCTTCCACGGTCGGCCATCCTGCCAGCCGCCACCCCGCCCCGGTTCGGCGCGGTGGCACCCCACTCCGATCAGATCGGAGCTGGGGCACCCCGCTCCCACGCGTCGTTGGAGCAGCGGTACCCAGTCGGGCCCTCAGAGGCGACGACGGCCGCTGACCTTCGCGGCGGTGAGGCGGTATGAGTCGGCGACCACCTCGGCGAGCACGTGGGGGTCGGCGAGCGGCAGACGCACGAGCACCAACGGGTAGCCGTCGTAGTGCGGCTCGGTGAAGAACGTCTCGGGGTCGCCCGCGACCAGCGCCTCCTTGTCGGCGAGGTCGGGCACGCGCAGCACCAGGACGTCGGGGCGGGGCACCTTGGTCTTCTTGGGGTGCACCCGCTCGCGCCAGGTCCAGACGAACTGCTTGCCGCCCACCGTGAAGAGCGGGTCACCGGGCTCCTCGACGGCGTCCGGCAGCGCGAGCGCCACGCGGCGCAGGTCGTCCCGGTCGGCCATCGCTCCCCCTCACCCCTCAGCTGCGGACGTGCCCCTCGCCGGTGACGACCCACGTGGTCGTCGTCAGCTCGGCCAGTCCCATGGGGCCGCGCGCGTGCAGCTTCTGGGTCGAGATGCCGATCTCGGCGCCGAGGCCCAGCTGGCCGCCGTCGGTGAAGCGCGTGGAGGCGTTGACCATCACCGCGGCGGCGTCGACCTCGGCGACGAACCGGCGGCTCGCGGTGAGGTCCTGGGTGACGATCGCCTCCGTGTGGCCGCTCGACCAGCGCCGGATGTGCTCGAGGGCCTCGTCGATCGAGTCGACCACGCGGACGGCGAGGTCGAGGCTGAGGTACTCGCGGGCCCAGTCGTCGTCGGTGGCCGCCTCGACCACCACGCCGGACACCGGCCCGGCAGCCCGCGTCGCGTCGTCGCCGTGCAGCCGCACGCCCGCGTCGGCCAGCCGCGGCAGCGCGGCGGCGAAGAAGGCGTCGGCGACGTCGCGGTGCACGAGCAGGCTCTCGGCGGCGTTGCACACGCTCGGGCGGTGCACCTTGGAGTTCACCGCGATCGCGACGGCCTGGTCGAGGTCGGCGGCGGCGTCGACGTACACGTGGCAGTTGCCGACGCCGGTCTCGATCACCGGCACGGTGGACCCCTCGACGACGGTGCGGATCAGGTCCGCGCCCCCGCGCGGGATCAGGACGTCGACGAGCCCGCGGGCGGTCATCAGGTGGTGCACGGCCTCGCGGCCGCCGCCGTCGAGCAGCGTGACGGC
>JBQCES010000251.1:0-2880 GCA_051960055.1 Angustibacter sp. | reverse complement strand
TTGGGCCACAACAGGTCCCACGCCCGGCACGATGTCAAGGTCCAGACCGATGGCCTTCAGCGGTACGACGATGTCGCTGTAGAAGATGGCCGCGTCGACGCCGTAGCGGCGCACCGGCTGCATCGTGATCTCGGCGACGAGCTCGGGCCGCGCGCACGAGTCGAGCATCGAGATGCCCTCGCGCACCGCGCGGTACTCGGGAAGTGAGCGCCCGGCCTGGCGCATGAACCACACCGGCGTGCGGTCGGGGCGCTCGCGCCGGCAAGCGCGGAGGAAGGGCGAGTCCGACAGGGCGCTGGGCGAGGTCACGCGGTGCATCGTCCCACGCGGCCGTCCCGGGTCAGGTCGCGCGACCCAGCGCCACCAGCGCGACACCCGCGAGGGCGGCCGACACCCCGGCGAGCTGCACGCGGGTCAGCCGCTCGTGCAGAACGAGCCGCGCGAGCAGCACGGTGACGACCGGGTAGAGCGAGCCGAGCACGGACGTGATGCTGAGGAACCCCCGCTGCGAGGCCAGCGCGAAGGTGAGGTTGGCGCCGACGTCCCCGCACCCCACGAGCGCGAGCGATGGCAGGTCGCGCGGCACCAGGCCACCCACCGAGCGCAGGACGAGCGCGGCGACCACGAACGCCGTCACGCTCGTGGCCCGCATGCCGGTGAGCGTCATGACGGCGTCCGCGCGCGAACCCCGCTCGATGCACACCAGCGCGAGCCCGAAACCCACGCCCGCGACCGCCGCCAGCACCACAGGGCGCGCGCCGGCCTTGCCGCGCAGCTCGGGGCCACTCGCGGCCACGGCGCCCACGAGCGCGAGCACCAGTCCCGCCAACGTCAGGGACGTCGGCCGCTCGCCCTGGACGACGCCCATCAGCACCGGCACGACCGTGCCGAGCGCCGCGATCGGCGACACGACGCCCATCGTGCCGCTGCCCAGCGCGGCGTAGAAGCAGACCAGCGCGGTGGTGCCGACGACGCCCGACGCCACGGCCCACGGCACCCAGGCCGACGACCCGTGGCCCGCCCCGGTGACGACGGCGACGACGCTGATCGCCACGAGCCCGCACGCCTGGGACGCCGCGACGACGGCGAGCGCCGGCAACGTGCGCGAGCGCAGTCCGCCGAGGAAGTCCGCGCTCCCCCACATCAGCGACGAGACGAGCGCGAGGACGACGGCCATCAGCGCAGGCTAGCCAGCGCGTCACCGCGTCGGCGTGGCTGCCCACGGGACGAGCACCGCGGCCGTACGCTGCGCTCATGGTCGCGAGGACCCTCCCCGACGACGCACCGGAGCCGTTCCAGGCTGCGCTGCGAGCGCTGAAGAGCGCCGTGCTGCGTCCCGAGATCGTGCTCACCGAGGCACCGTCGCCCGGTCGCATCGCGCCGTACTCGGTGGCGCTGACCGCGGACGTCGTCGACCGCCGCGGCGCCGGTGAGGCCGAGGAGCTCGCCACCGGCCGGTTCGTGCTCCTCTACGACCCGTCGTCGCCCGAGCCGTGGGACGGCACGTTCCGCGCCGTGACCTTCGTGCGCGCTGACCTCGAGCCCGAGCTGGGGTCCGACCCCCTGCTGGGCGAGGTGGGCTGGTCGTGGCTGCTCGAGGCGCTCGCCCAGCGCGGTGCGGCCTACAGCAACGAGGGCGGCACCGTCACGCGCGTGGTGTCCGAGAGCTTCGCCGCGCTCGCCGACCGGCCCTCGGGCATCGAGATCGAGATCCGGGCGTCGTGGACACCGCAGGACGACGACCTCGCGGCCCACCTGTCGGCCTGGACCGACCTGCTGTGCACCGTGGCGGGCCTGCCGCCGCTGCCGGAGGGCGTCACCGCCCTGCCGGCGCGCCGTCGCTGACCGGGGCCTGACCTCCAGGACGTCGTCGCACGACCACCTGGAGCCAACCCGTCAAGGTCCGGCTCACTCCTGCCGATGATCCGGCGACGGAACCACCAGGAGCAGGGCCTCGCGCCGGGACGACACCCGCGCGCGAGCAGGACAAGGAGGCAGGCGTGGCTGCGGTCGCCGAGCGTGTTGCGGGGGTGCCGCTGACCCGGCCGGGTCGGTTCGCTGCGCTCGTCGTGATCAGCCCGCAGGGCCCGCGCGACGCCGTGAGCCGCATGATCCGCGGCCTCGGTGCTCGCGAGGTCGTCCAGGCCTCGACGCTCGAGGAGGCTCGCCGCCGCGCGCGCCTGCTCGGGCCGCACGCCCTGTGCGTGGTGGACGTCGCGCTGCCCGACGGCTCGGGGGTCGGGCTGCTGCGTGACCTGAAGGCGCTCGGCTGGCAGCGCGGTGTCGTGCTGTCGACGATGGACGACGCGTACACCGTGCGCGGCGCCCTCTCGGCCGGCGTCCGCTGCTTCCTCGTCTCCGGACGTCCCGCGGGGTCCGGCCCGGGTGCCGGCACCGGTGGCCTCGCCGACCAGCTGTCGGAGCGCGAGATCGAGGTGCTGCAGCACGTCGCCAACGGCCGCTCCAACAAGGAGATCGGCGCCTCGCTCGGGCTCTCGGCGCTCACGGTGAAGAGCCACCTGGCCCGGATCGCGCGCAAGGTCGGCACGGGCGACCGGGCCGAGATGGTGATGCTCGCGCTGCGCGCGGGCGTCATCCACTGAGCATCTCCCTCAGCATCTCCCTGAACACCTCTCTGATCGCCCACTGAGCACGCGCGAGCACGGGCCGCGTACCGTGGCCCCGTGACCGACGCCGTGCCCACTCCCCTGGTCGAGCCTCGGGACGGCATCCCGGACGTCGTCGTCGAGGAGCACCAGCTGCTGCGCGCAGCCGAGGCGCTGGCGGGCGGCAGCGGTCCCGTCGCCGTCGACGCCGAGCGCGCGTCCGGCTACCGCTACGGACAGGCCGCCTACCTGGTGCAGCTGCGTCGCCGCGGGG
>JBQCES010000250.1:0-10930 GCA_051960055.1 Angustibacter sp. | reverse complement strand
GTCGGGGTGGCCGTCGCAGAGGGCGCCGGCGTCGCGGCGTTCTCCGCGTCCACCGCCCGCTGCAGCGCGTCCTGCAGCCGCTTCTGCGCCTCGCCGTACGCCGCGAAGTCGCCCTTCGCCAGCGCCGCCTGGCCGTCCTGGATCGCCTTCTGCGCGTCGGCCAGCGCCTGCTTCAGGTCAGCGGACGCCGAAGCCCCGCCACCCGTCGTCCCGCCGCCGGTGGTCGTGCCGCCGCCCGTCGAGCCACCCGTGCCGCCCGCGCCGGCGTCACCAGCAGAGGCACCCGAGTTGCCGCCGAACACCTGGTCGAGCGCCGCGTCGAGCGTGTCGGCGAAGCCGATCTTGTCGCCGAAGCTCACGAGCACCTTCTGCAGCAACGGGTACGACGTCGTGCCCGTGCCACGCACGTACACCGGCTGCACGTAGAGCAGACCGCCACCGACCGGCAGGGTCAGCAGGTTGCCGTTCTCGACCTTGGTCGAGCCGCCCTGGCGCAGCAGGTTGAGCGTGTTCGACACCGTGGTGTTCGAGTTGAAGTTGTTCTGCACCTGGCCCGGGCCGGAGACCACCGTGTCCTTCGGCAGCTGCAGCACGCGGATCGTCCCGTAACCGTCGCGCTTCTTGCCCGCCTCGGTGCCGGCGTTGGCGTCCACCGCGGCGAACGCCGTCAGCACGTTGCGCGTGCCGCTACCGCTCGGGATGAACGTCGACGTCAGCGAGAACGACGCCTGCTTCTGCCCTGGCATCTGCAGCGTCAGGTAGTACGGCGGCTGGTCGACCGCACCGGTGTGCGTGGGGTCGTCCGGCACCCGCCAGAAGTCCGAGCCGCCGTAGAACGCGCCCGGGTCGGTCACGTGGTAGCGCGCGAGCAGCGAGCGCTGCACCTTGAACAGGTCCTCCGGGTAGCGCAGGTGCGACATCAGGTCGCCCGAGATCTTCGACAGCGGCTGCACCGTGCCCGGGAACGCCTTCATCCACGTCTGCAGCACCGGGTCGGTGTCGTCCCACGCGTACAGCTTCACCGAGCCGTCGTACGCGTCGACCGTCGCCTTCACCGAGTTGCGGATGTAGTTGATCCGGCTGTTCTGCAGCGCCGCCACGCTCGTCGTCTGCGCCGTCAGCGAGTCGGCCGTGACGTCGCCCAGCAACGCCTTCTGCGCGTTGGGGTACATGTCCGACGTCGTGTAGCCGTCGAGGATCCACTGGATCCGCCCGTCGACCACCGCGGGGTACGGGTCGCCGTCCACGGTCAGCCACGGCGCGACCTTCTCGACGCGCTGGCGCGGGTTGCGGTCGAACAGGATTCGCGACTGCGCGTTCACGCGGTCGGACAGCAGGATGTTGTACTCCTGCATCGCCATCGCGAACGCCACCCGCCGGGCGAACGACCCGATCGCCACGCCGCCCTTGCCGGTGTAGGTGTTGTTCTTCTGCCCCGACGCGCTCGTGTCGGGGTAGTCGAGCTCGACCGGCGTCGTCCCCTTCGGCGCACCCACGATCGAGTACGACGGCGACTTCTCACCGAAGTAGATCCGCGGCTCGTACTCCCCCAGCTGCCCGGACGGCGGGATGTCGCCCTCGTAGAACGTCGGCTTGCCGTCGGTCTCGCGCTGGTTGCCGTACGCCGCAACGACTCCGAAGCCGTGCGTGTACGTCGTGTGGTCGTTGACCCAGTTGCGCTGCGCGTCGGCCAGACCGTCGAGCTCGAGCTCGCGCACCGCCAGCACCGTGTCGCGCGACTTGCCGTCGATGGTGTACCGGTCGACGTCCAGCGAGTCAGGGAACGCGTAGTACTGGCGCACCTGCTCGAGCTGGCGGAACGCGTCCGACACCAGCGCCGGGTCGAGCAGGCGGATGCCCGGCACCGTCTCGGCGTCGTTGCGCAGCTGCCCACTCGTCGCGGTGGTCTTGGCGTCGTAGTCCTGGATGTCGACGTCCGACAGCCCGTAGGCCGTCCGTGTCGCTGCGATGTTGCGTGAGATGTACGGCGTCTCCCGCGACGACTCGCTCGGCTTCACCTGGAACCGTTGCACCGCAGCCGGGTACAGCCCGCCGACGACGATCGCGCAGATCAGCAGCAGCGCCACGCCCAGCCCGGGCAGGCGCCACGACCCGAGCCAGATCGCACCGATCACCAGCAGCCCCACCACCACCGAGGCGATGGCCAGGAACATCTTGGCCGGCAGCACCGCGTTGACGTCCGTGTACGTCATGCCCGTGAAGTCGCGCGCCAGCGAGTGCTGCGCCGTCGTCAGCGAGTAGCGGTCGAGCCAGTACGACGCGCCGCGCAGCAGCAGGAACAGCCCGAGCAGCACCGACAGGTGCACGCGCGCCGCCTTCGTCGTCCGCTGGTCACCGCCCTGCAGCCGCAGCCCGCCGTAGAGGTAGTGGACGACGAACGCCGAGATCGCCGACAGCACCACCGCCGCCATCAGCACGCTCAGCACCAGCCGCAGGAACGGCATCGTGAACACGAAGAAGCCGAGGTCGATCTTGAACTGCGGGTCCTTCACCCCGAACGGCGTGCGGTTGCGCCACAGCAGGAACACCTGCCACTTGCCCGACGCCGCCGCCCCCGCGATCAGGCCCACCGCGACCGGCAGGACGACGCCCGCCGCGCGTCGCAGCGGCTCGACCTGCTCGCGGTAGTGGTCGAGGCTCGCCTGCTCGGGCGACACCGGCGCGTACACCGGCCGCGTGCGGTAGGCGATCGACAGGCTCGCCGCCACCGCGCCCCCAGTGAGCACCGCGGCCACGGCGAACAGCAACGCCCGCGCACCCAGCGTCGTCGTGAAGACCTTCAGGTAGCCGATCGAGTCGAACCACAGGACGTCGACCCACAGCCGCGAGGCGAACACCGCCAGCACGATGACGGCCACGACGATGACGATCGTGGGCACCAGCGGGCTGCGCTTGCGCGGCCGCACCACCGGCCGGTCTCCCCCACGCGGCGATCCACCCCAGGGTGGGTTGAAGCTCACGGCGATCCCTCTCCGGCCGACCTCGGGGCGCGCAGCAGCGCCCTCGACATCTCAACTTACCGGCGTCCGCTGAGGTTCCCGCGTCGATCGGCGCGCTCGGCGCCTGGGACAATCGGGGCGTGGACTCCCTGACGCGCGCCCTGCTCGAGACCGAACGACACGTCGCCGAGGCCGGCTGGGACCAGCCGCCGCGCCTGTTCGCCCTGGTGCGCACCGCGGCGCTGCTCGAGCGCGAGCCGTCGCTGCGCGGCCAGCTCGATCCCGGCACGGTCGCCGCCGCGGACGCCGACTCCGGCCACCTCATCGCCGTCGAGCAGGAGGGGCTGCCGGTCACCTCCAACCTCGAGTCGATGCTGCGCCAGATGGCGTGGGGTCCGGACGTTGACGGCGTGGCGCTCACGGTGGAGCGGCTCGTCGTCCCCCCGGAGGCCGAGCGCGACCTGCCCTCGCGCCCCGAGGACGCCGTCGAGCACCTCGCCAAGCACCCGCAGCGCGAGGACGTCCGGCTCACCGTCGCCGTCCTGCGCTCGGGCGAGCACCAATGCGGGCTGCGTCAGCGCCAGCACGACGAGCCCGGCTCGGTGGCCGTCGGACCCGAGCTCGTGCCCGGCCTGGTCGCCGCCCTCGCCGCCACCCTCGAGGACTGACCCGCCGGCTCAGCCCGCGGCGGTGCAGGAGGGCAGCGAGGCCCCTTGCCCGCTCGCGATCTTCTCGACGTCCAGCCGCGACTCGTGCAGTGACGACGTCTTCACCACGCGCAGCCCGTCGGGCACGTTGCCCACGACCTCGTCGCAGTTGTCGGACGGCGCGAGGAACCACTGCGCGCCGGCATCGCGAGCGCCCACGAGCTTCTGCGCGATGCCGCCGATCGGCCCCACCTTGCCCGCGCCGTCGATCGTGCCCGTGCCCGCGATCTTCGCGCCGCCTGTGAGGTCGCCGGGCGTGAGCAGGTCGTAGATGCCGAGGGCGAACATCATGCCCGCGCTCGGGCCGCCGACGTCCTTGGTCGCGAACTTCACGTCGACCGGGAAGTCGTAGGACGACGAGATCCCCACGCCCAGCACCGTGCGCCCGTCGGACGTCGTGGTCGTCGTCGTGACGTCCACCGGCTTGCCGGCGCGCCGCACGGTGAGCCGCACGGTGTCGCCGGGCTTGAGCCCCTGGATCGTCGAGCGCAGGGCGTCGGCACTCGTGACCTTCTCCCCCTGCAGCGACAGGACGACGTCGCCGGCCTTGAGCGCCGAGGCCGCCGGCACGTCCTTGCTGACCTCGACGATCTTCACCGCCTCGGGCACCTTCTCGCCCAGCTCGCGCAGGCCGGCCGCCGTGGCGTCCTCCTGCGACTGCGACATCTCGGCGGCGTTCTCCTGCTCGCTCTGCTGCTCGGTCTGCCCGGGCGGGAACACCTGCTCCACCGGGATCACCGCCTGGGTGCGCGAGATCCACGCGCTGAGCACCTCACCGAGCCCCACCTCGTGGCCCGGACCTCCCGACACCGCGACCGTCGTCATGTCGAGCGTTCCGGACGTCGGCCGGTAGCTCGGCTGGCCCTGGATGCTGATCAGCGGCGTGCCGCCGACGTTCCCGAGCACGTTGGTGGCCGGCCCCGGCGAGTAGATCGCGTAGGGCGCGGGCATGAGCGCGACGATCGCCGCGAGCGCGATCGCGAGCACGCCGGTGACCAGGATCGTCAGCGCCCGCGGCGACAGCCCGGACGACGACGGCGGCCGCCCGAGCAGCGGCACCGTCTGGTCGACTCGGCTCACCCGTTCCTCCGTGTGCTCTCGCGGACCTGCGCCATGGCCTGCCGGAACCGCGCGTAGTCGTCGACCGCCTCGACGCCCTTGCGCGGCCGCTCGCGCCGGGCGAGCGCCACACCGGCCACGACGATCAGCGTGAGCACGACCGGCACGAGCCACCAGAACCAGAACGGCGCGCTCGACACTGACAGGCCGGACGCCAGCGCGCCTGCCGGCACCGCCGTCACTGCCCCGATCGCTTCATCCACGGCCACTCACCTCACGAGCGTAACTGCCGCTCACGGCAGGCCGACCCACTCCTGCGATCCGTCGCCGAACTCCTGGTGCTTCCAGATCGGCACGGTCGACTTGAGCGTGTCGATGAGGTCGCGCGCGGCGTCGAACGCCTCACCGCGGTGCACGGCACTGACGCCGACGACGACGGCGAGGTCACCGATCGCCAGGTCGCCCACCCGGTGCACGGCAGCGACGGCGACGACGTCGTGGCGGGCGGCCACCTGCTCGCAGACCTCGCGAAGTCGTTCTGCCGCAGTGGGATGCGCCGAGTAGGCCAGGGCGTTGACCTCGCGCTCGTGGTCGGCGTCGCGCACCGCACCGACGAACAGCGCCATCCCACCGGCTCGCGGGTCGGCGACGGCGGCGTGCACCTCGTCGACCGACAGGGCCGTCTCGCGGATGTCGACCAGCCGCACCGCCGTCGCGTCAGCCATCAGGGTTCCCTCCGTCGTCGACGGCGCACGATCGCCGCCGTTCCCACCAGGGCCACGGCTGCCCCCGCCGCTCCGAGCGCCGCATCGCGCCGGTCGAGGCGCCGCGACGCGAGCGCGTGGTGACCCCGCACCTGCTCGAGCAGCTCGCCGAGCGCCGTCTCGTTGTCGTACGCCGGGGCCCAGCCGGCCTCGCGCAGCCGGGACGACGCGACGACCCACGGGTGCACCACGAACGCCAGGTCACTGGCCGGCGCGGGCAGCACACCCACCCGGTGCAGGCGCTCCGCGGTGCCGAAGGCCAGCGACGCCGGCAGCTCCACCCGCCGCATGCCCGACAGCTTCTCGACCTCGCGCTGCTCCAGCGACCCCTCGCACCCCACCGTGAGCGAGCCGTCGAGCCCGGCGGTGATCGCGACGGCCACGGCCTCGGCGAGGTCGGCGAGGTGGCAGAACTGCCAGCGCGTGCCGGCGTCGCGCACGGCCAGCAGCCGGGGAGCCTCGAAGTGCCGGGTGGTCGTCGTGTCGACACCCGGGCCCACCAGCGCCGCGGGCCGCAGCACGGTCACCGTGACGCCCGGGTGCGTGCGGCTCACCCGGGCGAGCACCTGCTCGACCTCGAGCAGGTCGCCCACCACCCCGCCGTCCGGCAGCGCAGCGACGGGTGCGTCGTCGGGCAGCGGCACCGGGTTGTCGGCGGCGGCACCCAGCACCATCGCGCTCGTGACGGCGACGAGCCGGCTCGCGCCCACCGCCGCGGCCGCCGTGGCCACGGCCTGCGCGCGCCGGACGGCACGATCGCGCCGCTCCCCCGACGGCGTCGCGAGCGCTGCCGCGAGGTCGGTGTCGGCGGCGAGCAGCACGACGACGTCGGCGCCGCGCAGCCGGTCGGCCACCTCGGGGACGTCGACCGGCCCCACCCGCCAGGTGGCGGCGGCCGGCCCGCGCTCGGCGTCGAGGGCAAGCACCTTGCCGACCTCGCCGGCCTCGGCCCGCGCGCTCAGCCGCTCGACGACGAGGGTGCCGAGGGCGTCGGCAGCTCCCACCACGGCGACGGTCGGGCGCGCGCCGCGCCGGCCCCGGCGTCCCCCGCGGCGCGCCACCGGCTTCGCTCTGCGTGAACCCTCGGTGGAGGCATCCTCGGTGGGGGAACTCACCGGGCACCTCCCTGGTTAAGGTCGTGACAGGCCGACGATCGCACCTGCTGGGGCGCCATCTTCTCAGGCACCCCAGGGGCCGGGCGCGACGACCGCCAGGTTCGCCGTCCGCGAGCGAGCCGACACCACGAGGAGCGTGCGCGATGAACCGACCGATGGGCTTCGGTCCGGCTGGCGACCCCGACGACGGCGACGACGAGCGCCGCGACCGCGACGAGCAGCCGGACGACGCCAACCCGTTCGCCGCGCTGTTCGGCGGCGCGGGTGACCCCGAGGCGCTCGCGCAGGCGCTGCAGGCGGCGGGCGCGGGCAACGTCGACGCCGCCCAGATCACGGCGATGATGGGCCAGGTGCAGCGCATGCTCGCCACCCCCGGCGACGGCGGCCCGGTCAACTGGGACCTCGCGGGCGAGATCGCCCGGCAGGTGGTGAGCGAGCACGGCGACGCCAGCGTGTCCGCGTCCGAGCAGCGGGCTGTGGTCGAGGCGCTGCGCCTGGCCGACACCTGGCTCGACGACCACACGACCCTGCCGGCCGCCGGGGCGCGGGCGCTCGCGTGGAGCCGTGCGGAGTGGGTCGAGGGCACGCGCCCGGTGTGGCGGCGGCTGGTGGAGCCGGTGGCCGAGAGCGTCGGCACCGCGATGACCGACGCCATGACGCAGCAGGCGCCACCCGAGCTCGCCGCGCAGCTCGGCGGGCCGCTCGGCGCGATGCTCGGCGGCTCGGCGCAGCAGATGATGCGCCAGGTCGGTGGCTCGGTGTTCGGCATGCAGGTGGGCCAGGCGATCGGCACGATGGCTACCGAGGTCGTGAGCGGCACCGAGATCGGGCTGCCGCTGGTGGACTCCGGGTCGGTCGTGCTGCTGCCGGCCGGCGTGGCGGCGTTCGGCGAGGGGCTCGACGTGCCGGCCGACGAGGTGCGGCTCTACCTCGCGCTGCGTGAGGCGGCGCGGTCGCGGCTGTTCGCGCACGTGCCCTGGCTGTCGGGCTGGCTGCTCGGCGCCGTCGAGGACTACGCGCGCGGCATCACCATCGACACCAGCCGGATCGAGTCGGCGCTTCGCGAGGCCGACCCCAGCGACCCGGCGGGCATGCAGCAGGCGCTGTCGAGCGGGCTGTTCGAGCCCGAGCGCACGCCCGCGCAGCAGGCGGCACTCGACCGGCTCGAGACCGCGCTCGCGCTGCTCGAGGGCTGGGTCGAGGTGGTCACGGACGCCTCCGCCTCGGCCCTGCCGCACGCGAGCGCGCTGCGCGAGACCGTGCGTCGCCGCCGGGCGATCGGCGGCCCGGCCGAGCAGACGTTCTCGGCGCTCGTGGGGCTGGAGCTGCGGCCTCGCCGCATGCGCGACGCGGCCGCCCTGTGGCAGGTGATCGAGCGCTCGCGGGGCGTCGAGGGCCGCGACGCGGTGTGGTCGCACCCCGACCTCATGCCCACGGCCGACGACCTCGACGACCCCATGGGCTACGCCGAGCGCCGTGCCGACGCCGACGCCACCTCGGCCGACGTCGACGCCGCGATCGAGCGGCTGCTGTCGGGCGACGAGGGCTCCTCCGGCGACGACGCGTGAGCGACCTGCTGGCCGACGTCGTCCGTACCCTCTCAGGGTGGACACCCCCGGACGCCGGGCAGGCGGCCCTGCGCGAGGACTACCTCGCGCACGTGGCCGAGCACCCCGACGGGATCTGGCGCGAGGGGCCGCCGGAGCACCTGACGGCGAGCTGCTTCGTCTTCGACCCCGCCGGTGAGCGGATCCTCATGACGTTCCATCGCAAGGGGAACTTCTGGGTGCAGTTCGGCGGCCACCTCGAGCCCGGCGACACGACGCTGGCGGGGACGGCGCTGCGCGAGGGCACCGAGGAGTCCGGCGTCGACCTGCGGCTGGTCGGAGGCGGGGGCGCGGCGTCGGTGGTCGACCTCAACCGGCACGCGCTGCCGCCGGCGTTCGGGCGCTGTCGCGAGCACCTCGACGTCGCGTTCGCGGCCGTCGCCGACGCGGACGCCGTGCCCGTGGTCAGCGACGAGAGCCACGACGTCGCGTGGTGGCCGCTCGACGCGCTGCCCGACAACGTCGTCGTCGACCTGCCGGTGCGGCTGCCCGCCGCTGTGCGCACCCTGCGCCTGGCCTCCCACCCCTGACCCGACCGTGGGTGGCGGGGCTCGACGAGGTCAGCGGCGGACGTCGGCCGGGCCGTCGTCGACAGGCAGGCCGGCGGCCAGCCAGGCCTCGACGCCGCCCACGACGTCGGTGGCGCGGTAGAGGCCGACGTCGCGCAGGCTGCGCGCAGCCAGACTCGAGCTGTAGCCCTGCCGGCAGATCACGATCACCTCGACGTCGCACCCCGCCTCGGGGATGGCGACACCGCTGGCGGGGTCGAGCCGCCACTCGAGCACCGTGCGGTCGATGACGATCGCCCCCGGCAGCTCGCCCTGCTCGTGGCGCTGCTCCGGCGTGCGCGTGTCGATGAGCAGCGCGCCACGCGCCAGGGCGTCGTGGGCCTCGCGCGGGGAGTAGCGCCGCAGGCCCCGCCGGGCCTCGGCGAGTACGGCGTCGACACCGGACGGCGGATCGACCGCGGGCAGGCTCATCCGGCGGGCTCGGCGTCGGGGCCGCTGCCGTCGTCGGCGGGCTCGTCGTCGGTGTCGCTGACGTCCAGGCCCGACGCCGCTGAGACGCCCTCGAGGTACCCGCGCGCCCGCTCGGTGCGCGGGTAGGACTGCAGCAGCGCCCAGAAGCTCGGGCCGTGCCGCGGCTCGAGCAGGTGCGCCAGCTCGTGCAGCAGCACGTAGTCGAGCACCCACGACGGCATGCCGCGCACGCGCGAGCTGATCCGGATCGTGCCGTCCATGGGGGTGCAGGACCCCCAGCGGGAGTTCTGGTTGCTCACCCAGGCCACGGACGACGGGCGGGCATGACCCCCGAGGTAGCGGGCGGACAGCTCACCGGCCCGCCGCGCGAGCGCCGCGTCGCTGGGCCGACGGCGCTTGTCCTGCGCCTCGAGCCGCTTGACCATCGCGGCCACCCACTCGGCCTCCTCCGACGGCGTGAACCGCGCGGGGATGAGCACGACGGTGCGGCCGCCGTCGCGGTAGGCGCTCACGGTGCGGCGCCGGCGTCGGCTGCGACGCACCTCGACCTCAGTGGCCATGACTGGACGGTACCCGTCCGAGCCGACCGTGGCGGTTGCGGACACACAGGGCACGCCGGGCAGACGAGTTTTCGTCCACAGTCTGTGGATCGCGGGTGTGCAGGTCAGGGCGTCGTCGGTCGGTGCCGACGTCCGTCGCCCACAGGCTCATCCCCCGCTCTCCCACAGGAGTGGAAGCCTTTGTCCCCAGGCTGTCCACAGGTTGTCCACAGCCGACGCGCCGGCCACGTTGACCGCGCAACCACAGCGGTCCTAGCGTTCTGCCCAACGAGGCCCCCTGGGATAACCCGGGACCACCTGCACTTGGGGAAGATGCGGGTGGCTCCCGCGCGCGCCCCAGGGGGCTTCGCGCGTGTCGCGGGGGCCCCGCCTCCCGTGGCCTGAGCACGAACTGGTCTATGGTGAGGGCCGATCGGTGAGCACGAGGGCGCATGCCCCAGGCTCGGTGCGCCGTCCGGACCCCGCGTCCGGAGGTGGACAACCCCGACAGGCGGCCAGGCACGAGGCCTGACCCGCTCGGGCGCCGACCGCCACCGAACGACCCCACCCCGAGACGAATGAGGAGCAGACATGGCCGACGAGACCTGGAGCGGCGAGTTCTACTGCGTGAAGTGCAAGGAGAAGCGCGAGGCCGAGGGCAAGGTCGTCGAGACCAACGGCCGTCGCATGGCCAAGGGTGTGTGCCCGGTGTGCGGCACCAACCTCAACCGGATCCTCGGCAAGGCCTGAGCTTCCGCCGTCGGCTCGACCGAGCCCGACAGCACCGAAGGGCGGTCCGCACGGCGGGCCGCCCTTCGGCGTGTTCCGGGCCCTGCCGCTCGGCACCCTCCACCCCCGCAACCTCTCCCGCCTTTTTGGTGCGGTGGCACCCTGCTGCCTTCCTATTGGAGCTGGGTGCCCCCGCTCCAATCCGGAACTGCAGTGATCTTCCCCAGAAGGCGGCGAACCGAGACCTGGCACGGTGGGGCGTTCTACTCCAACCAGCCATTGGGACTGGGTGCCCCAGCTCCGAAAGGATTGGAGCAGGGTGCCACCGCGCCAAAAGACGGGCGCGGGGGGTGTGGATGACGGCCACGGCCGGGACGCCGGACCTGCCAGGCTCGAAGGGTGCTCAGACCCCGACTCGATCCCTCCCTGCGCGTGCTGTGGCGTGACCGCAGCACGCTGCAGGTCGGGCT
>JBQCES010000249.1:0-2925 GCA_051960055.1 Angustibacter sp. | reverse complement strand
TGTCCCAGTCCGCCTCGGTGGCGTCGGTGTGCGGCACGCCGGCGGTCTCGGCCGCCGTCCCCGCGGCGGCGTCGGTGTGCAGCGCCACCCCGGCCCCGGCGAGCTCGGCCAGCACCTTCGGCAGGAAGTCGGCCGCCACGGCCTCGTGCACGAGCAGGGTCTCGGCGGCGTTGCAGACGCTGGGCCGGTGGGTCTTGGCGTTGACGGTGATCGCGAGCGCCTTGTCGAGGTCGGCCGCCGCGTCGACGTAGACGTGGACGTTGCCGACGCCCGTCTCGATGACCGGCACGGTCGACTCGGTCACCACGGTCTGGATCAGGCCGGCGCCACCGCGCGGGATGATGAGGTCGACGAGACCGCGGGCGGTGAGCAGGGCGCGGACGGCGTCGCGACCGCCCTCGAGCAGGGTGACGGAGTCGGCGGGCAGGCCGCGGGCCTCGAGGGTCCTGCGCATCACCCCGACGAGCGCCCGGTTGGTCGACTCGGCCGCGGAGCCGCCACGCAGGATCACGGCGTTGCCGGACTTGAGCCCCAGGCCGGCCGCGTCGACGGTCACGTTGGGGCGCGCCTCGTAGACCATGCCGACGACCCCCATGGGCACGCGGACCTGGCGGATCTGCAGCCCGTTGGCGAGCGTGGACCCGCGCACGACCTCACCCACGGGGTCCGGCAGGGCCGCGACGTCCCGCAGCGCCTGGGCGACGCCGTGGACGCGGGCCTCGTCGAGCGCGAGCCGGTCGAGCAGGCCCTGCGCCATGCCCGCGTCCCGGCCACGGGCGAGGTCCTCGGCGTTGGCCGCCACGACGTCGGCCGCGGCGGACTCGAGCGCGTCCGCCATCGCGTGCAGCGCGGCGTCCTTGTCGGCACGGGAGAGCAGCGCGAGGCGTCGTGACGCCGCACGGGCGGCGCGGGCAGCCGTCGCCACCTGCTCGACGGCGGTGGGGTCGATCTCGGCCATGCCCCCAGCGTATGCCGGGTGCCCACGCCCGGACGCCGCCGTCCGCATGCGGGGCAGGGGGTGGGGCGCTGCGGCGGCTGGTTGAATGGCTCGGGTGAGCATCCTGTCGATCCAGTCCTCGGTCGCCTACGGCCACGTCGGCAACTCCGCGGCCGTCTTCCCGCTCCAGCGGCTCGGCGTCGAGGTGTGGCCCGTGCACACCGTGCACTTCTCCAACCACACCGGCTACGGCGAGTGGCGCGGGCCGCTGCTGCCGGCCGACGACGTCCGCGCCGTGATCCGCGGGGTCGAGGAGCGCGGCGCGTTCCCGGCGGTGGACGCCGTGCTCTCGGGGTACCAGGGCGGCGAGGACATCGGCGACGTCATCCTCGAGGCGGTCGAGCGGGTCAAGGCGGCCAACCCCGACGCCATCTACGCGTGCGACCCCGTCATGGGCAACGCGAAGAGCGGCTGCTTCGTGCACCCGGCCATCCCGGTCCTGCTCCGCGAGAGGGTCGTGCCGCGGGCCGACCTCATCACGCCCAACCAGTTCGAGCTCGGCTTCCTCACCGGGACCGAGCCCCGGACGTTCGAGGAGACCCTGGCGTCGGTCGACCTCGCCCGGGACATGGGGCCCTCGACCGTCCTCGTCACGAGCGTCGAGCGCCCGGACGCGCCGGCGGACACCATCGAGATGATGGCCGTCACCGGCGACGGGGCCTGGGTCGTCCAGACGCCGCGGCTGCCGATGAAGGCCAACGGGTCCGGCGACGTCACCGCGGCGCTGTTCACCGCGCACCTGCTCGAGACCGGTGACCCCGCCGTCGCGCTGGCCCGGACCGCGAGCAGCGTCTTCGACCTGCTCAGCACGACGCTGGAGTCCGGCGAGCGCGAGCTGCAGCTCGTGCAGTCGCAGGACGCGATCGCCAGCCCGCGCCTGCAGTTCGAGGTCACGCAGGTCCGCTGAGGGGACACGCGCGGTGACCGCTCGGCGAGCCACCACGGCCGCGGCCACCGCGGCGAGCGCCGTCGTGGCCGCGGTCGTCCTGGCGCTGCTGGCGGCCTGCTCCGGCGGCTCGCCGGCCCCGGACGCGACGAGCCGGCTCCAGCCCTTCGACTCCTACCGGGTGCAGGGACGCCAGGTCGTCGTGACGTTCAGCGGGGTCCCGGACCGGCCCGGCCCGTGCGGCGCCGACTACCGCGCGCAGGCGAGCGAGACCGTCGACCGCGTGTACATCCGGGTCCGTGAGTACCCGCACGCCGCCCCGGCCGGCGAGGTGGCCTGCCCGGCCATCGCCCAGCTGCGCACGGCCGCCGTCACTCTGGAGCAGCCACTCAGCAGCCGTGCCGTGGTCGACGGCGCGACCGGCGAGATCGTCCTGCAGCCGCGGCCGACGATGACGCCCTCCCCCTGACGACGCCCCCTCGCTGACGGCTCAGAGCACCACCAGGTCGTCGCGGTGGACGACCTCGCGCTCGTACCCCGGCCCCAGGTCCTTGGCCAGCGCGTGCGTGGTGCGGCCCAACATCCCCGGCAGCTCGGCGGAGGTGTAGTTCACCAGCCCACGGGCCACCGGCTCGCCCTCGAGCGTGCACAGGTCCACGGGGTCACCGTCGACGAAGGTGCCCTCGACGGCTGAGATGCCCGCCGGCAGCAGCGACTTGCGGTGCTCGGTGATCGCCCGGACGGCGCCGGCGTCGAGCAGCAGCCGGCCTCGGGGGGTCGTGGCGTGCGCGAGCCACAGCCGGCGCGAGGTGTGCCGCGAGCCGCCGCCCGGGGCGAAGACGGTGCCGACGTCCGCCCCCTCGAGGGCGTGCGCGGCCTGGGCGGCGCTGGTCAGGACCGTCGTGATGCCGGCGGCGTTGGCGATCGTGGCGGCCTCGACCTTGGTGACCATGCCGCCGCTGCCGACGGACGAGCCGGTGCCCCCGATGGTCAGGTCCTCCAGCCCGCGGCCAGCGACGACTTCAGGCACGCGCTGGGCGCC
>JBQCES010000248.1:0-3921 GCA_051960055.1 Angustibacter sp. | reverse complement strand
GCCCCAGCAGGAACAGGTGGTGGCCACCCGCCGCCGCCACCTCCAGCGCCCGGCGGGCGTCGCCCTGCCCGACGACGTCGGCGAGGTCGAGGTGAGCGGTCTGCCCGGCTTCGGGCTCGTACTGCGCCGGGTCGCACGGCTCCTCGACCTGCTCGCCGCGGTAGCGCGCCACCAGGCCGCCCACCGAGTCGGCGCCCAGGACCTGCACCCCGGGCACCAGCTCGGCCTCACGGACGTTCGCCGTGGGCACGACCACCCGCTCGATGCCCGTCCGCGCGGCGGCCAGCACCGCGGGCAGCACTCCGCGCACGGGTCGCAGCCGACCATCGAGGCCGAGCTCGCCGAGGTGGAGCACGTCGCGTGCCACCTCCTCGGGCACCGCCTCGGCAGCCACGAGTACCGCGACCGCGATCGCGAGGTCGAACGACGTCCCGGCCTTGGGGATCGAGGCCGGTGAGAGGTTGACCGTGATGCGATGGGGCGGGATGGCGACACCGGAGTTGGCGCACGCCGCGCGCACCCGGTCGCGCGCCTCGCCCAGTGACGCGTCGGGTAGCCCGGTGATGGTGAACGCCGGTAGGCCGCTCGAGACGTCGGCTTCGACGTCCACCACGTGCCCCTGAATGCCGACGAGGGCCACGCAGCGCGTGCGGCCGAGCGCCATCAGGCCACCGCCTTGAGGTGCTCGACGGCGGCCGGACCTCGCGGTGGCCGCGTCACCGCGACGACGTCGATGCGCACCTGGGGCGGGTGCAGCCCGGTCTCCTGCAACCAGCGGGCGGCCAGCCGTCGCAGTCGGACGGCCTTGCGAGCCGTCACGGCCTCGGCGGGGTGGCCGAACGCCGTCGAGCGTCTGGTCTTGACCTCGCAGACCACCAGGCAGTCACCGTCGCGCGCCACGATGTCGATCTCGCCCAGCTCGCACCGCCAGTTGCGGTGCAGCAGCTGGTAGCCCAGCCCGACCAGGTGCCGCGCGGCGACGTCCTCGCCGTAGCGACCCACTGCGTCTTTCGCAGCCATCCGACCACCTCCGGCCTCCACCCTGGCGAGCGGGAGGAGGCGACGAAAGCGCCGCGAGACGGCCTGTGGACAACTCGGCGGCGGCCGTGGTCTGTGGACAACCGAGACTGCGAGAGCACTTCTGGGGCGATCTGCTCCAACTACCGATTGGAGCGGGGTGCCCCAGCTCCCATCAGATTGGAGCGGGGTGCCACCGCACCAAACCACGGGGGGCGGGGGCGGGGGTGGGGGCGGGGGTGGGGGCGGGGGTGGGGGCGGGGGTGGGGAGAGCGGTCAGGTGGTGGGGACGGGCGCGGGGCAGGGCGCGGCCTCGTCGAGCGGCACTGGTGCGGGACGCCGGCGGTTGACCAGCAGGGAGCCGACGATGACGAGGCCGAACCCGGCGACGGTCCAGACCGTGATGGCCTCCCCCAGGACGACGGCACCCGCCACCACCGCGACCGCGGGGTTGACGTAGGTGATGGTGGTCGCGCGCACCGGCCCGATCTCAGCCACGAGCCCGACGAGCAGGAGGAAGGCCGCCGCCGTGCTGACGAGCGCCAACAGCACCACAGCGGTCACGACGCGGCCCGACGGCAGCGACGTCGGCAGGCCGGGCGCGGCGAAGGGCAGGTACCCCAGCGCCGCAGCGGTCAGCGACAGCGCCACCACGCCGGGCCCGGGCAGGTCGGAGAACCACCGTGACAGCAGCGCCGCGCCGAGCGCGTAGCAGACGACGACCACGGCCATCTCGCCGATGGCCGACCACTGGCTCCCCCTGACGTCGACGCCGACGAGCAGCGCGACCCCCACCACGCCCAGCGCCAGTCCGGCGGCCCCGGTGCGTCCGAGCGCTTCGTGCCGGCCGGTCAGCATCGCTACACCGACACCCACCAGCGGCACGGCCGCCACCAGCAGGCCGGCGAGCGAGCTCGACAGGTGCTGCTCGGCGCGGGTGAGGAGCAGCCACGGCACCGTGATCTCGACGGCCGTGAAGACGAGCAGCCGCGGCCACCGGGCCAGCACCGGCCGCACCCAGCCCCGCGCGAGGGCGACGGGCAGCAGCAGGAGCGCGCCGAGCGCCGTCCGCACGAACACGAGCGTGAGCGGGCTGAGCTCCTCGACGGCGATCTTGATCAGCAGGTACGGGATGCCCCAGGCGATGGAGAGCCCGGCGAACAGCAGGGCGGCGCGACGACTCATGAAGCAATTCTCGGCACCAGCAACGATTCAGTCCATCTACTATTCGTGCATGTCAACGTTGAGTCGTGACTTCACGATCGACCTGCGCCGCCTGCGCGTGCTGCACATGCTCGACCAGCACGGCACCGTCTCGGCGGCCGCGACGGCACTGCACCTCACGCCCTCGGCGGTGTCGCAGCAGATCGCCGGCCTGGCCCGCGACACCGGCGTCCAGCTGCTCGAGAAGCGCGGGCGCGGCGTCCGGCTCACGGCCCGCGCGCGACGGCTGCTCGAGCACGCCGCGGTGATCGAGCAGCAGCTGCAGGTGGCCCGCGCCGACCTCGCATCGTGGGACGCCGGGGACGCCGGCCACGTGGGCATCGCCTCGCTCTCCACCGGCATCACGGCGATCATCGCCCCCGCGCTGAAGTCGTTGCGCGACAGCCATCCTGGCCTCTCGGTGAGCGTCAGTGAGGCGGAGCCACCGCAGCTGTTCACCGACCTCGAGCTCGGTGATATCGACATCGCCGTCACGGTGCACCACACCCCTGGACCGCCGGTGACCGACCCCCGCTACCACCGCGTCGACCTGCTGGTCGACCCGCTCGACGCCGTGCTGCCCGTCGACCACCCGGCGGCCGACCCTGCGGGCGTGAGGCTCACCGACCTCGCCGACCAGCCGTGGGTGTCGGGCTATCCCGGCGGCTCGTGCGCCCGCCTCACCGAGGCGGTGTGCGCCAACGCCGGCTTCACGCCCGACGTGCGTCACCACGTCGGCGACTGGGTGGCCCTCGGCGCCCTCGTGGCGTCCGGGGCCGGGGTCGCGCTGGTGCCTCGCGTGGCCCAGCCGCTACCCGTTCCCGGTCTCACGGTCGCGCCCCTGCTGGGCACGCCCGCGGCCCGGCACTTCTATGCCGCCGTCCGCGCCGGCGCCGAGGCCGACCCCGCCGTCGCGCTCGTGCTCGACCGGCTGACGCAGGTCGCGGCCGAGTGGACCGCGAGCGCTCAGCAGCCGACGAGCCTGGCCGCGAGGTAGCTCTCGACCTGGTCGAGCGCCACGCGCTCCTGGCTCATCGAGTCGCGCTCGCGCACCGTGACGGCCTGGTCGTCGAGGGTGTCGAAGTCGACGTGCCAGTGGCGGCGCAGCGCGGCGGCGAGGTCACGGGCCTTCGGCGACAGGTCGGCGTGCCGCGACAGCGGCAGCACGGCCACCTTGACCGGCGCGAGCCGCGGGTCGAGCCGCAGCACGACGCGCTTGTCGACGCCGCCCTTGGCGTTGGGCGCCTCGTCCTCGGTGTAGGCGTCGAGCAGGAAGGCCATCATCGACCGGCCGACGCCGGCTGCGGGCTCGATGACGTACGGCGTCCAGCGCTCGTTGTTGCCCTGGTCGAAGTACGACAGGTCGACGCCGGAGTGCTTGCTGTGCGTCGTCAGGTCGAAGTCGGTGCGGTTCGCGATCCCCTCGAGCTCGCCCCACTCCGAGCCGGTGAAGTTGAAGCGGTACTCGATGTCGACCGTGCGGTCGGAGTAGTGCGACAGCTTCTCGCGGGGGTGCTCGTAGTGCCGCAGGTTCTCGGGCGAGATGCCGAGGTCGACGTACCACTGCGTGCGCAGGTCGATCCACCGCTGGTGCCACTCGGCCGCGGTGCTCGGCTCGACGAAGAACTCCATCTCCATCTGCTAGAACTCACGCGTACGGAAGATGAAGTTCCCGGGCGTGATCTCGTTGCGGAACGCCTT
>JBQCES010000247.1:0-4500 GCA_051960055.1 Angustibacter sp. | reverse complement strand
CACGACCGCTCCGGCCGCGACGACGCAGCCGGCGCCGATCCGCACACCCGGCATCACCACGACCCGGGCGCCGAGCCAGACGTCGTCCTCCACCACCGTGCGCAGCGCGCGGGTAGCGCGGTCGACCTGACCGTCGGGCAGCAGCTCGTGCGTGACGGCGAGCACCATGACCTCCGGTGCGAGCAGGCAACGGCGACCGATGTCGATCTCACCCCTCGCGACGTCGAAGTAGCAGCCGTGGTTGACGAACGTCTGCTCACCCAGCCGCAGGCGCGGGCCGGTGATGCGGCAGCCGGAGAACACGTTCGACGTCTTCGCCTGCACGCCCATGACCCGGTAGATCGCGGCTCGGAGCGGGCGAGGGACGAAGGCACTGCCCGCCACGCTGTTCACGACCGTGTGGAAGCGCATCATGCGAGCCTCCTGGGCCAGTCGGCGACGCAGGTCAGCGGGCACCCGCAGCCTCCTGGTCGGCCGCCCGGCGACGCGCGCGCAGAACCCGCCAGACGAACTGGGGGTTCCCGACGGCGTACCGCAGGAACAGGCGTCGAGGCTCGAGGATGATGCGCCACAACCACTCCAGGCCGGCCCGCACCATCCACGCCGGCGGCCGCCGGTTGTTGCCGCTCACCCAGTCGAACAGCCCGCCGCAGGTCAGGATCGCGCTGGCGCCGGTCTGACGACCGTGCGTCTGCGCCCAGTGCTGCTGGGCTGGATCGCCGAGACCCACCAGGAGCACGTGCGGTGCAAACGACCTGATGTCGTCCAGCACAGCCGGCACCTCCTCCGGGGTCACGTAGCCGTGGTGGGCCTGCACCTCGAGCCCCGGATGCGCCTCGCGCAGCCGGTTGGCGGCCTCGTGGGCGACCCCGGGGCGGGCGCCGAAGCAGTACAGCCGCAGGCCCTCCTCGGCGCACATGGCGGCCAGCGGATGCGCCAGGTCCGTCGTCGCCACCCGCTCGGGCACCGGCACCGGGCCGAGCCGCGCCGCCCAGACGACCGACTGACCGTCGGCGTACGCCAGGTCGGCCCGGGCCAGCAGGTCAGCGAAATCCGGATCGCGCGCCGCCTGGTTCACGACGTGGGCGTTGACCCCGACGGCAACCCTGGGCGGTCCGGCCGCGACCCACTCGCGGACGAGCCCGACTGTCTCCTGGATCGTGATCGGGTCGACGTCGACGCCCGCCACTCGGGCGCGCCGGATCGTGCTCATCGAATCAGGCCCGAGTCGAACCAGAGGCCTGCGGCTGCCGAGGTTGAGGGACGTCGTCGTTCGGCTGCTCGCCGTCGGCCGGCGGGGCCACGCGGCGGCGCGAGCGCCGGACGCGCTCGCACAGCACCACGCCGGCCAGCGGCACGCCCTGCCGCCCGAGGTCGTCGTCGAGCTCGCTCACCCACTGCTTCGTCGACCGCCCGACCGTGATGACGGCCAGCGCCTCGTCGCAGAGCGAGGCCAGCGCGATGAGCCCGGAGCGGGGCGTACCGGGCGACACCGCGACGATGGTCTGGAAGCCGTCCTCGACGAGCTGGCTGACGCGCCGCTCCAGCTCCCCGCTGCCGGCCGCCTCCGCCACGTCGTCCGTGGCGGATGCGAGCCGGGCAACCGTGAGCCGGGGCAGCCGGCTGACCACCGGCGTCAGGCCGAGTGGTGTCTTCAGGTCGACCAGCCCGTCCGGGACCTCAGCCTCGCCGGTGAGCACCAGCGCGACCCGCTGGTGAGCCTGGGCCGACGTCCGGGCGAGCTCGGTCGCCACCACCTGGGCCCAGCCGTCCGCGCCGGCCACCAGGACGCACCGGGGTGCGGTCTGCGCCACGTCCTCAGCGCGTGACGGCGTCCCGAGGTGTGCCCGTACCAGGCGCAGCTGTTCGTGGTCCTGGTCGCTGGCGTCACCGGTCAGCAGGTCGCGCGACAGCTCGGCCACCACCGGTGCGTGGGCGAAGTCCTCGGCGTCCCGCCGGCCGCGGATCCGCCGGTCGGTGCGGTCCCTCACGAACGTGAGCAGCAGTCCGAGCGCCAGGCCGAAGGCGAATGAGCCGGCCAGGTACAGCTTGGGCGACGGGCTGATGGCGACGGCCGACGCCCGAGCCGGCGTCACGATCTGTCCGGGGTTGATCACCATGCTGGACAGGGCGTTCTGGCGGATTCCGAGATCCTCGACCTGCCGCTGCAGCACGGCCTGTGACGTGCGGGCGTCGTAAGCCGCGGCGCTGCCGGGCTTGCTGCTGGCCAGCGTCGCATTGGCCCGCGCGAGGTCTGAACGGACGTCATCCAGGCTGGCGCGCAGCTGGTCGAGGGCATCGCGGCGCGCCTGCGCAGCGATCTGTCCCCGGTTCTCCAGGTAAGCGCGGGCCAGCGCTGTCGCGCCGGCACTGGCGGCCTTGGGGGTCGCAGCGGTGTACACGATGGTGAGAGTCGTCCCACCGTCGGCGCCGCTCACCTGGCTGTTCGCCCGCAGCACCGCCGCGTCACCGGGTGGGGACAACAGCTTCGCGGCCGCGGTGGTGACGTCGTCGGACCGGACGAGCCGAGCCTCGACCGGAGCGTCCACCAGCTGGCCGGCCGGACGGGCTGTATCGAACAGGTCGGTGCTGATCACGCCGATCTGCACCACGGTGTTCGCCGTAGCCGAGGCGGGCGCGACCTGCAGGAAGACGGCCATGGCCAGGAGACACAGGACCGTCGTCACCAGGACGACGCGCCACCGCCGCCGGGGGACGTCTGCGTAGTGCTTCAGCTCGACGGACGCGCCGTCCTCACGCTCGACCATGCTCGACTTTCCCCACGGTTGGTCCATCTTGATCCTCGGGCCAGGGTAACCGTCGGCTGCGGCCGCCGACTGCCGATTCCTCCGGATGGGTAAATTGCCGATCCGCCCGTGCGCGATCTTCCGGACAACTAGAGTCGGGGCCACCGCACGCGTCGTCGATGCGGAACCATCCCGGCTCGTCGTCAGCCGGGGGACAAGACGTCTGAGGGGGTTTGGCCGTGGGTTCGCCGCAGTCCTCGCACGTCCAGGACTGGCCATCCGTCACGGCGGTCGTGCCGACCCGGGACCGGCCGGAGCTGGTCCGTCGCGCCGTCCAGCTCATCCTCGACCAGGACTACCCCGGTGAGGTCGAGTGCGTCGTCGTGTTCGACCAGTGCGAGCCCCACCCGGTCGACGTCCGGACCGGACCGCGGCGCAGCGTGCGCGCGATCCGCAACGAACGGACGCCGGGTCTGGCCGGTGCGCGCAACAGCGGGGTCGTCGCGAGCCGCAGCGACCTGGTCGCGTTCTGCGACGACGACGACGAGTGGCTGCCGGGCAAGCTCTCGGCCCAGGTCGCGCTGCTCGCCCAGCACCCCCGCGCGCCGATGGTGGCCTGCGGGATCCTGGTCAACTTCCGTGATCGGGACGCCGTCCGGCTGGCACCTGTCGAACCGGTGACCGTGGCGCACCTGCTGCAGGACCGCGTCATGGAGGTCAACCCGTGCACGGCGCTCATCCGGCGGGACGTGATGGTCGATGCCATCGGTCTGGTCGACGAGGAGATCCCGGGCGGGTACGGCGAGGACTACGAGTGGTTGCTGCGGGCCGCCGCCGCCGGCGCGATCCCCTCGGTGCCCGCTCCCCTGGTGCGCGTGAACTGGCACCAGGCCAGCTTCTTCGCCGACCGGTACCGCACCATCATCGCGGCCCTGCACTACCTGACCGACAAGTACCCGCAGTTCCAGGGGAGCCCGCGCGGGCTGGCCCGGATCGAGGGCCAGCTCGCGTTCGCGCACGCCGGGCTCGGCGAACGACGGGACGCCCTGCGCTGGGCGGGCCGCTCGGTGCGGCACCACTGGCGCGAGCAGCGCGCGTACGCGGCACTCGTCGTCACCACCGGGTTGCTGTCGGCAGAGCGGGTCGTCAGCCTCGCCCATCGCGCGGGACGCGGTATCTGACCGTGACGACCTCGTGGACGGCAGCGCCCGAGCGTCCCCGAGCGCCAGGCCCTTCCCGCGGCGGGGGGCCGCCGCGGGGACAGTTGCCGGCGTGGCCGTTCGCCGCACTGTTCATCGGCTTCCCGATCTGCTGGCTCCTCGGTCTGCGCGACGTCGTCTGGTCGCTCGCCGCGATCCCGATGCTGCTGTACATGCTGCGGCGGGGCCACAACCGGGCACCCCTGGGGTTCGGTGTCTGGGTGGCCTTCCTGGTCTGGATGCTGGCCAGCTCGGTGATGCTCGACACCAGCGGTCGGGTCGTGGGGTTCGCGTTCCGCGCGACGCTCTACCTCTCGGCGACCATCGTGTTCCTCTACGTGTACAACGCGTCGGAGACGCGGCTGCCGACCAGCAGGGTGTCGGGCGTGCTGACCGCCTTCTGGGCATTCATCGTGGCCGGGGGCTTCCTCGGCCTGCTGCTCCCGAACTTCGTGATCTCCACTCCCGTGGCGAAGGCGCTGCCATCCAGCCTGTTGTCGAACGACGTGATCGCGAGCATGGTGTTTCCCCGGTTCACCCAGTACAACCCCGAC
>JBQCES010000246.1:0-3665 GCA_051960055.1 Angustibacter sp. | reverse complement strand
CGACCTGCTGGCCGCTACCGCGCGCCGCCTCGTCGCCGACCCGACCGAGGCCGCCGAACGCGGCCGCGCGGCTCGGGCCCACGTGCTGGCGCACTACGGCGTGCAGCGCTTCCTGACCGACTGGGACGACCTCCTGGAGGGGATGCTGTGATGCGCATCGCGATGGTCTCCGAGCACGCCAGCCCGCTCGCCGTCCTCGGCGGAGAGGACGCCGGCGGCCAGAACGTCCACGTGGCCGCGCTGTCGACCGAGCTGGCCCGCCGCGGCCACGAGGTGACGGTCTACACGCGCCGCGACGACCCCGATCTGCCTGAGCGACAGGGTTTCGCGCCCGGTGTGGAGGTCGTGCACGTGCCGGCCGGTCCCGCCGAGGCGGTGCCCAAGGACGACCTGCTGCCGTACATGGCCGACATGGCGCTGTGGCTGCGGCGTGAGTGGTCGGGTGAGCGGCGGCCGGACATCGTGCACGCGCACTTCTGGATGTCGGCCCTCGCGACCCGCGACGCGCTGCTGGTGCACGAGAACCCACCGCCGGCGGCCGTCACGTTCCACGCGCTCGGGGTCGTGAAGCGCCGCCACCAGGGTGCCCAGGACACCAGCCCGGCGGAACGGCTCGGCATCGAGCGGCGGCTCGTGCACGACCTCGACGCCGTGATCGCCACCTGCCGCGACGAGGTGTCGGAGCTGCTCGACCTCGGCGCCGACCCGCAGCGCCTGCACGTCGTGCCCTGCGGCGTCGACCTCGACCGGTTCGCGCCCGAGGGGTCGTGCCGCTCGCCGTGGACGCCGGGCAGCACGCGCCTGCTGTGCCTGGGCCGACTGGTGGAGCGCAAGGGGATCGAGACCGCGATCGAGGCGCTGCAGCAGCTGCCGGACGCCGAGCTCGTGATCGCCGGCGGTCCGCCGTCGGGGCAGGCGGACGCCGACGTCCGTCGCCTGCAGGAGCACGCCGCACAGCGCGGCGTGGGTGAGCGCGTGCGCCTGCTCGGCGGCGTCAGCCAGGACGACGCCGCAGCCCTGCTGCGCGCGGCCGACGTCGTGGTCGCCGTTCCCTGGTACGAGCCGTTCGGCATCGTGCCGCTGGAGGCCATGGCCAGTGGCACGCCCGTGGTGGCGTCCGCGGTCGGCGGGATGCTCGACACCGTCGAGCCCGGCGTCACCGGCGAGCACGTGCCGCCGCGCGACCCGGCCGCTGTGGCACAGGCCGTGCGGCGCATCGTGTCGCGTCCCGACCACCTGCGCCGGCTCGGTCGCGCCGGCGTCGAGCGGGTCCGCCGCCAGTTCACGTGGTCGCACGTCGCGGCCGAGACCGAGGCCGTCTACGCGCGGCTGCTGCCGTCGTCCGTCGACGTGCGCGAGCCGGCGCTCATCCGAGCGCGCGGCCTCGACCGCACCACTCCCGAGGAGGCCTGATGAGCACCCTTCGCACCACCTCGTCCTACGGCACGCTGAGCGAGCACCTCGACGACCTGTCGGCGGCTCTGGCCGACCTGGCGCGCCAGGAGCGCGAGGTCGAGGAGTGGGGACGCCGGCTCGCGCGCTGCCTCGACGGCGGCCGCCTGCTGGTGGCCGGCAACGGCGGCAGCGCGGCCGAGGCGCAGCACCTCACCGCCGAGCTCGTGGGCCGCTTCGAGGGCGAGCGCCGGCCCCTCTCCGCGATCGTGCTGCACGGCGACACCTCCACGGTGACGGCAGTGTGCAACGACTACGGCGGCGACGAGGTCTTCGCGCGGCAGGTGGAGGCCCACGGTCGCGCGGGTGACGTGCTCCTGCTGCTGTCGACGAGCGGGCGCAGCGCCAACCTGCTGCGCGCCGCCGAGCGGGCTCGCGAGGTCGACGTCGACGTGTGGGCCATGACCGGCCCGACGCCGAACCCGTTGGCGCGCATGGCGGATCGCCTCATCAGCGTCGATGCGCAGTCGACGTCGGCGATCCAGGAGGGCCACCTCGTCGCCGTGCACGCGCTGTGCGCGGCGGTCGAGCGGGCGCTGGCCCAGCGTCCCTCGCAGACCGTCGACCTGCGCTCTCGCACCGCCGGAGCCGCTCTGTGAGCGACCTGCGTGAGCCCACGGTGCGCCTCCTGGTGATCGGCGACGCGCTGCTCGACCGCGACGTGAACGGCCGTGTCGAGCGCGTGGCCCCCGACGCCCCCGTGCCGGTGGTCGACGTGCGCGACGTGAGCGAGCGGCCGGGCGGCGCCGGACTGGCCGCCTTGTTGGCCGCGCGCTCGGGAGTGCACGTCACGTTGGCAACTGGAATCGGCACGGACGCCGCCGGCGACCGGCTGCGCGCGCTGCTCGGCGGCATCGACGTCCACGCAGTGCTGTCACCGCCGACCACCATCGGGAAGACGCGCGTGCGCGCGCAGGGCCAGTCGCTCGTGCGCATCGACGACGCCGGCCACCTCCTCGGTGGAGTGGACGCCTTGGACGGCCTGCAGCGCAACGAGTCCGAGGTGGTCGACGAGGTCGCCCTCGAGCGGCTCGTGCGCTCGTGCGACGCGGTGCTCGTCGCCGACTACGGCGGTCCGGTCACCCGGCACCCCGCCGTCCGCAAGGTGCTGCAGCGCGTCGCCTCTCGCGTGCCGATCGTCTGGGACCCGCACCCGCGCGGTGAGGCGCCGGTGGCCGGCGTCCGCGTCGTGACGCCCAACCACGTCGAGGCGCAGGGGTTTGCCGGCGACTCGACCGGCCAGCTCGACCAAGTGGCGGCCACGCTGCGCGATCGCTGGGCTGCGCAGGCCGTCGTCGTCACCGACGGCGAGCGTGGCGCCGTCGTCGTTGACCGGGACGCCGAAGCCGTGCGCACACCCGCCGGCGAGTGCCCCGACGGCGTCGACACGTGCGGCGCGGGCGACCGCTTCGCCGGTGGACTGGCGCTGGGCCTCGCGCGCGGTGTGGAGCTCGTCGACGCCGTGCGCGCCGCGTCGGCCGACGTCGCGACGTGGCTCTCCGGTGGTGGAGTGGCGGCGTGCCGCCCGGGCGGGGCGAGGGAGGGCACCGTCGTCGCCACCGGCGGCTGCTTCGACGTCCTGCACGCCGGGCACGTCGCGCTGCTCGAGGCGGCACGCGCCCTCGGCGACCAGCTGGTCGTGCTGCTCAACTCCGACGCCGGCGTGCGGCGGCTCAAGGGCCCGAGCCGGCCGGTGAACTCCGTCGCCGATCGCGCCCGCCTGCTCGAGGCGCTGCGGTGCGTCGACGCCGTGGTCGTCTTCGAGGACGACGACCCGAGCGCCACGCTGAGCCGTCTGCAGCCCGACGTGTGGGTCAAGGGCGGTGACTACACGCCCGCAGACCTGCCGGAGGCTCGCGTGGTCGAGGCGTACGGCGGCCGGGTCGAGATCGTGCCGCTGCTCGACGGCCGCTCGACGACGACGCTGCTCGCGCGAGCCGACGCGGCGCGCCGGTGACGCAGCCCCTGGAGGCCGCGGGCACCGATCCGGTGCTGGCCCTGCGCGCGATCGGGCTGGGTGACGCGCTCACCGGCGTGCCCGCGCTGCGGGGCCTGCGCCGCCGCTTCGCGCCGCGCCCCGTGCTGCTCGCAGCGCCCGCGGCCCTCGGCCGGTGGATGACCGACCTCGGCGTGGGGGGCGGCGACGGGCCCCCCCCCGCCCCCCCCCACCACCCCCCCCGGCGCGCCCCCCGGCCGCCCGACCCCCGCGCCCC
>JBQCES010000245.1:0-2577 GCA_051960055.1 Angustibacter sp. | reverse complement strand
CGGCCGGCAGACCGGCGTCCTGCAGGCAGCGGCGCAGCACGGCCACGAGCGCGCGGTTGGTGTGCTCCGCCGCCGACCCGCCCCGCAGCACCACGGCGTTGCCGCTCTTCAGCGCCAGTCCGGCGGCGTCGACCGTGACGTTCGGGCGGGCCTCGTAGACCATCGCGACGACGCCCATCGGCACGCGCGTCTGGCGCACCTCGAGCCCGTTGGCGAGGCGTTGACCCCGCACCACCTCGCCCACGGGGTCGGGCAGCGCGGCCAGCTCGCGCAGGGCGTCGGCGACGCCGGCCACGCGGGCGTCGTCGAGGCGCAGCCGGTCGAGGAGCCCGGTGGTGACGCCAGCCTGCTCGCCGCGCTCGAGGTCGACGGCGTTGGCCGCCACGACGTCGGAGGTGGCGGCGACGAGCGCGTCGGCCATCGCCAGCAGCAGGGCGTCCTTGGCGGCGCGGGTGAGCGGGCGGACGGCGCGGGAGGCCTCGCGTGCGGCGTGGCAGGCGGCCAGCACCTGCTCGCGCGACCCGGCGTCGGCGGGCCCGGCAGCGGCGGGGCTCAGCTCAGCGGTGCTCGACATGGGCCCAGGTTACGGCGGCGGGCCCGGCGTCAGAAGGTGCCGACCACGGGCTGGTCGAGGGTTCCGCCCACGTGTCGAGGGGTGCAACCCTCGGCAAGCGGAGTGTCACCCACTGAACGTGATCAACGCCGGAGGGGGCGCGCAGGTCAGAGGGGGGTGACGCCGGCGGTGATGAGCGGGGTCTGCGGACGGTCGGCACCGCGAGCGTGCACGGTGTCGCGGTCGATCACCTCGACGCCGACCACGCGCCAGGGCGGCAGGCCGCAGCTCGCGCGGTGCTCGGCCCAGATGCGCAGGGCCATGGCGGCGGCGTCGTCGACGTCCTCGGCCTCGTCCCAGTAGCGCAGCTCGGCGCGGTCGTCGGCGTAGCGCACGGCGAGCATGAACGGCCGCTCGTGCACCAGCTGCTCGAGCGCCTCACGCAGCTGCGCTGCGGCCACCGGCTCGCCGGCCACCGTCAACGTCACGTGCCACAGCGGCATCGCCGACTGCGACGCCTGCTCGACGCCCCTCACCGCCACTTCCTTCCAGCCTCAGCGCAGCAGCACCAGGTCGTCGCGGTGGACGACCTCGCGCTCGTACGCAGGTCCGAGCTCACGAGCCAGCTCTCGGGTCGAACGGCCCAACAGCCCGGGCAGCTCTGCACTTGCATAGTTGACCAGTCCGCGGGCCACGGCGTGGCCGTTTTCGTCACACAGGTCGACCGGATCGCCTGCAGCGAAGTCGCCGCTCACCGCGCTGACCCCCGCCGGCAGCAGCGACAGGCGCCGCTCGACCACGGCCGCGACGGCTCCGGCGTCCAACGTGAGGTGGCCGCGCGGCCGGGTGGCGTGGGCCAGCCAGAGCAGCCGGCTGGCCCGCCGCGAGCCCGTGGGTGCGAACCACGTGCCGACGTCGGCACCGGCCAGCGCGCCCGCCACCTGGTCGGCGCTGGTGAGCAGCGTGGCGATGCCGGCGGTGGTGGCGATGGCGGCCGCCTCCACCTTGGTGACCATGCCTCCGGTACCGACGTGGCTGCCCGAGGAGCCGAGGGCGATGCCGTCGAGGTCATCGGGCCGGGTTACGGTGGCGACCCGCTGGGCGCCGGGCTTGGTGGGCGCGCGGTCGTAGAGCGCGTCGACGTCGGTGAGCAGCACCAGCGCGTCGGCGTGCACGAGGTGCGCGACGAGCGCCGCGAGCCGGTCGTTGTCACCGAACCGGATCTCGTCGGTGGCCACGGTGTCGTTCTCATTGACGACGGGCACCACACCGAGCTGGAGCAACCGGTAGAGGGTGCGCTGGGCGTTGGCGTAGTGGCTGCGCCGGATGACGTCCTCGGCGGTCAGCAGCACCTGGCCCACCCCCAGGCCGTGCGCGGCGAACGCGGCCGCGTAGCGCGCGACGAGCAGGCCCTGCCCCACGCTCGCCGCCGCCTGCTGGGTGGCGAGGTCGCGCGGGCGGCGCGGCAGGCCGAGCGGCTCGAGCCCGGCGGCGATGGCACCGGACGACACGAGCACGACCTCGTGCCCCTGCGCCCGGCGCGCCGCCAGCACACCCGCCAGCGCCGTCACGCGCGCGTCGTCGACCCGGCCGTCCGCGGTGGTCAGCGAGCTCGACCCGATCTTCACCACGACGCGCCCGGCCCGCGCGAGGTCGGCGCGGCGGGTGAGGTGCGCGGGCGGGGTCACGGCGGGGGCTCAGTCGTCGGAGCCGTCGGGGTCGGTCCAGCGGCCGGCAGCCCGCTCGGCGGCGATCTGGTCGCGGGCCGCGTCGCGCGCCGAGCGGCGCTCCTCGAACGCCTCGCGCTTGGCCTTGCGCGTGGGGCGCGATTCCTCGGTACCCAGCCGCAGGTCGGTGCCACGGGGGCCGGCCAACAGCTCGGCGCCCGCGGTCATGGTGGGCTCCCAGTCGAAGACGACCGCGTCGTCACCCGGCCCGATCACGACCTCGGCGCCCGGCGTCGCGCCGGCCTTGAACAGCGCGTCCTCGATGCCCAGGCGGGCGAGGCGGTCGGCGAGGTAGCC
>JBQCES010000244.1:0-6297 GCA_051960055.1 Angustibacter sp. | reverse complement strand
CGTGGTCGACGGCTACGTGCCCACGCGCGACCTCGACGACCAGCCGCCCGGGCTCGCCCTCGGGCCGCACGACGCCGTCGACCTGCACGGCAACGGCCCGCCGAGCCGCGACCTGCTCACCGCAGCGCGGCCCCGGCAGGTGCTGTCGTTCGCGCCGCCCGACCCGGCGGCCGAGGTGCCGCAGACCTGGGTGGAGTGGGCGCCGGGCGAGCACGAGGTGCAGCGGTGGATCCGGCTCGTGGCCGCCTGGGGCGCCGAGGCGACGCCGGACGACCTGCGCCTGCGCGCGCGCCCGGACGCCGGCGGGCCATCGACCGGCCGCGTGATCGTGCACCCGGGAGCCGCGTACGGCTCACGCCGGTGGCCGGTCGACCGCTTCGCCGAGGTCGCGGGCGCGCTGGCCGGTGAGGGGCATGACGTCGTCATCACCGGCGGCCCCACCGAGCGAGCCCTGTGCGCCCAGGTGGCCGAGCGCGCCGGCCTGCCGCCCACTGCCAGCACGGCAGGCGCGCTCGAGCTGCCGCAGCTGGCCGGGCTCGTGCGCGACGCCGCTCTCGTCGTCTGCGGCGACACCGGCATCGCGCACCTGGCCACGGCCCTCGCGGTGCCGTCGGTGCTGCTGTTCGGCCCGGTGGCGCCGTCCGCGTGGGGTCCGGCGATCGACCTCGACCTGCACTCGGTGCTGTGGCACGGCGACGGCACGGGTGACCCGCACGGCGCCGAGCCCGACCCGCACCTGCTGCAGATCAGCGTCGACGAGGTCCTCGCCGCCTGCGCCGCGCCTGGGGTGAGGCCGGTCAGGCGCTGAGCGCCTCGAGCGAGCGGAACCACGCCACGGTCTGCCCGAGCCCCTCGGCCCAGGTCACCTTCGGCTCCCAGCCCAGCCGCTCGCGCGCGATGGTGGTGTCGGGACGCCGGACGCCGGGGTCGTCGACCGGCCGGTCGATGAACTCGATGCGCGAGCGCGAGCCCACAGCCGCGATGACGTCCTGCGCGATCTGCAGCACGGACCGCTCGTCGGGGTTGCCGATGTTGACCGGCCCCTCCTCGTGGCTGTCGGCCAGCGCCAGGATCCCGGCCACGGTGTCGTCGACGTAGCAGACCGAGCGGGTCTGCGAGCCGTCGCCGGCGACGGTGACGGGCTCACCGGCCAGCGCCTGCCGCACGAAGGTCGGGATGGCGCGTCCGTCGTTCGGGCGCATGCGCTCGCCGTAGGTGTTGAACAGCCGCACGATCGCGGTGTCGACGCCCTCGGCGCGGTGGTAGGCCATGGTCAGGGCCTCGCCGTAGCGCTTCGCCTCGTCGTAGACGCCGCGCGGGCCGACCGGGTTGACGTGCCCCCAGTACTCCTCGGGCTGCGGGTGCACCTGCGGGTCGCCGTACACCTCGGACGTCGAGGCCAGCAGGAACCGCGCCTGCTTGGCCTTGGCCAGACCCAGCGCGTGCCAGGTGCCGACGCTGCCGACCTTGAGCGTCTCGAGGGGCAGTCGCAGGTAGTCGATCGGGGACGCCGGAGAGGCGAAGTGCAGCACCAGGTCGACCGGGCCGCCCACGTGCACGAAGTCGACCAGGTCGCAGCGCAGCAGCGTGAACCGCGGGTGGTCCATGAGGTGGGCGACGTTCTGCGGGCCGCCGGTGAGGAAGTTGTCGATGCACACCACCTCGTCACCGCGGCGCAGCAGCTCCTCGCACAGGTGGCTGCCGATGAACCCTGCTCCGCCCGTGACGACGACTCGCTGTCCGCTCATGATCGGGAACTACCCACGCTCGCGTCGTTCAAACCGCGTTCGAGCAGGCGAGCGCGGGCCTCGACGTGCGGCGGCACGAGACGCCGGTGGCGCACCGCGCGAGCGGCCCGCCAGGCCAGTGCCGCGCGCCCCTCCTGCCGCGGCACCGTCCGCTCGGCCAGGCGCTCGCGCACCACCGGCCACGGACGCCGCATGATCGCCGTGAGCACGCGGTTGCGTTCGATCAGCGCCTGGCGGGCCAGCGGCGTCGACCGCACCGGTGACGGCAGGTGGTGGGCGACGACGTCGTCGACGTAGGCCTGGCCCCACCCGGTCGAGGCGAGGTCGAGCGACACGCGCTCCTCCTCGCCGGGGAAGAAGACGACGTCGTCGAAGCCGCCCACGCCGAGAAACGCCTCGCGACGCACGACCGCCGCGCAGGCGACGAACCCCAGGACGTCGGGGCCGGGCAGGTCCGCTGCCTGCCCCAGCGGGGCGGCCGCCATCTCGACGCACACCGGGTCGAGCCGGGAGCCGTCCTCCCCGACGACCATGCGGGCGGCGAGCAGGCCCAGCCGCGGGTGCTCGGCGAAGGCCTGCGCCGCCCGGGCGAGCGACCCTTCGTGCCACCAGGAGTCGTCGTCCGCGAACGCGACCAGCGGCGTGCGGGCGTGCTCGGCGCCGATCGTGCGGGCGACCGCGCCGTGGTTGCGCTCGAGCTCGATGACGTCGAGGTCGGCGCGTCGTGACCCGCGCACCGCCGAGGGCGTTCCGTCGCTGGATCCGTTGTCGACGACCACGACCGGGCCGTCGAGCCGCTGCAGGTTGGTCATCAGCTCGTCGCGACGGTCGCGGGTCATGACGACGGTCGTGACGTCGAGAGGTGCCATACCTGGATCTACCCCGCCACGCCCGGATCACGCATGCCGCGCCGGTCGGCGGGTAACGCCCGGCACCGACGACGAGGAGGACTCATGAACCAGCCGGCGCAGCAGCAGCAGCCGCCCGGGTCGCAGCAGGACATGAACCCGAAGCCGGACTGCGGCGAGCAGAGCTACCGGGGCTCGGGCAAGCTCGAGGGACGCGCCGCCGTCATCACCGGTGCCGACAGCGGCATCGGGCGCGCCGTCGCCATCGCCTACGCCCGCGAGGGAGCGGACGTCGTCATCTCCTACCTCAGCGAGGACGACGACGCCCGCGAGACGGCGCGCTACGTGGAGGACGCCGGCCGCCGGGCGGTGCTGGTGCGCGGCGACCTCGCCGAGCCGGCGCACTGCCGTGAGGTCATCGCGACGGCGGTCGAGGCGTTCGGCAAGGTCGATGTGCTCGTGAGCAACGCGGCGTACCAGATGAGCCACGAGACCATCGAGGAGATCAGCGACGAGGAGTGGGACCACACGTTCCGCACCAACGTCTCGGCGATGTTCCACCTCGTGAAGGCCGCGCTGCCGCACATGGGTGCCGGCTCGTCGATCATCGGCAGCTCGTCGGTGAACTCCGACATGCCGAGCCCGCAGCTCGCGCCGTACGCCGCGACGAAGGCGGCCATCGCCAACTTCACGGCGAGCCTGGCCCAGCTGCTCGGCGAGCGCGGCATCCGGGTCAACAGCGTCGCCCCCGGCCCGATCTGGACGCCACTGATCCCCTCGACCATGCCGCCGGAGAAGGTCGAGCAGTTCGGCGCCGACACCCCGCTCGGGCGCCCGGGCCAGCCCGCGGAGCTCGCGCCCGTGTACGTGCTGCTGGCCTCGGACGACGGCAGCTACGTCTCGGGAGCGCGGGTCGCCGTCACGGGTGGTCGTCCGGTGCTGTGATGCCCAGCCGCGCGAGCAGGTCGAGGAAGACCTGGGCGAAGTCGTTGTCGCCCAGGCGGTCTCGCACGTGGGGCCAGTCGCCCTGCTCGCGCAGCCCGCGGGCTACCGGCAGCAGCGCGCTGAAGTCGCAGTAGTGCTCGTCGAGCGCCGCGAGCTTGCTCACCATGACGGCGGTCGCCGACAGCACCGGCATCTCGACCGACAGCACCTCGACGGTGCTGGCGTCGTGCAGGTGCTCGCGCGTGACCGGCTCGCCGGCCGCCCGGTAGGTGACGTCGACCATCGAACCGTCGGTGAAGACCTTGAACAGCCAGTCCTCCGGAGGGCGCTCGACCCGCAGCCCGGACGCCGCGAGGTGGTCCGCGGCTCGCGCCTGGTCGTCCGCCGCGACGACGAAGTCGACGTCGTGGCTGGGCTCCGGCGCACCGCGGGCCCACGCGGCGTACCCGCCGGCCAGCGCGAACGCGAAGCCGCCGCTCTTCAGCGCCACCGCGGTGCGCTTGAGCGCCTCACGCAGGTCGTACCGCTCCTTCTCCGCCTCGTCAGCCATGCGCGCCACCTACCCCGCCGACGAGGGCGCATGCTCGCGCTGCGGGTGAGGGCCGGGCGCGGCAGGGTGGGCCCGTGCGCCTCGTGACGTGGAACATCCTGCACGGCCGCTCCCTGCAGGACGGCCGCGTCGATGTGGGGCGGTTCGCCGACGCCGTCGCCGCGCTGGACGCCGACGTGCTGGCGCTGCAGGAGGTCGACCGCTTCCAGGAGCGCTCGGGGGGCGCCGACCTCACTGCGGTGGCCGCCGAGGCCATGGGCGCGCGCGAGCACCGGTTCGTGGCGGCGCTCGCGGGCACGCCCGGGGCCACGTGGGTGGCGGCCACAGGCGAGGAGCAACCGGACGCTGCCGCTTACGGCATCGCGCTGCTCAGTCGCCATCCGGTGCATGACTGGCAGGTCGTGCGCCTGCCGCCGTTACCGGCGCCGGTGCCGATGACGTTCCCCAGCCGCCGTCGTCCGACGCTCGTGCGGGACGAGCCGCGCGTGGCGCTGGGGGCGGTGGTCGACGCACCGACCGGGCCACTGGCCGTCGTCAGCACCCACCTCACGTTCGTGCCGGGCTGGAACGCCGTGCAGCTGCGCCGGCTGGTGCGTCGCACGCGTGGGCTCGGCAGCCCCCTGGCGCTGATGGGCGACCTCAACCTCGACGCGGCGGCGGCTGCGCGCTGGAGCGGCCTCGCCCCGCTGGCGCGCGCCGCGACGTTCCCGGTCGACGAGCCCGTGCGGCAGCTCGACCACGTCCTCGTGACCCCTGAGCCCGCGGCCTGGGGGCCCGTTCGGGTGACGTGCGTGGCGTTGCCGGTCTCTGACCACCGCGCGCTGGTGGTCGACTATGATCGTTCGCGAACTCGGGCCCTCTAGAAGAAGGGTGCCCTCGAGGTGATCGTTTGCCCCGGAGGCACGAGCGTTGGACGAGCAGCAGTGGATGGACCTCGCGGAAGAAGCGGGCCAGCTGAGGGAAGCGCTTCGCACGCGAGGGCCGATCGAGCAGGCGAAGGGCGTGATCATGGGGCTGCGCCGGTGCAGCCCCGACGACGCGTACGCCGAGCTGGCCGAGATGTCGCGCAACCACAACATCAAGGTGCACGACCTGGCCAAGGCGCTGGCGCGCTACGCCGCCGAGGGCATCCGCACGGTGCCGGTCGATGACCGCGAGATGAAGATCGCGCTGCTCGTGGCTGAGCGCTGGGTGACGCACCTGCCAGGCGGGGTGAACCCCGCCCGACCGAACGACGGCAGGGCCGCGCAGACGCCGGCGAACTGAGGGGACGTACGTCCCGTTCAGGGGCAGCGCAGGCCGGCAGGACGCCCCTAGGGTGGGCGCCTGACCAGCCTGAGGAGTGCCATGACCCCGTCCTCTCCCGCCCGCCCCGCGCTCGACGACGCCGAGCTCGAGCGGATCAACGCCTACTGGCGGGCCGCGAACTACCTGTCGGTCGGCCAGATCTACCTGCTCGACAACCCGCTGCTGCGTGAGCCGCTGCAGGCCGAGCACGTGAAGCCGCGGTTGCTCGGGCACTGGGGCACGACGCCGGGCCTGAACTTCCTCTATGCGCACCTCAACCGCGCGATCGTGCAGCGCGACCTCGACGCCATGTTCGTCACCGGTCCCGGCCACGGTGGGCCCGCCCTGGTGGCCAACTCCTACCTCGAGGGCACGTACAGCGAGACCTACCCGCACGTCGGTCAGGACGTCGAGGGCATGCGGGCGCTGTTCCGCCAGTTCTCCTTCCCGGGGGGGATCCCGAGCCACGTGGCGCCCGAGACGCCTGGGTCGATCCACGAGGGCGGCGAGCTCGGCTACGCGCTGGTGCACGCGTACGGCGCGGCGTTCGACCACCCCGACCTGCTGGTGGCCTGCGTCATCGGTGACGGTGAGGCCGAGACCGGCGCGCTGGCGGCCAGCTGGCACTCCAACAAGTTCCTCAACCCCGCGCGCGACGGCGCCGTGCTGCCGATCCTGCACCTCAACGGGTACAAGATCGCGAACCCCACCGTGCTGGCCCGCCTGCCGCAGGACGAGCTCGAGGCGCTGCTCGTCGGCTACGGCCACCAGCCGTACTTCGTCGAGGGCGACGACCCGATGACGATGCACGCCCTCATGGCTCAGACGCTCGACCAGGTGCTCGACGACATCGCACAGATCCAGCGGTCGGCCCGGTCGGGCCAGCAGGTCGAGCGGCCCCGCTGGCCGATGATCGTGC
>JBQCES010000243.1:0-2576 GCA_051960055.1 Angustibacter sp. | reverse complement strand
GCTTCGAGAAGTTCCAGGCGCACTTCAACGCCAACGCCAACGCGATCCAGGGCTCCGGCTGGTCCATCTGGGCCTGGGACACCATCGCCGGGCGGCCGCACATCATGCAGCTGTTCGACCAGCAGGGCAACATCCCGGTCGGCCAGATCCCGCTGCTGCAGCTCGACATGTGGGAGCACGCCTTCTACCTGCAGTACGAGAACGTCAAGGCCGACTACGTCAAGGCCTGGTGGAACGTCGTCAACTGGGAGGACGTCTCGGCCCGCCTCGAGCGCGCCAAGGCGACGTCCGGCCTCATCATCCCGGCCTGACGCTCCGCGCGAACCACAGCTCGTCGACGGGCGGTCACCCTGCGGGGTGGCCGCCCGTCCCGTGCCACCGACCGGCGAGCAGTCGACGCTGGTCGGCCTACGGGGTGGGGGTGGCTCCTGTGGGCCGGGCGAGGCGGTCGACGACGCCGAGCAGCAGCGCCTCGCGCAGCGCGGGTGGCACGACGTCGAGCAGCGCGTTGACCGGGGCCATCCGCTCCGGCAGCTCGATGGTCCCGCCGTCGCCCCCGAGGCCGGCGGCCGAGAGCAGCGCCGTGAACGTGGCGTCGTCGAGCGTGGCGGGGTCGACCGCAGAGGCCATCGCGGCCAGCTCGGCCGACACGACGACCGGGCCCGACGCGCGGGCCGCGGCCGTGGCGTCGGCGAGGTCGTGGGCGGCGAGGTCGGACGAGGCGGCCGTCGCCGCGCTCAGGGTGAGGTGCAGCGTCGGTGGCAGCAGCCCGAACCGCATCTGCGGCTGGACGAACCAGCCGCGCGCCAGCATCTCGTCGCTGATCGTGAAGACGTCGCAGGTCTCGTCGGTGGTCAGGGCGAGCAGGGTGGAGTCGGGCGTCGCCGCGAGGGCGAGCCCGGGCACGTCGGCGGCCGCCGCGGCGAGGTCGAGGGTGGCGCGGCGTGCGGTGCGGGCCAGCTCGCCGTAGCGCTCGGCGCCGATGTGGTGCACCACGGCCCACGCGGCGGCGACGGGGCCACCGGACTTCGTCGACTGCGCGGTCGTGTTGAGCATCGTGTACCCGGGCCACCGTGCCGACGCGAACAGGTGGGTGCGCCGCAGCGCGGCCGATGCGTGGAGCAGCACCGACACGCCCTTGGGCGTGTAGGCGTACTTGTGCAGGTCGAGGGAGATGCTCGTGACGCCGGGGACCGCGAAGGTCCACGCGGGCTGGTCGGGCTCGGTGGCGCGCAGGTGGGGCAGCACCCAGCCACCGATGCACGCGTCGACGTGGCAACGGGCCCCCGCCGCGGCCGCTGCGGCGGCGATCGGCGTCACGGGGTCGATGACGCCGTGCGCGTACGACGGGGCGGAGGCGACGACGAGGACGGTGCTCGCGTCGATCGCGGCGGCCATCGCGTCGGGGTCGGCGCGCTTGGTCATCGGGTCGACGTCGACGAGCACCGGCTCGACGCGCAGCCAGTGCGCGGCCTTGTGGAAGGCGGCGTGCGCCGTGACGGGCAGCACCATGCGGGGGTGGACGACCTCGGGTCGTGCGTCGCGGGCCGCGAGGACGGCCAGCAGGATCGACTCGGTGCCGCCGGAGGTGACCACGCCGGCGAATCCGGCTGGGGCGTCGACGAGTCCGCCGGCGATCCCGACGAGGTCGTTCTCCATGGTGAGCAGCGACGGGAACGCCGTGGGGTCCAGCCCGTTGGTCGAGGCGAAGTCGGCCAGGGCCTCGCGTCCGACGGCGTCCGCCTCGGCGAGGCCGGAGTCGTAGACATAGGCGAGGGTGCGGCCGCCGTGCGTCGGCAGGTCGCGACCGCGCATCGCGAGCAGCGCCGCCCGGATCTCGTCGTGCGCCATGCTCATGCCGCACCTCCTTCGTCGGTCGGGAAGGCCCGCAGGGCCAGGAGCGAGAGCAGCACGAGTGCCGCGGGCAGTACGGAGAACCCGACGACGATCGCGGTGAGGGCCGAGTCGGTCTGGGCCACGGTGGAACCCGCCGACGACTGGTACCCACCGACGGCCAGGACCACCGCGTAGAGACCCGGCCCGAGGGCGAGCCCGAGCGTCTCCCCGGCGGTCCACACGCCGGTGTAGAGGCCGGCCCGGGTGCGGGTCTCCCCGGTGCGGGTGGCGACGTCCGGCAGCATCGCGAGCGGGAACATCTGCGCTCCCGCGTACCCGACGCCGACGAGCGCCACCGCCCCGTACACGGCGCCGTCGGGCAGCACCCGGGCACCGAGCAGCAGCAGCGCGCCGGCGGCGAGGAGCAGCGAGGCGACCAGCCACCCGCGCCGCTTGCCGTACGCGGTGCCGACCCGCTGCCACAGCGGCATGACCACGAGCGCGGGGCCGACGAAGCAGACGAAGAGCAGCGTGGCCGCGATCGGGGTGCCGAGCACCCAGCGGGCCACGTAGTCGACGCCGGCGAGCATCGCGCCCGTGGCGAGCGCCTGGAGCACGAACGTCAGCAGCAGCGCCCGGAACGTCGTGTCGGCGCGCACCACCCGCAGCTGCTCGCCGAGCGGTGCTGTCGGGGCGTCCGACTAGTGCAGGTGGGCGCTCCGCGTCGTGCGCCACGCCCC
>JBQCES010000242.1:0-6249 GCA_051960055.1 Angustibacter sp. | reverse complement strand
TCGCTCAAGGCTCACCTGCTGGGCTCGGAGGTCATGGGGTCGATGTCGCCCTACGGCGTAGGCGGTGTGCACCGGCACACGCCCGAGATCGAGCAGAACCTCACGGCCGCGGGCGGACGGCCGGTCACCGTGTCGTTCACGCCCACCCTGGCGCCCATGGCCCGCGGGATCCTCGCCACCTGCACCGCGCGCCTGGCACCGGACGCCGACCCCGCCGTCGTCCGCACGGCCTGGGAGCAGGCGTACGACGACGAGCCCTTCGTCGAGCTGCTGCGCGAGGGCAGCTGGCCCCGCACCGCCGACACCTACGGCGCCAACACGGCGCACGTGCAGGTGGCCGTCGACCAGCGCGTCGGTCGGGTCGTCGCGGTCGCGGCCATCGACAACCTCACCAAGGGCACAGCCGGCGCTGCGATCCAGAGCCTCAACCTCGCGCTCGGGCTGCCCGAGACGCTCGGCCTGCCGACCGTGGGGGTGGCTCCGTGAGCGTCACCGCAGCCCGCGGGTTCCGGGCCGCCGGCGTGACCGCCGGCCTCAAGCCCTCCGGACGCCCCGACGTCGCCCTCGTCGTCAACGACGGCCCGTCGGCCGCCGCCGCGGCGGTCTACACGAGCAACCGGTGCAAGGCCAACCCGGTGCTGTGGAGCGAGGTCGCCAGTGCCGACGGGGTCGTGCGGGCCGTCGTCCTCAACTCCGGCGGCGCGAACTGCTACACCGGCCCCCAGGGCTTCGCCGTCACGCACCGCAGCGCCGAGCAGGTGGCGCAGCTGGTCGGTGCGGACGCCGGCGACGTCGTCGTCTGCTCCACCGGCCTGATCGGTGAGCAGCTCGACGCGCCGCGGCTCTCCGCCGGGATCGCGGCGGCCGCCGCGGCCCTGGCCGCCGACGCAGGAGCCGACGCCGCCACCGCGATCATGACCACCGACACGGTCAGCAAGCAGGCCGTGCACCACGGCGACGGCTGGGTCGTCGGCGGCATGGCCAAGGGCGCCGGCATGCTCGCACCGGCGCTCGCCACCATGCTCGTGGTGATCACCACCGACGCCGACGTCGACGCCCCGACCTGCGATGCCGCGCTGCGCGCCGCCACCCGCGTGACCTTCGACCGCCTCGACTCCGACGGCTGCCAGTCGACCAACGACACGGTGCTGCTCATGGCGAGCGGCGCGAGCGGCGTCCGACCCGATGCCGAGGCCTTCACCGCCGCCGTCACCGCCGTCTGCCACGACCTCGCCCAGCAGCTCATGCGCGATGCCGAGGGTGCCGACCACGACATCGCCATCGAGGTCGTGCACGCCGCCACCGAGGACGACGCCGTCGAGGTGGCTCGCGCCGTGGCGCGCAGCAACCTGTTCAAGACCGCGGTGTTCGGCCGCGACCCCAACTGGGGCCGGGTGCTGGCCGCGGTCGGCACCACGAGCGCCGCGTTCGACCCCACGGTGCTCGACGTCGCGATGAACGGCGTCTGGATCGCCCGCGACGGCGGCCCGGGCGACGACCGCTCGGGCGTCGACCTCACCGCCCGCAACGTCCACGTCGTCATCGACCTCAAGGCAGGGGAGGCCACCGCCACCGTGTGGACCAACGACCTCACGCACGCCTACGTGCACGAGAACTCGGCGTACTCGACATGAGCCGCTGGGGCACCTCGCGGCCGATGCGGGCCGACGACCCGGCGTGGGACGCCACCCGCGCCGCCGTGCTCATCGACGCCCTGCCGTGGCTCAAGCAGTTCCACGGTCAGGTCGTGGTGATCAAGTACGGCGGCCACGCGATGACCGACGAGCACCTCAAGCGCGCCTTCGCCGAGGACATGGTGTTCCTGCGCCACGTCGGCATCCGCCCCGTCGTCGTGCACGGCGGCGGCCCGCAGGTGACCGCGATGCTGAGCCGGCTGGGCATCGAGTCGCAGTTCCGCGCCGGCCTGCGCGTCACCACCGAGCAGACCGTCGACGTCGTGCGCATGGTGCTCGTCGGCCAGGTCGGCCGCGAGCTCGTCGGCCTCATCAACGAGCACGGCCCGCACGCCGTCGGGCTCTCGGGCGAGGACGCCGGACTCTTCCGCGCCGAGCGGCACCGCCCGGTCGTCGACGGCGAGCCGGTCGACATCGGCCTGGTCGGCGACGTGGTCGAGGTCGACCCCACGGCCGTGCTCGACCTCGTCACCGCCGGCCGCATCCCGGTCGTGTCGTCGATCGCACCCGAGCGCGGCGGTCAGGTGCTCAACGTCAACGCCGACACCGCCGCCGCGGCGCTCGCCGTCGCGCTGGACGCCGTGAAGCTCGTGGTGCTCACCGACGTCGAGGGTCTCTACAGCGACTGGCCCGACCGCTCGTCGTTGGTGCAGCAGATCGCGGCTGACGAGCTCGAGGAGGTGCTGCCGCAGATCGACGCCGGCATGGCCCCCAAGATGGCCGCCTGCCTGCGCGCCGTGCGCGGCGGTGTCACGCGCGCCACGGTGGTCGACGGCCGCCTGCCGCACGCGCTGCTGCTCGAGATGCTGACCAGTGAAGGCACGGGAACGATGGTGACGCCGTGAGCGACCAACCCACCTCCGCCGCCGTCAGCGCCGATGCGCTGGTGTCCGCCGACGCCTCGTCGGCCCAGTGGCTGCAGCGCTACGCGGCCGCGCTGCTACCGACGTACGGCACACCTCAGCGCGTGCTGGTGCGCGGTGAGGGCGCCTACGTCTGGGATGCCGACGGTCGGCGCTACCTCGACCTGCTCGGCGGCATCGCCACCAACGCGCTCGGCCACGCCCACCCGACGCTCGTCGGTGCCGTGACCGCCCAGCTGTCGACGCTCGGCCACGTCTCGAACTTCTTCGCCTCCGCACCGCAGGTGGCGCTCGCCGAGCGGCTGCTGGGCCTGCTCGACGCACCGCAGGGCTCGCGCGTCTTCTTCGCCAACTCCGGGGCCGAGGCCAACGAGGGCGCCTTCAAGATCGCGCGGCGCACCGGTCGGCCGCGGATCCTGGCGCTCGAGGGCGCGTTCCACGGCCGCACGCTCGGCGCGCTCGCGCTGACGCACAAGCCTGCCTACCGCGAGCCGTTCGAGCCGCTGCCCGGCGGCGTCGAGCACCTGCCGTTCGGCGACCTGGCGGCGCTCGAGGCGGCCCTCGACGACCAGGTCGCGGCGCTCGTGCTCGAGCCGGTGCAGGGTGAGGCCGGCGTCCGGCCGCTGCCCGAGGGCTACCTCGCCGAGGCGCGCCGACTCACCGAGCGGGTCGGCGCCCTGCTCGTCGTCGACGAGGTGCAGACCGGTATGGGGCGCACCGGAGCCTGGTTCGCGCACACCCGCCACGGCGTCGTGCCCGACGTCGTCACGCTGGCCAAGGGGCTCGGCGGCGGCATCCCCGTGGGCGCGGTCGTGACGCTGGGGGAGCGGGCGTCCGCACTGCTCACCGCGGGCCAGCACGGCACGACGTTCGGCGGCAACCCGGTGGCCGCCGCGGCGGCGCTCGCCACGATCCACGTCATCGAGCGCGACGGCCTGCTGGCCCAGGTGCAGCAGGTCGGACGGCGCATCGCGGCCGGTGCCGTCGCCGCGGGGGCCCCGCTCGTCGCCGGGGTGCGCGGCGAGGGGCTGCTGCTCGGCGTCCACCTCCACGAGCCGCGGGCCGCCGAGCTTGCCGCGGCGGCCCTCGAGGCGGGCTTCATCGTCAACGCCGTCGCTCCCGACACCGTGCGCCTGGCTCCGCCGCTGATCCTGACCCCCGAGCAGGCAGACTCCTTCCTGGCCGCGCTTCCGGCCGTCGTGGCTGCCGCGACCGTCCCCCCGACCGAACGACCTCAGGAGCCCTGATGCCCCGCCACTTCCTGCGCGACGACGACCTCAGCCCCACCGAGCTGGTCGAGGTGCTCGACCTGGCGGCCCGGGTGAAGGCCGACCGGTTCGCGCTGCGGCCCCTCGAGGGGCCGCGGGCGGTCGCGGTGCTCTTCGACAAACCCTCGACACGCACCCGAGTGTCGTTCAGCATCGGCGTGGCCGAGCTCGGCGGCTACCCGCTCGTCATCGACGCCCAGTCGAGCCAGCTGGGTCGCGGTGAGCCGATCGAGGACACCGCTCGCGTGCTCGACCGCCAGGTCGCGGCGATCGTCTGGCGCACGTTCGGCCAGGAGCGCGTGGAGGCCATGGCCGCCGCCAGCCGAGTGCCGGTGGTCAACGCGCTCACCGACTCCTTCCACCCGTGCCAGATCCTCGCCGACCTGCAGACCATCCGCGAGCACAAGAAGTCGCTCGCCGGCCTGACCCTCGCCTACCTCGGCGACGGCGCCAACAACATGGCCCACTCGTACCTGATCGGTGGCGCGACCGCCGGCCTGCACGTGCGCGTCGGCACGCCGGCCTCGCACCTGCCCGACGCCGCGGTCGTCGACCGGGCGCGCGAGATCGCGGCCGAGACGGGCGGTTCGGTGCTCGTCACCGACCGCCCGGAGGAGGCGGCCGAGGGCGCCGACGCCCTGGCCACCGACACCTGGGTGTCGATGGGCCAGGAGCTCGAGAAGGGCGAGCGCGCGGGCGCGGCCAGCCCGTTCACGCCGTTCGCCGTCGACGCCGCGGCCCTGTCGCGCGCGGCGGTCGACGCCGTCGTCCTGCACTGCCTGCCGGCCTACCCCGGGCTCGAGATCGCGGCCGAGGTGATCGACGGCCCGCAGTCGGTGGTGTGGGACGAGGCCGAGAACCGGCTGCACGCGCAGAAGGCCCTGCTCGCCTGGCTCCTGGAACGCTCGTCGTGACCGAGCGAGCGGCGGCCGGTGTGACGGCCCACACCAAGGCCGCGCGTCAGCAGCGCATCGCCGAGGTGCTGTCGCACACGGCCGTGCGCTCGCAGACCCAGCTGGCCGACCTGCTCGCGGCCGACGGCATCGAGGTCACCCAGGCGACGCTCTCGCGCGACCTCGTCGAGCTCGACGCCGTCAAGGTGCGCATCCCCTCCGGCGCGCTGGTCTACGCGGTGCCGGCCGAGGGTGGCGACCGCACGCCGCACGCCGTGCAGGACTCCACCGCCGCCGAGGCCCGGCTCGCCCGGCTGCTGGGCGAGCTGCTGGTCTCGGCCGAGGGCTCCGCCAACCTGGCGCTCCTGCGCACACCCCCGGGCGCGGCGCAGTTCCTCGCCTCGGCGATCGACCGGGTGCGCCCGAGCGACGTCCTCGGCACCGTGGCCGGCGACGACACCGTGCTGGTCATCAGCCGGGACGCCGACGGCGGCGAGGCCGTCGCCGAGCGCCTGCTCGCCCTGGCCAACGACACTGACCCTGACGACCGAGTCCCCACCGGCACCACCACCCGAAGGAACCCACGTTGAGCAAGGTCCTCACCTCCCTGCCCGTCGGCGAGCGCGTCGGCATCGCCTTCTCCGGCGGCCTCGACACCTCGGTCGCGGTGGCCTGGATGCGCGAGAACGGCGCGGTCCCGTGCACCTACACCGCGAACATCGGCCAGTACGACGAGCCCGACATCGACGGCGTCCCGGCTCGCGCGCTGCAGTACGGCGCCGAGCTCTCGCGCGCGGTCGACTGCCGTCGTCCGCTGGTCGAGGAGGGGCTGGCCGCTCTGGCGTGCGGTGCGTTCCACATCCGCTCCGGAGGCCGGGTCTACTTCAACACCACGCCGCTCGGGCGGGCGGTCACCGGCACGATGCTCGTGCGCGCGATGCACGAGGACGGCGTCGACATCTGGGGTGACGGGTCGACCTTCAAGGGCAACGACATCGAGCGGTTCTACCGGTACGGCCTCCTGGCCAACCCGGCGCTGCGGATCTACAAGCCGTGGCTCGACGCGCGGTTCGTCGAGGAGCTCGGCGGCCGCGCCGAGATGAGCCAGTGGCTCACCGAGCACGACCTGCCCTACCGCGACAGCAAGGAGAAGGCGTACTCCACCGACGCCAACATCTGGGGCGCGACGCACGAGGCCAAGACGCTCGAGCACCTCGACGTCTCCCTGGAGACCGTCGACCCGATCATGGGCGTGCGGTTCTGGGACCCGAGTGTCGAGATCGCGACCGAGGACGTCACGATCCGCTTCGAGGCCGGGCGCCCGGTGGCGATCAACGGCGTGTCGTACGACGACCCGGTGGCCCTGGTGCACGAGGCGAACACGATCGGGGGCCGGCACGGGCTCGGCATGTCCGACCAGATCGAGAACCGCATCATCGAGGCCAAGAGCCGCGGCATCTACGAGGCGCCCGGCATGGCGCTGCTGTGGATCGCCTACGAGCGGCTGGTGAACGCGATCCACAACGAGGAC
>JBQCES010000241.1:0-5679 GCA_051960055.1 Angustibacter sp. | reverse complement strand
CGACCTGACAGGATGCGGCCGTGACCGACACGCAGAAGACCCCAGCCGAGGCGTGGACCGAGCTCTACGAGGGCAACCGGCGGTTCGCCGAGGGCGAGTCCACCAACTCCGACCAGGACATCGCACGACGCGCCGAGGTCGCGACGTCACAGCAGCCCTTCGCGCTCGTCTTCGGCTGCGGTGACTCGCGCGTCGCGGCCGAGATCGTCTTCGACCAGGGCCTCGGGCGGCTCTTCGTCGTGCGCACCGCCGGCCACGTCGTCGACTCCGGGGTGCTCGGCTCGGTGGAGTTCGGCGTCGACGTGCTGTCGATCCCGCTCGTGGTGGTGCTGGGTCACGACTCGTGCGGCGCCGTCGCCGCGAGCCTGGAGTCGGTGCAGACCGGCGTGCTGCCCAACGGGTTCATCCGCGACATCGTCGAGCGCGTGATGCCGAGCGTCCTGGCCGCCCAGCGCGCCGGGCGCTCCAAGCCCGAGGACGTCGGCGCCGAGCACGTGCGCCAGACGGTGCGCCTGCTCGTCGACCGCTCGGCCGTCCTGGCCGAGGCCGTCGACCGCCGCCAGTGCGCCGTCATCGGCCTGGTCTACGCCCTCGACGAGGGCCGTGTGCGCGTCGTCGACGTCGTGGGCGACCTCGACGTCAACGTGCAGGCCTGACCCAACGCTCGCCGGACGCAGCCGTCCGGGCCACGATGGCCCCATGGCTGACTTCAGGATCGAGCACGACACGATGGGCGAGGTGCGCGTCCCCGCCGACGCGCTGTGGGGCGCCCAGACGCAGCGGGCGGTCGAGAACTTCCCCATCTCGGGAGTGGGCGTCGAACCCGCTGTGGTGCAGGCGCTCGCGCGGATCAAGGCCGCCGCGGCCGTCGTCAACCAGCGCCTCGGCGTGCTCGACGACGACGTGGCCCAGGCGGTGGCCGCGGCCGCCGGCGAGGTGGCCGACGGACGGCACGACGACCAGTTCCCCATCGACGTCTTCCAGACCGGCTCGGGCACCTCGACGAACATGAACGTCAACGAGGTCGTCGCACGCATCGCCAGCGATGCGTTGGGGCGCCCGGTGCACCCCAACGACCACGTGAACGCCTCGCAGTCGAGCAACGACACCTTCCCCACGAGCCTGCACCTGGCCGCCACGGCCGCGGTCGTCGACGACGTCGTGCCGGCGCTCGAGCACCTGGCCGAGGCGTTGGAGCGCAAGGGGTCCGAGTTCGCGGACGTGGTGAAGGCCGGACGCACGCACCTGATGGACGCCGTGCCCGTGACGCTCGGCCAGGAGCTCGGCGGCTACGCCGCGCAGCTGCGGCACGGCGTCGAGCGGCTGCAGTCGTCGCTGCCGCGCGTGGCGGAGGTGCCGCTCGGCGGCACCGCGGTGGGCACGGGCGTCAACACACCCCCCGGCTTCGCGGCCGCCGTCATCGAGGAGCTGCGCACCGCGACCGGCCTGCCCCTCACCGAGGCGCGCAACCACTTCGAGGCGCAAGGCTCGCGTGACGGCCTGGTCGAGCTGTCGGGGCAGCTGCGCACCGTGGCCGTCAGCCTGGTGAAGCTGTGCAACGACCTGCGGTGGATGGGTTCTGGACCGCGGGCGGGCCTCGGCGAGGTGCGCCTGCCCGACCTGCAGCCGGGGTCGAGCATCATGCCGGGCAAGGTCAACCCCGTGATCCTCGAGGCCACCCTGATGGTGTGCGCGCAGGTGATCGGCCACGACGCGACGGTGACGTTCGCAGGGGCCTCGGGCAGCTTCGAGCTCAACGTCATGATGCCGGTGATGGGCCGCGCCGTCCTCGAGTCGACGCGGCTGCTCGCGTCCGCGTCACGGCTGCTGGCCGACCGCTGCGTCGACGGCCTCGTGGCCGACGTCGACCGGTGCCGCGAGCTCGCCGAGTCGTCGCCGTCCGTCGTGACACCGCTCAACCGCTACATCGGCTACGAAGCCGCTGCGGCAGTAGCGAAGAAGGCGGTCAAGGAGCGGACGACGATCCGCCAGGCGGTGCTCGACCTCGGCTACGTCGAGCGCGGCGACCTCACCGAGCAGCAGCTCGACGAGGCGCTCGACGTCCTGCGCATGACGCGCCCGACGCAGTGACCGCGAAGATCACCGCGCCGGACGCTCACGCCACCGGGCTCGGCCGGCTCAGTACCAGCCGCTGGCCCGGCTGTGGCTCCACGCCGCGCACGGCGTGCCGTAGGTGCTCTTGATGTAGCCCAGGCCCCACTTGATCTGGGTGACCGGGTTGGTACGCCAGTCGCTGCCCGCGCTCGCCATCTTGCCGCCGGGCAGGGCCTGCGGGATGCCGTAGGCGCCGGACGACCGGTTGCTGGCGTGCACGTTCCAGCCACTTTCCTTCTGCCACAACGAGTCCAGACAGCCGAACTGGCTGGAGCTGAAGCCAAAGTCTCCGAGCAGCGCCCGGGCAGCCGACCGGGGGTCGGTGCTGAGCAGGCGCTTGCGCTCTGCGGCCCGGCTCGCGCGCAGGCGCTCGGCGCGTCTCTCCCGAGCGGCCTTCTCGGCAGCGGCCTTCTTCTCGGCGATCTTCTTCAGCGCGGCGCGGTGCGCGGCAGCCGCCGCTTCCAGACGCTGCGCGCCGGCCACGGGCTTGGGGTCCTGCACCGTGGGCGTCGGGGTCGACGGCGCGAGCTGGACGGTGAGGCCGGTCTCGGCGGCCTGCGAGGTGTCGTTCGAGGTGAGGACGAGCCCGCCAGCGGCGATGCCGGCGGCGGTCAGTGCGGTGATGCTGGACAGGACAGGACGGCGCAGAGCGCGTCGGATCACGAAGTGCCTTTCGTCGGCCACGCCCCCGCGTGCGGTGACGGCGTGGTCTCGTCGCACCCCCTCCCGGACGTGGGACGGCTCCGCCACGCGGTCCGCCCCGGGGTGTACGCACACGGGCGTCCGGCGACAGCGGGCGCCAGGTCAGGCAGCCACCGTCGCGCCGGGGGTGCTTCGGTCTGCTACCCACCGTGCGCGAAGGTCATGAGATTGCAAAATCTCGACGCGCTCCCCCGCACGAAATCCTCGACGCAGCGTGGGACATGCTCACTCTGCGTCGATAAACGTGACGATCCTCACCGTTTCGGGCACCGAGCGCGGTGGATCAGACCTCCAGACCCTCGAGGAGGTCGGTGACCAGAGCGGCCACGGGCGAGCGCTCCGACCGCGTGAGCGTGACGTGCGCGAACAGCGGGTGCCCCTTGAGGGCCTCGATCACCGCGGCCACGCCGTCGTGGCGACCGACCCGCAGGTTGTCGCGCTGCGCCACGTCGTGCGTCAGCACCACCTTGGAGTTCTGGCCGATCCGCGACAGCACCGTCAGCAGGACGCCCCGCTCGAGCGACTGGGCCTCGTCGACGACGACGAACGCGTCGTGCAGCGACCGGCCGCGGATGTGGGTCAGTGGCAGCACCTCGAGCATGCCGCGGTCCATGACCTCCTCGACGACCTCGCTCGAGACCAGCGCCCCGAGGGTGTCGAAGACCGCCTGGGCCCAGGGGTTCATCTTCTCCGACTCGCTGCCCGGCAGGTAGCCGAGGTCCTGGCCACCCACGGCGTACAGCGGACGGAACACGATGACCTTGCGGTGCTGCCGGCGCTCCATGACCGCCTCCAGCCCGGCGCACAGCGCCAGCGCGCTCTTGCCGGTGCCGGCGCGGCCGCCCATGCTCACGATGCCGACGTCGGGGTCGAGCAGCAGGTCGAGGGCGATCCGCTGCTCGGCGCTGCGACCGTGCAGCCCGAAGGCGTCCCGGTCACCGCGCACCAGCCGCACGGCCTTGTCGGCCGTCACGCGGCCGAGGGCGCTGCCGCGCTCCGACACCAGCACCACGCCGGTGTGGCACGGCAGGTCGGCCTGCTCGGGCACCGAGGCGCCCGAGGCCCGCAGCGCCGTGAGGTCGAGCTGGCCGTCGTCGTACAGCCGGGCGACGTCGTCCGCCGACACCTCGAGCTCGGCCATGCCGGTCCAGCCCGAGTCGACGGCGAGCTCGGCGCGGTACTCCTCGGCGCGCAGCCCGACCGCGGAGGCCTTGACGCGCATCGGCAGGTCCTTGCTCACGAGCGTGACGTCCGAGCCCTCACCGTCGAGGTTCTTGGCCACCGCGAGGATGCGAGAGTCGTTGTCTCCCAACCGGAACCCGGCGGGCAACAAGGTCGGGTCGGTGTGGTTGAGCTCGACCCGCAGCGTGCCTCCGGCGTCGAGCGCGAGCGGCGCGTCGAGGCGACCGTGCTGCACCCGCAGGTCGTCGAGCAGGCGCAGCGCGGTGCGGGCGAAGTAGCCCAGCTCGGGGTGGTGCCGCTTGGCCTCCAGCTCGCTCACGACCACGACGGGCACGACGACCTCGTGCTCGGCGAAGCGCAGCATCGCGCGCGGGTCGGACAGCAGCACGGAGGTGTCGAGCACGAACGTCCGTCGGTCAGTGGCCACTTCGACTCCCCTGGCCGGGCACGCGGCCCGGCGTCGCTCGCGGGTCAGGTGCCGGGACCCAGCCCCCACGGGGCCGGGATCCGGCCCCTTCCGCGGCCATCAGGTCGCGTCACGTGGGCCTCCCGAACGGCTCGGCGGGATGCGTCGCCGTCCTCTCGGACGCTACGCCGCAGCCGCGGCACGGCCACGGCAACACGCCGATGGCTTGAGTTCGTCACCCGCGCGGCCGATAGCGAGATGGGGACGTCCCACGACGCGCGAATGGAGGCACGATGCAGGCGGCGCCGCCCGGCAAGTCCGCGCTGAGCTGGACGTTCGACGTCGCCGTCATCACCACCGGCGCCACGCTCACCGTCAACGCGCTCGCGCGCTTCGTCGGCTCGGGCGGAATCGACTCGACGTGGGTGGCGACCTTCGTCATCGGGGTGCCCCTCATCGCGCTCATGGCGCGCTTCCCGCTCCAGCTGTCGCGGGCCGGCGTCGGCATCGAGGTGGGGTTCGAGTCCGCGGTGCTCGTGGCCCTCGTCGTGCAGGGCGACGCGTGGGGGGCGCTCGCCGTCTGGGCGGCGGGCCAGACCCTCGCTCAGGTGACCAAGCGCAAGCGCGTCGACGTCCGGCTGTTCAACGCGGCCCTCACCGTGCTCTGCGGCAGCGCCGCCGTCGGGGTGATGTACGCGATCGACCCGCTCGGCCGGACCTCGGTCACCGAGCTCGCCGCCGTCGGCGCAGGCTGCACGGTCTTCTTCGTCGTCGACTACCTGATCTCCGCGGCGTCGGTGGCCTTCGAGGAGCGCACCTCCCTCGTCGAACAGCTGCGCTACAGCAACGGGCTCATCGCGGGCCTGGCCTTCGTGGGCATCGACAGCCTCGGCTACCTCGCCGCACTCGTCGCGCGCGCCCTGCCGGGCTGGGCCAGCGCGCTACTCATCGTGCCGCTCGCCACGATCCTGGTGGCCAGCCGGGCGCTGAGCCGCGGCTCGGAGCACCAGCGGCGGCTCACGACCCTCTTTGCCGCCTCCGGAGCGGTGCAGGGCGCCACCACCAAGGAGGAGGTGCTCAAGTGGCTGCCCCTGCAGGCGGAGAAGGTGCTCGCCAAGCAGCAGGTGGCGCTGCGGTACGAACCTCCGACCGAGCGTGAGGTCGGCGCGGAGCTGGACGACGACGGAGCACCGCTGTGGCTCGTCACTCGCACGCCGGGGCTCAGCCGCTCGGCCCGAGACCTCGACCGGCAGGCGCTGGAGGCCCTCGCCGGC
>JBQCES010000240.1:0-5623 GCA_051960055.1 Angustibacter sp. | reverse complement strand
CTCGTCGAGGCCCATGGCGAGCAGCACGTGGCTGGGCTGCGGCACGCCGGCCGAGCAGGCGGAGCCGGTGGAGCACTGCACGCCGGCGGCGTCGAGCAGGTAGAGCAGGGAGTCGCCGTCGCAGCCCGCGAACGACAGGTGGGCCAGGCCGGGCAGGCGGCCGGCCGGGTCGGGGTCGCCGTTGACGACGACATCGGGCACGGCAGCCCGGACGCCGGACACCAGCGCCGAGCGCAGCGCGGTGAGCCGGGCCACCGTCCGCGGCAGCCGCTGGACGGCGAGGTCGGCCGCGACGGCGAACGCGCGGATCGCCGGCTCGTCGAGGGTCCCGCTGCGCACCTGCCGCTCCTGGCCACCACCGTGCAGCAGCGGGCTGAGCGGCGCACCGCGGACGGCGAGCAGCGCGCCCACCCCGACCGGCCCGCCCAGCTTGTGGCCGGTCACGGTCATGAGGTCGACGCCGCTGGCGGCGAAGTCGAGCGGCACCTGCCCCACGGCCTGGACGGCGTCGGTGTGCACCGGGATGCCGTGGGCGTGGGCGAGCTCGGCCACCTCGCGCACGGGCTGCACGGTGCCGACCTCGTTGTTGGCCCACATCACGCTGACGACCGCCACCGAGCCCGGGTCGCGCTCGATGCACGCGCGGGCGGCGTCGAGGTCGACCCGTCCGAAGCCGTCGACCGGCAGCAGCTCGAGCTCGACGTCCTCGTGGTCGGCGAGCCACTGCGCGCTGTCGATCACCGCGTGGTGCTCGACCGCGCTCACCAGCACCCGACGGCGGCGACCGTCGTCAGCGCGCCGCGCGCGGTAGGCGCCGATCACCGCGAGGTTGTCGGCCTCGGTGCCGCCGCTGGTGAAGACGACCTCGCTGGGGCCGGCGCCGAGCGCGGCCGCCAGCTGCTCGCGAGACTCCTCCACGACCCGGCGGGCCCGGCGACCGGCCGTGTGCAGGGACGACGGGTTGCCGACCACCCCGAGCTCCCCGAGCATCGCCTCGATGGCCTCGGGGAGCATCGGCGTGGTCGCCGCGTGGTCGAGGTAGACGGCCGGGTGGGTCGGCTCGCTCAGGGGCTGGCTCGTCACCCAGGAAGTCTAGACCGGGTCAGCCCTTGGCCTTCTCGATCGCCTCGGTGGCCTGGGGCAGCACGGCGAACAGGTCGCCGACGACGCCGAAGTCGACCAGCTCGAAGATCGGCGCCTCCTCGTCCTTGTTGACCGCGACGATCGTCTTGGACGTCTGCATACCCGCGCGGTGCTGGATCGCACCGGAGATGCCGTTGGCGACGTACAGCTGCGGCGAGACGGTCTTGCCGGTCTGGCCGACCTGGTTGGCGTGCGGGTACCAGCCGGCGTCGACCGCGGCGCGCGAGGCACCGACCGCCGCGCCGAGGGCGTCCGCGAAGGCCTCGACGGGGGCGAAGTCGCCGTTGGTGCCGCGGCCGCCGGAGACCACGATCGCGGCCTCGGTGAGCTCGGGGCGACCGGACTTCTCGCGCGGCTTGGTCTCGGTGATGCGGGCGGCCTTGGCGGCGTCCGACACCGTCGGCTCGAACGCCTCGTCGGCGGCGGCCGCGGGGGCGGGCTCGGGCGTGGCCGAGTTCGGCTTGACCGTGATGATGGGCGTGCCCGTGGTGACCTTCGCCGTCACGGTGTACGAGCCGGCGAACACCGACTGCGTGGTGGTGAGGTCGGCGCCGACGCCGACGGCGTCGGTGATCAGGCCCGAGCCGGTCTTGATGGCCAGTCGGGCGGCGATCTCCTTGCCCTCGGCGTTCGAGGCGATGAGCACCGCGGCCGGGCTGGTGCGCTCGACCAGCTGGGCCAGGGCCTCGGCCGTCGGCGCCACCAGGTAGTCGGTGACGTCGCTGGACTCGACGCGATAGACCTTCGCGGCCCCGTACTGCGCGAGGGTCTCGCGCGCGGCGTCGAAGCCGCTGCCGACGAACACGGCAGCGGGCTCGCCGACCTGACGGGCGATGGTGAGCAGCTCGGTGGTGGTCTTGCGGACGGCACCGTCGACGTGGTCGACGAGCACGAGGACGTCGCTCATGGGTGTGCTCCTTCGGGTGGTCGGCGGGCTCAGACGAACTTGCGGGAGACGAGGAACTCGGCGAGCTGGCTGCCGCCGTCGCCCTCGTCGGTGACGACCTGGCCCTTCTCGCGCGGCGGGCGCGCGGCCACGGCCTCCACGGAGGTCCAGGCGGCGGCGAGGCCGACGTCACCGGCGTCGACGCCGAGGTCGGCCAGCGACCACGTCTGCACCGGCTTCTTCTTGGCCGCCATGATCCCCTTGAACGACGGGTAGCGCGGCTCGTTGATCTGGTCGGTGACGCTCACGACCGCCGGCAGCGAGGCCGAGATGGTCTGCGTCGAGGCGTCGCCGTCGCGACGGATCGTCACGCCGTCGCCCTCGACCGTGAGCTCGCTGGCGTAGGTGACCTGCGGGAGGCCGAGGCGCTCGGCGAGCATCGCGGGCACGACGCTCATGGTGCCGTCGGTCGAGGCCATGCCGGTGAGCACGAGGTCGACCTGGCCGGCCTCGCGCAGCTTCTCGATCGCCTTGGCCAGCACCAGCGAGGTGCCGACGGCGTCCGAGCCGGCGATCGCGTCGTCCTGCACGTGGACGCCGGCGTGCGCGCCCATCTGGAGCGACTTCTTCACGGCCTCGGCGGCCTGCTCGGGACCCATGGTCAGCACGGTGACCTCGCCCTCGCCGGCCTCGACGATCTTCAGCGCCTCCTCGACGGCGTACTCGTCGAGCTCGGACAGCCGGCCGTCGACGCCCACGCGGTCGGTGGTGTGGTCGCCCTCTTCGAAGGTGCGCTCGGCCTGAGCGTCCGGCACGTACTTCACACACACGACGACGTTCATGGTCGGCTTCGACCTCCTGTGCTAGACGGCAACCCGGGCCCAGCCTGCCAGGCGGCGCGGACAGCGGCACCACCGGACCCCGGGCCCGATCTCGCCGTCGATGTTACCGGCCGGTAACGTCAGGGCAAGCCCGACGCCGGTGAGGCCCGTCACACGGCCGGGCCGGGTAGATTCGCGCCGGCACAGCGGCGGTCCGACGAGAGGGTGAGCGAGCCATCAGCGACACCGCCCCGGACGCCGTCCTCACCGGTGAGGGCACCGCGCCCGGCATCTGGCACGAGTCCTACTGGTTCGCCCGCCACGAGGTGGCGTACCGGGCCCTGGCCGCGCGCTGCGGCGACCGCGTGGTGCTCGACGCGGGGTGCGGAGAGGGCTACGGCTGCGCGACGGTCGGCTCGGCGGCCACCGCGGTGCTCGGCGCCGACTACGACGCGCCGGCGCTGGAGCGTGCCCGCCGTCGCCACGGCGGCGCGTTCGCGCGCGCCAACCTGGTGGCGCTGCCGCTCGCCGACGCGAGCATCGACGTCGTGCTGAGCCTGCAGGTCGTCGAGCACATCTGGTCGCCCGACCAGCTGCTCGCCGAGGCGGCCAGGGTGCTGCGGCCAGGGGGCCTGCTCGCGCTCACCACGCCCAACCGCGAGACGTTCTCGCCGGGGCTCGGGCGCCGTGAGAAGCCGGCGAACCCGTTCCACGTCAGGGAGTTCGACGCCGCCGAGCTCGCCGAGCTGGTGAGCCGGCACCTCGAGGTGGTCGACGTCGGTGGCGTGCACGCCGGTGCGCGCCTGCAAGAGCTCGACCACCGGTTCGGTTCACTGGTCGCAGCGCAGCTAGCTGGTCCCCCGCAGAGCTGGCCGCGCGACCTCGTCGACGCCGTGGTGTCGGTGACGGCCGACGACTTCGAGGTGCGGCCCGGCGACGCCGACGGCGCCCTCGACCTGCTGCTGCTCGCGGAGGCACGGTGAGCGGGCGGCGTCCGGTCGGCACCTTCGCGCTGGTGCTGCACACCCACCTGCCCTGGGTGGCTCACCACGGCGTCTGGCCGGTGGGCGAGGAGTGGCTCTACCAGGCCTGGGCTGGTTCGTACGTGCCGCTCACCCGGGTGCTCACCGAGCTCGCCGCCGAGGGCCGGCGCGACCTGCTGACGCTGGGTGTCACGCCCGTGCTGGCCGCACAGCTCGACGACCCATACTGTCTCAACGGTTTTCGCGCATGGCTCGGGCTGTGGCAGCTGCGCGCCGAGGAGCTCGCGAGCCGGCCCGACCCGCACCTGCGCGCGCGGGCGACTGATGAGTTCCGTGATGCCTCGCGCTGCCTCGACGAGCTGGACTCGCTGTGGCGCAGCGGGTCTGCGCCGGTGCTGCGGTCCCTCGCTGACGCAGGAGTGGTCGAGCTGCTGGGCGGTCCGGCCACGCACCCGTTCCTGCCGCTGCTCGAGCCCGAGATGGCGGCCCTCGCGCTACAGGCCGGTCTGGACGACGCGCGCACGCGCCGCGGGCAGCGCCCGGCGGGTGTGTGGGCACCTGAGTGCGGCTACTCCCCCGGCCTGGAGCAGACCTTCGCCCGGGCCGGCGTCACACACTTCGTGGCCGACGAGGCGACCCTCGCAGCAGCCGGAGCCGCGACATCGGGCGCGTGGTTCGTGGGCGAGAGCGACGTCGCCGTCTTCGCCCGCGACCTGACTGTCACCGACCGCATCTGGAGCTCGCGCACCGGCTACCCCAGCGGCCCGGACTACCGCGACTTCCACGCGCTCGACCACGCCTCGGGCACCCGGCCCTTCCGTGTCACCGGCACGGGCGTCGCGAGCGCGGACAAGCAGCCGTACGACCCGCGGCGCGCAGCTGCGGCGGTGGAGCGCGATGCCCACGACTTCGTGCGCCGGGTGCGCGACCGGCTCCTCACCGTCGCCGCACGCGACGGGCACCCGGGGCTCGTCGTCGCGGCGTACGACACCGAGCTGTTCGGGCACTGGTGGCACGAGGGTCCGGCGTTCCTCGCCCACGTGCTGCGGCTGCTGCCCGAGGCCGGCGTCGAGGTGACGACGCTGCGCGGCGCCCTCGACGCGGGCGCGGTGCGCGGCCGCGTCGAGCTGCCACCGGGCTCGTGGGGAGCGGGCAAGGACTTCCGGGTGTGGGCCGGCGACGCGGTGCGACCGCTGGTCGACGAGGGCTTCTGGGTACAGCGCCGACTGCTCGACCTACTGGGCCGTGAGCGCGAGCGGGGGGCGGTCGGCACACGCCGCGCCGACCTCGACCAGCTCGTCCGGCAGGCGCTGCTGGCGCTGTCCAGCGACTGGGCGTTCATGGTGACGCGGGACCAGGCCGCCGAGTACGCGTGGCGGCGAGCCGACGAGCACCGGGCGGCGTTCCACCGGCTGGCCGAGCTGGTCGAGCGTGGTGACCCGGCGGCGGCTGACGAGACCGCCCGCCAGCGCGCCGTCGACGGGCCGTTCGGGTCGCTCGACGCGCGCGTGCTGCTCACGCGGGGGCGGTAGTGCGGATCCTGCACGTGACGTCGGAGTACCCGCCGGTGGTGCACGGCGGTCTGGGGCGGCACGTCGACGAGCTCGCCCGAGCGCAGGTCGCCATCGGCCACGAGGTGCACGTGCTGGCGCCGGCGGACGACGTCGTCGACGGCTCACGGCCGCCGGCGGCCGCGCAGGAGCGGTGCCACGGCGTGGGCGTGCACCGGGTGCGGGGCGCCACAGCGGCACCGGGCGGTGATCTCGTGGCGGCCGTGGCCGACGTCCAGC
>JBQCES010000239.1:0-6740 GCA_051960055.1 Angustibacter sp. | reverse complement strand
CCGACGGCGTAGGGCGTGCCGGTGCGCACGAACGCCACGTCGCCGAGGGCCTGCTCCACCGCGGCGTCGCGCTCGCGGCCGTAGGGCCCGGCGTCCGCGCTGACGTGCACCGACGCCGCACCCAGCTCGCGCGCGACGTCGGGCAGCACCCGCGCCGGGTCACCGTGCCGGACGACGAGCGCGCCGTCCGTGGCCCGCCGCAGCGCCTGCAGCGACCGCAGCAGCCAGGCCACGCGCGGGGTGCCGGACGCTCTCAGCAGCCGGTCGTCGAGGACGAACAGCGGGAGCACGCGACCGCCGCCGGCCGCCTGCGCCGCCGCGTGCAGGGCGGGGTGGTCGGCGAGGCGCAGGTCGCGCCGGAACCACAGCACGGTGTCGGGCACGTCGTCACGCTAGGGGCGCCCCCTGCGCGCGGCGCGTCGGTGGCGCGCTCGCCGCGTAGGCTCGGCCCCGAGCGACCACCAGAGAGGCCCCCCGCACGTGAGCGACCTGATCGACACCACCGAGATGTACCTGCGCACCATCTTCGAGCTCGAGGAGGAGGGCATCGTGCCGCTGCGCGCGCGCATCGCCGAGCGCCTCGGGCACAGCGGGCCGACGGTGTCGCAGACGGTGGCGCGCATGGAGCGCGACGGGCTGCTGCACGTCACCGGCGACCGGCACCTCGAGCTCACCGACGACGGCCGTCAGAAGGCCACGCGGGTCATGCGCAAGCACCGCCTCGCCGAGCGGCTGCTCGTCGACGTCGTCGGCCTGGAGTGGGAGTTCGTGCACGAGGAGGCGTGCCGCTGGGAGCACGTCATGAGCGAGCGGGTCGAGCGCAAGCTGCTCGAGATCCTCGACCACCCCACGCAGTCGCCCTACGGCAACCCGATCCCGGGGCTGGACGAGCTGGGGGAGTCCGACGGCGGTGAGCAGTTCCTCGGCGACGGGCTGCGCCAGCTGGCCGAGCTGGCCGGCGCGACGGCGTCCGACGTCGTGGTGCGCCGCATCGGTGAGCCCGCCCAGGGCGATCCCGAGCTGCTCGGCGCGCTGCACCAGGCGGGGCTGCGGCCCGGGGAGCGGGTGCAGGTGCGCCGCGACGGCGACCGGCTGCTCGTCGTGGGCCGCGACGGGCGCGAGGTGGCGGTCGACCGCCGCACCGCCGAGCACGTGTTCGCCGTCCCGGCCTGAGTCGATCTCTGAGTCGAGTTCTGAGTCGAATTCTGAGTCGAACAAGGTGTGGCGCGATCCGTTGTGGCACACCGGCGAGCGCCGAGTGACACGCGGGTGACGCGGACGCGCCGGGGGCGTGACAGCCCGGGGTCGGTGTGTGTAGTTTGGCCCGTGCCCACCGTCCCCGCGGAGGGCCCTCGAGGCGGACGCCGAACTCTGCCACCGCTCCCCGAGGTACCGCACGACACCGTCTGGCAGAGGCGGGGGACCCAGGTAGTCCGACCGGCGCGGAAGCCATCCGTGACGGTCTTGGGGTGAAGCCACCACAGCAGGGCGCGAGCCCAGCGCCGGTGGCCGGGTGATGACTCTCCACCCGAACCCGACAGCTCACCTCGAAGGCGTCGGAGAGGCTCAACGACTGTGACGACTCGTACCCCCGGGCGCCATCGCGCGCCCGCGCGACACGCGTCCACGCTCCTTCCCTCGGCCGGCTCGACCGGCGCCGTCGCCAAGACGTCCGCGGTGCTCGCGGTCTCCGGTGGCCTGGTCGCCTCGCTCGGCCTGCAGGCTCACGCCGCGCCGGCGAACCTCGACACCGCGGCCACCACCACCGAGGCGCCCACCGGCGTCCAGCAGGCGTCGGCCGTCCCCGCGGCGCTGGTGGACGGCGTCGCCGCCGCTCCGTCGTTCGGTGAGATCGGCTTCACGGCGGTCGCGACCAAGCCCAAGCCCAAGCCCAAGCCGAAGCCGGTCGTGAAGGTGCAGCGCAGCACCGAGCGGGTCAGCCGCTCCAGCGAGCGCACCGCTCCGGCCGCCCCGGCGGCCCCGGTGAGCATCCAGGCCGGTGCCCCCGGCTCGGCCGAGTTCGGCGCCGCCGTCATGGCGATCGCGTCGCGCTACGCGGGCACCCCCTACAAGTACGGCGGCACCACCCCCGCCGGCTTCGACTGCTCGGGCTACACCTCGTACGTCTTCCGCCAGGTGGGCATCGACCTGCCGCGCACCTCGAGCGCGCAGCGGGCGGCCACCACGCGCATCTCGCGCAGCGAGGCCATGCCGGGCGACCTGGTCTTCATGCCCGGCCACGTCGGCATCTACGCCGGCAACGGCATGATGTGGGACGCGCCGCGCACCGGCAAGGACGTCCAGAAGCGTGCGGTGTACTCCAGCAGCGCCACGTACGGCCGCGTTCACGGCTGACGTCACCCGCTCTTCGCGAGGGCCCGCCACCGACTCGGTGGCGGGCCCTCGCGCGTTTTCTGCGTGACCTCGGGCGATTCGCCGCCTACCCTGGCGCCAGGGCCGTCAATCCGGGCGGACCCCAGGACGCCGATGTGTCCCGCACGCCAGCTGGGCCGCGCCGGCGAGAGAGGGGCGCGCGATGCGCACGCTCGTGCTCAACGCCGGCTACGAGCCGTTGTCGGTGGTGTCGTTCAAGCGGGCCGTGGTGCTCGTGCTGGGCGGGAAGGCGAGCGTGCTCGCCGAGTCCGACGAGCCGCTGCGCAGCCCGGGCTCGCTGCACCGCGACGGGCTGTCGATCGCGACGCCCTCGGTGATCCTGCTCGTGCGCTACGTGCGAGCGCCCCGCCGGCGGGCCGTGGCGGTGACCCGCCGGGGCGTGCTGCGGCGCGACGGCCACCGCTGCGCCTACTGCCGGGCTCAGGCGGCCACGGTCGACCACGTCATGCCGCGCTCGCGCGGCGGCGCGGACGAGTGGGAGAACCTCGTGGCCTGCTGTCTGCGCTGCAACAGCGCCAAGGGCAACCGGACGCCGGACGAGATGGGCTGGCGGCTGCACCAGCGGCCGGTGGCGCCGTCCGGGCCGATGTGGGCGCTGCGCGGGGCGGAGTCGCTCGACCCGTCGTGGGAGGAGTTCCTCTCGCTCGCCGCCTGATCGACCGACGGGAAGCGTGGGGGCGGTCCGGGTGTTGGCGCCCCTGTGACTGATGCGCTGAAGGTCGAGATCTGGTCGGACGTCGTGTGCCCCTGGTGCTACATCGGCAAGCGGCGGCTGGAGGCGGCGGTGGCGTCGTCCGGCGTGCCGGTGGAGGTGACCTGGCGCTCGTTCCAGCTCGACCCGAGCGCCCCGCGCGAGAGCACCGAGGACGTCGCCACGTACCTCGGGCGCAAGTACGGCGGCGGCCGCGAGGCCGGGCTGGCCATGAACGAGCGGGTCTCGCAGGTCGCTGCGCAGGACGGCCTGGAGTACCACCTCGAGGCGGCCCAGCGCGCCAACACCGTCGACGCCCACCGGCTGCTGCACCTGGCCACCGAGCACGGGCAGCAGGACGCGCTGAAGGAGCGGCTGCTGCGCGCCTACTTCACCGAGGGACGGGCGGTGGGTGACCCGGAGGTGCTCGCTGCGCTCGCCGACGAGGTGGGGCTGCCGGATGAGCGCGTGCGCGAGGTGCTCGCCTCCGACGAGTACGCCGACGACGTCGCGGCCGACCAGGCCGAGGCTCAGGCGCTCGGCGCGGGCGGCGTGCCGTTCTTCGTGATCGACCGCCGCTACGGCGTCAGTGGCGCCCAGCCCGTGGAGCTCTTCGAGCAGGCGCTGCGCCAGGCGTGGAGCGAGAAGCAGCCGGCCCTGCTCACCGTGCCCGGCGTGGACGCCGCCGACGCCGAGGTGTGCGGCCCGGACGGCTGCACGACCTGAGTTTGCCGGCGTAGTTGGTGCTGGGCGCCGCAGCAGGTACCGTAGTCCTCGGTTGCAGTAGAGCAGTTCCTCGATCGTTTTCCGAAGCGTCCGCGGGCCTCTCGCGGACGCTTTCTCGTTGTTGGGCCACCCGGCCCTCCTCGTGGACGTCGAACACCGCGGCCACCACGACCGGCAGAGAGCCGGCCGTACCGCTCCCACCAGGAGGACCTCATGTCGCAGGGCACCGTGAAGTGGTTCAACGCCGAGAAGGGCTTCGGCTTCATCGCTCAGGACGGCGGCGGCGCCGACGTCTTCGTGCACTACTCGGCCATCGCGTCGGACGGCTACCGCTCGCTCGACGAGAACCAGCGCGTCGAGTTCGACGTCACGCAGGGCCCGAAGGGCCCGCAGGCGGAGAACGTCCGCCCGGTCTGATCTCACTGCCGGCTCGCCGGCACCCGAAGGGCCTCGCCGATCTCGGCGGGGCCCTTCGTCGTGCGGTGCCCTCGCTCAGTCGTCGAAGAGCTCGGACAGGAACGACCTGCGCTTGTGCGCCTTGGTGTAGCCGCGCTGCTGCGGCGCGTACTGCGGCTGCTGGGCCGGCTGCGCGCCGTACCAGGACGACTCGGCCGCGGCCAGCTGCTCGAGCTCGCCCTTGTCGAGGAACAGCCCGCCGCAGCCGGTGCACTGGTCGACGAGCACCCGGTTGCGCTCGTAGCTGCGCATCTCGCTGTGGCACTTGGGGCAGGTCAGCGTCATGCCCGGTCAACGTCCCGGACGAACGCTCGGTTCCTGCTCACACCGAGCGCGGCACGTGCCCGTTGAGGGTGAACACCCACCGCATGACCTTGTGGCCGCCGTCCGCCGTCGGGCCGAACATGCACGGGCACCCGCCGTCGATGACGGTCATGCCGTGCCTGCGCCCGTACGCGGCGGCCTCGGGTGACACGCTGCCCTGACCGGGCGCGCGGTGCATCCACACGCGGGTGATGCCGAGCTGCTCGCACTCCTCGACCGTGGCCTGCGCACGCTCGGGTCGGGTGCCGATGACGACGGCCTCGACGCCGTCCGGGATCGCGTGCAGGTTCGGGTAGCAGGGGTCGCCCTCGACCCGGTCGGTGTTGGGGTTGACCGCGAACACCTCGTAACCGCGATCGCGCAGGCGCTGGTAGACGACGTTGCTGCCGTGGCTGCCCGGCGTGCGCGAGACACCGGTGACGGCGATGCGACGGTGGCTGAGGAACTCCTCGGCGGCGTCCTTGATGGCTGGCATGACTACCCCCTCGGGTCGGTGGGGGTGCAACCACCCCCGGCGAACGCTGCTCACCACCCTGCGCCGCGCGGGACGGCGACAGCCAGGTCGGAGGTCCCGTGCAAGCCACGTCCAAGTGACTCGCAAGTGGGGGACGGCAGTGTCTGCCCTGCCGGACGACCGTCCGGAACGGTCGCGGCCACGAGCCGCGCTCTGACAGGAGAAGTTCGTTGAACCGCACTCGCTTCGCCCGCGTCGCCGCAGCCTCCACCGCGGCTGCCGCTCTGGTCGGGCTCGCCCTGACCGCCGCTCCGGCGCAGGCCGCCCCGGCGTCCGACGCCTCGGTGACCGCCACGCTCGCGTCCGTGCGGGCCGCCACGGCCAAGTACCACGACGTCGCCACGGCCATCGCCGACGGCTACGTGCCCAATGAGCACTGCGAGGCCTCGCCCGCGGGCACCATGGGCTTCCACTACATCAACTACGGCCGGCTCATGGGCACTGACGTGACGCAGCCGCCGATCCTGCTGTATGTGCCGTCCGCTGACGGCGGTGTGCGCCTCGTGGGCGTCGAGTACTTCCACGTCGACGCCGACCAGGACCTCAGCACGGACGACGACGTCCCGTCGCTGTTCGGCCAGCGCTTCAACGGGCCGATGCTCGGCCACGAGCCCGGCATGCCGATCCACGACGACCTGCACGTGTGGCTCTGGGCGCACAACCCGAACGGGATGTTCGCGCAGTGGAACCCGTCGGTGTCCTGCTGAGCTGACGGCACAGTCCGCGGGCTCGGGCGCAGCATGGTGGTCAGCCGACGGGTCGGCCGACCACCATGCTGCGCAGGACGTCGGGGGAGAACGTCGCCGCGGTCTGCGGGTCGAGCTGGGCGCCGAGGCCGTCGAGCACCGCGGTGAAGAAGCACCGGGCCGCCGCGGCGAAGACGACGTCTGCCACGTCCCTCTCGCTCAGGCCGCTGGCCAGTGCCCGGTCGACCTGCGGCTGCGTGACGGACGACGCGTCGCCGGCGACCGCGGCGGCCAGCTCGTACGCGGCTCGGTCGCGAGGCTCGAGGGTGCTGCCGTCCGGGTCGTCGCAGATCGCGCGCATGGTGGCCTCGTCGTCACACACGTCGCGCAGGAACTTCGAGTGGGCGGCGGTGCAGTAGGTCGAGCGACGGGCGCGCGCGGCCGCGATGGTCGCGATCTCGAACAGCCGCCGGTCCATGCCGTCGCGGACGGCGGCGCTTAGCGTGCCCCACGCACCGGCGATGTCGGGCCGGGTCGAGAACGCGCGGGCGTAGTCGGGCAGAAACCCCCACGCCGCGCGCTGGCTGTCGTAGTAGGCGGCTAGCTCGTCGTCCGCCGCGTCCTCGTCGATGCTGGAGATGAACATGGCGCCATTGTGGGACCGCCACGCGGGTCGCAGAAGGGGTCGACGCCGCCAGGTCGCCGGCGCCGTCCGCGGTTCGGTGCCCCCGAGAGGATTCGAACCTCCGACACAGGGTTTAGGAAACCCTTGCTCTATCCCCTGAGCTACGGGGGCGGGGGCCGCGTGGGGCCGCGGCCCCGCCATCCTGCCATCCGGAGCGCCGCGCGGTCACACCGGCGGCTGCGTGGTGGGGGGGGGCCCCCCGGCCGGGCCCCCCCCCCCCCCCCCCCCCCCCCCCCCCCCCCGCCCCGGGGGCAGGCCCCCCCG
>JBQCES010000238.1:0-4838 GCA_051960055.1 Angustibacter sp. | reverse complement strand
TAGCCGGTGGCCTCGACCACCGAGACGAGCTCGTCAGGCGTGACACCCTCGGGAAAGCTGACCTTCGCCTTCTCGGTGGCGTAGTTGACGCTGGCGGTGACGCCGTCGAGCTTGTTGAGCTTCTTCTCGATGCGAGCGGCGCACGATGCGCACGTCATGCCGGTGATGGCGAGCTCGACCGTGGACGACGCGGGTACCGGCGCTGGGTTGGCCCGCGAGGAGGTCGCACTCATACCGGATCAGCCGCCAGCTGGTAGTCGCCCGCCTCGTCCAGAGCGCCCTCGACCTGCTCGCGCGACAGCGGCTCGGCGCTGGAGACGGTGACCGTCGAGACGCCGCCGGCGACGAGGTCGACGTCGACGTGGTCGACACCCGGCAGCGCGGTGAGCTCGCTGGTCACGGCGGAGGCGCAGTGGCCGCAGGTCATGCCGGTGACGGAGTAGGTGGAGGTGGAGGTGGTCATGGCGTGCTCCTTCGTGAGCTGGCGGGTAGCGGGGTTGCTGGGGAGGTCACGACCGCACGAGCCGGGCGATGGCCTGCGAGGCCTCGCGCAGCTTCTCGTCGCGCTCCTCGCCGCCGGTGGCGACGGCCTGCACGAGGCAGTGCGACATGTGCTCGTCGAGCAGGCTGAGAGCCACGGCCTGCAGCGCCTTCGTGGCGGCCGACACCTGAGTGAGGACGTCGATGCAGTACTGCTCCTCCTCGACCATGCGGGCGATGCCGCGCACCTGGCCCTCGATCCGGCGCAGTCGCTTGAGCTGGGCGTCCTTGGTGTCGTGGTAGCCGGGCAGGACGTGCGGCGCGGCGGAGGTGTCTGCAGTGGTCATGGCTTCCTCGTCTCGATTACCCCTTGGGGGTATCTCGAACATACCCCTCGGGGGTACGAGGCGCAACCCGGGCAGTCTCAGCCCTCGACATGCCGAGTGTCCCGGTGTCGCGGGAGGGCCGCACAGCGGCACGATGGCTTCACCCGCTCCCGCGTCGCGCCGAAGGAGACCCCGTGCCCGTCGTCCTGGCTTACGTCCCCACCCCGGAGGGCGCCGCGGCGCTCCAGGCCGCGCTCGCCGAGGCGCAGCGCCGCGAGACCGACGTCGTCGTGGTGTCGGTGCCACGGCCGGCCGCCGCCCAGGCGAACGCCCCGTTCACCGAGGAGCAGGAGCTCGACGCCGTGGTCGAGCGGTTCACGACTGCCGGCGTCACGGCCCGGCTGGAGGCGCTGCCCACCGGCACCGACCCGGCCCAGGGGATCATCGACGTCGCCGACGCGGTGGCCGCGGACGTCGTCGTGCTGGGTCTGCGCCGCCGCTCGGCGGTGGGGAAGCTGCTGCTCGGCTCGACCGCCCAGGCCCTGCTGCTCGGCCTCGAGTGCCCGGTGCTGGCGGTGAAGGCCTCGGCCTGACCCGGGGGCTTGCGAAGGTTACCGGCCAGTAGCATCATGGGGTTACTGGCGGGTAACTGCGCCTGCCTCCGATCGAGACGCTGAGCAGCGCGAGCCGGAAGGACCCTTCACCATGGGCCACTACAAGTCCAACGTCCGCGACATCGAGTTCAACCTCTTCGAGGTGCTCGACCGCCAGGAGCTGCTCGGCAGCGGGCCGTACGCCGAGATCGACGCCGACACCGCCCGCGAGATGGTGCGCGAGGTCGCGCGGCTGGCCGAGAACGAGCTGGCCGAGAGCCTGCTCGACTCCGACCGCAACCCGCCGGTCTACGACCCCACGACCTACACAGCCCAGCTGCCGGAGTCCTTCCGCAAGAGCTACCAGGCCTACCTGGACGCCGAGTGGTGGCGCACCGACATCCCGGCCGAGCTCGGCGGCACCGTCGTCCCGCCGTCGCTGCGGTGGGCGTTGGCCGAGCTCGTGCTGGGCTCCAACCCCGCGGTGCACATGTACTCCGCCGGCTTCGCGTTCGCCAAGGTGCTGCACGGTCTCGGCACCGACGAGCAGAAGAAGCTGGCCCAGCACCTGGTCGACGGCCGCTGGGGCTGCACCATGGTGCTCACCGAGCCCGACGCCGGCTCCGACGTCGGCGCCGGCCGCACCAAGGCCGTGCAGCAGCCCGACGGCACCTGGCACATCACCGGCGTCAAGCGCTTCATCACCAGCGGTGAGGCCGACATCTACGACAACGTCGTGCACTTCGTGCTGGCGCGGCCCGAGGGCGCCGGCGCCGGCACCAAGGGCCTGTCGCTGTTCATCGTGCCGAAGTTCCACGTCGACCCCGAGACCGGTGAGATGGGCGAGCGCAACGGCGCCTTCGTCACCAACGTCGAGCACAAGATGGGCCTCAAGGTCTCGACCACGTGCGAGGTGCGCTTCGGCGAGGTCGACGGCATCCCCGCCGTCGGCACGCTGCTGGGCGACGTGCACGACGGCATCGCGCAGATGTTCAAGATCATCGAGTTCGCCCGCATGATGGTGGGCACCAAGGCGATCGCGACCCTGTCGACCGGCTACCTCAACGCGCTCGACTACGCCAAGGAGCGCGTGCAGGGCGCCGACCTCACGCAGATGACCGACAAGGCCGCGCCGCGCGTCACGATCACGCACCACCCCGACGTCCGACGCTCGCTCATGCTGCAGAAGGCGTACGCCGAGGGTCTGCGCGCGGTGATGCTCTTCACCGCGAGCCAGCAGGACGCCGTCGACGTGGCCGGCCTCGCCGCCGGCAACGAGGACTTCGAGGAGGGCTCGGCCGCCAACATGGCCGCCCGGGTCAACGACCTGCTGCTGCCGATCGTCAAGGGCTGCGGGTCCGAGCGGGCGTGGGTGCTGCTCGGCACCGAGTCGCTGCAGACTTTCGGCGGGTCGGGCTTCCTGCAGGACTACCCGGTCGAGCAGTACGTGCGCGACGCCAAGATCGACACCCTGTACGAGGGCACCACGGCGATCCAGGGCATGGACTTCTTCTTCCGCAAGATCGTGCGCGACAAGGGCCAGGCTCTCGGCCACCTCGCGATGCAGATCCAGGAGTTCGTCAAGGGTGGCGACGGCGACCTCGCCGCCGAGCGCGAGCTGCTCGGCAAGGCGCTCGAGGACGTCCAGGGCATCGTCGGCGCGATGGTGGGTGCGCTCATGTCGTCCGACCCGCGCCAGGGCGGCGACATCGCCAACATCTACAAGGTGGGCCAGAACACCACGCGCCTGCTGCTCGCCGCCGGTGACCTCGTCGTGGGCTGGCTGCTGCTGCGCCAGGCCGAGGTGGCCGAGCGCGCGCTGAAGGGCGAGGTGTCGGCCTCCGACCGCTCGTTCTACACCGGCAAGATCGCGGCGGCGTCGTTCTTCGCGCGCACGGTGCTGCCGAAGATCACCGCCGAGCGGGCGATCGCCGAGGCCACCGACAACGCGCTCATGGACGTCCCCGAAGAGGCGTTCTGACCGAAGCGGCCTGAGCGGTCACTCCCGCTCGAGGGTCGTCAGCAGCTGTGGTGCCTGCCGGCCGGGCCACGTTCCGACGAGCGTGAGCCCGGCCGGTGGCGTGTCCGGGGCGGTGGCGTGTCCGGGGCAGCGCCGAGAAGGTGCGTCTCCATGCCCACCTCGCCGTCCGGGTCGTCGAACCGGTAGGAGCCGAGCCGGGTCGCTGTCGAGGCGTCCGCTGCACCGACCCACGGCTGCTGCGGCACCCACGCCTGCAGCAGCTCCGGCTTGGTGGGGACGATGGTGGCGGGGTGGTGGACGGCCATGCCGGGAGTCTCGCAGGGCGTCCCTCGATCGGGTGATCTCGACGTGCGAGGGCCCGGCAGTCGTGGGTAACTAGGGGCGACAGCGGGCCAGAGCGGCCCGCTCGACCCCTGGAGGTTCACACCATGGGCATCGGCGCGAGCATCTTCCTGATCGCAGTCGGCCTGATCCTGGCCCTCGCCGTCCACTTCGACATCTCCGGCCTCGACATCAACGTCATCGGCTGGATCCTCGTGGTCGTCGGCATCATCGGGCTCCTCATGACCGCGCTCGTCTTCGCGCCTCGCCGCCGCCGGGTGGCGACGCGCGACGCGGACGTCGTCGAGGAGCGCCGGGTGTACGACGACCGCGAGCCGCTCTGAGCGACGCGCAACCCTCGGGGTGAGCCGACGGGCCGGTGCCGTGGCACCGGCCCTTCGCCGTTCCCGGTCGTCGCGCGCACCATGATCCCGTGAGCCGAGGAGGCGGGTGGTCATGACGGCGCTGGTGGTGACGGTGGACGACGCGCTGCGCGACCTGCTCACCGCGCGGCACCGCCGCCTCGCGGACGCGGGCGACCTGCGGGTGCCGGCCGACCCGACGTCCACGCTCGGGCACGTGGTGCAGAGCCTCGGCGTCCCGCTGACCGAGGCCGGCGCGCTGCTGCTGGACGGCGCTCCCGCCGCTGCCACGGACCGCGCGTGCCCAGGGCGGCTCACCGTGCTGCCGGTGACGCGCCCGCAGTCGCTGGGGGCAGCACCGCGGTTCCTGCTCGACGTCCACCTCGGCAGCCTGGCGCGGCTGATGCGGGTGCTGGGGCTCGACGTCGCGTACGAGCGCCTGGCTTCCGACGACGAGCTGCTGACCCGGGCGCGCGACGAGCAGCGGCTGCTCCTGACGCAGGACCGCGGCCTGCTGCGCCGCCGTGATGTACCCCAGGGGGCGTACGTGCGCGGCGCCGGGAGCGCGGCCCAGCTCGACGACGTGCTCGACCGCTTCGCTCCCGACCTCGCGCCGTGGACCCGCTGCCCCGCGTGCAACGCGGCGCTGGAGCCGGCCGACCGCGCGCAGGTCGAGCACCTGCTCGAGCCGGGGACGAGGCGCACGTACACCACGTTCGCGCGGTGCCCGGCGTGCGGGCAGGTCTACTGGCGCGGCGCGCACGCGCGCCGCCTC
>JBQCES010000237.1:0-7220 GCA_051960055.1 Angustibacter sp. | reverse complement strand
GGCGGAGCGACGGTTCGACGCCGGGCGGTTCGCGGACCCGCGCGGCGTCGTCCTGCCCTGCCCCATCACCTGCTCTTCGTCGTGGTCGGCTTCGTCGTTGCCTTCGTGGACGGCGTGGACTGCATGGCCTTCGTGACCTTCGTGGCCTTCGTGGACGCCTTGGCCGGCGTCTTCCCCTGTGCAGCAACGGTAGGTTGCTTCGGCCGTTCGGCAGGGGCCGCCACGCCGAGCAGCTTGCCGTCGGACAGGCGCAGGAAGGCCGGCGACTGCGAGGGCACCATGCCGAGCGCGCGGGCCCGAGCGGCTAGGCGCTCGGGGGCGGCCTGGACGTCGATGTCCTGGCGCAGCGCCTGCTCGCGGTCGCCCAGCTCGTCGGACTGCGCCTGCAGGTCGTGCAGGGTGAACGAGCCCTGAGCCAGTGCCGTGTTGATGAGCAGCAGCGACAGCAGTCCCCCCACCAGCAGCAGCAGGCACGCCACGGCGAACACCGTGCGGCCTCGTTCGACCGCGGGCGGGCGCACGACCCGCAGCGTGGGCCGGGGCGGTCGAGCCGGGCGGGCCCCCGCCGTCCCGGGTGTCGTGCGCGCGGTCGCCGCGGACGCTCGCCGTCCGGTCGCGGCAGCCAAGGTCTGGCTCATGCTGCTCTCCCCCCACCCGCGCGGATGCGCGTTGCTGCTCTCAGCCGGGCCGAGGCGGCCCGGGAGTTCTGCTCGATCTCCTGCGCGCTGGGCACCTCGGCGCCGCGCGTCAGCAGCTGCAGGTACGGCGCGTGCTCCGGCAGCTCGACCGGCAGGCCGGCGGGTGCGCTGCTGCGGGCCCCCGCGGCCAGCACCTGCTTGACCCGGCGGTCCTCCAGCGAGTGGTAGGCCAGCACCGCCAGGCGCCCGCCGACCGCGAGCGCCTCGACGGCTGCGGGCAGGGCCCGGTCGAGGGCCTCGAGCTCCCCGTTGACCTCGATGCGCAGGGCCTGGAACGTGCGCTTGGCCGGGTTGCCGCCCTCGCGGCGCGTGGCGGCCGGCACGTTGGCCCGCACCAGCTCGACGAGCCGGGCCGACGTCGTGAACGGCGTGCGCGCGCGCTCGCGCGCCACGGCGGCGGCGATCCGCCGCGCGTACCGCTCCTCGCCGTAGTCACGCAGGATGCGCGTGAGGTCGTCGAGCTCGTAGGTGTTGAGCACCTCGGCCGCCGTGAGGGGCTCGTCGGCGTCCATGCGCATGTCGAGCGGCGCGTCGACGCGGTAGGCGAAGCCGCGGTCGTCCTCGTCGAGCTGCAGCGACGAGACCCCCAGGTCGAGCAGCACGGCCTGCACCGCGCCCAGCCGCAAGTCGGCGAGGACGTCGGCGAGCTCGTCGTACACGGCGTGCACCAGGTGCACGCGGTCACCGAACGGGCTCAGCCGCCCCCCGGCCAGGGCGAGGGCCTCGCGGTCGCGGTCGATGCCGACCAGCTCGGCGTCCGGGCAGGCGCGCAGCAGCGCCTCGGCGTGACCGCCCATCCCGAGCGTGCCGTCGACCAGCACGGAGCCGGGCTCGGCCAGGGCCGGCGCGAGCAGCTCGACGATCCGGGCGAGCATGACCGGCTCGTGCCGTGAGGCGGCGTCGCCGGTGCGCTGCATGGCCGGTCCTTTCGAGGCGTCGCGGGGGATGCGGGCGGAGCTGAGGGGTGCGGGTGGAGCTGAGGAGTGCGGCCGCTCGGCCTGGTCCCCAACCGCTCCGAGCGGCCTGGCACCGGGGAAGGTGCGCCAGGACCTCGGGAGCGGGTGGAGACCACGACGAGCGGACGGCGGCGGTTCACATCAGGCCGGGCACCACCTCCTCGGCCTGCTCGGAGAAGGCCTGCTCGGACTCCGCCAGGTAGCGGGCCCAGGCGCCGGCGTCCCAGATCTCGATGCGCGACCCCGCGCCGATCACGGCGAGGTCGCGGTCGAGTCCGGCGTACTCGCGCAGCGTCGTGGGGAGCGTCACGCGGCCCTGCTTGTCGGGGATCTCGTCGCTGGCGCCGGAGAGGAAGACGCGCAGGTAGTCGCGGGCCGCCTTGCTGGTCATCGGGGCCGAGCGCATCTGGTCGGCGATGCGCACGAACTCGTCCATCGCGAAGACGTAGAGGCAGCGCTCCTGGCCACGGGTGACCACGAGTCCGCCCGCGAGCTTCTCGCGGAACTTGGCGGGAAGGATCAGCCGGCCCTTGTCGTCCAGACGCGGCGAGTGAGTGCCCAGGAACACCTGGCACCTCCCCTTCGCCGGATGCGCCGGTGCGCACCGCCTGCTCGACCCATCTGCTCTGCCCGACCCGCCGGATCGGCCCCCTGCGCCTCCGACCTGCTCCACTCTACTCCACTTCACTCCACGGTCAAGGTGAATCGACGCTGCGTGACGGCGCGTCGCGCCGCAAAGTCGCAGGTCAGACCGGGCGAATGGGGCACATCCACCGGTGGAGGGTCTTCGCGACCCTGGCCGGTGCGGAGCTCCCCTCCCCCGTGCTGCCGAGGTCCGGGTGAGCACGGCCTGGCGCCGCCGACACCCGATGCAGGGTCAGGGTGGAGCGAAGTGGGGGACGGCGCGGCGGGCCGCCGCGGGAACGCCGAGACCCGCGTCGACGTTGCCGTGCTCAGACGCCCGGTCGGGGGTCGGACACGAAACGGCTACGGAGCGGACACGGGACGGTGGAGGAAGCCTCCCCCGGCGGCGCGCGCAGTGACAGACTGCTGGACGTCGGGGTGGCGACGCTCACCGCGACGGGGTCACCGTTCGCCGCGGGGCCGATCACCTTCACACCGTGCGGTTCCCCGACCCAGGAGGCCCAGTGAGCGCGACGAGCGCAGCGCAGACGACCCAGTCCACCGGCAGCCGGCCGGACCTCGACGGGCTGCGTGACAAGGCGGCCGCCATCGTCACCGCCGTCGAGTCGGTGATCGAGGGCAAGCCGGACGTCGTCCGGACGGCCCTCACGGTGCTGCTGGCCGAGGGCCACCTGCTCATCGAGGACGTGCCCGGTGTCGGCAAGACCATGCTGGCCAAGGCGATGGCGAGGGCCATCGACTGCAGCGTCCGGCGGATCCAGTTCACGCCGGACCTGCTGCCGAGCGACGTCACCGGCGTCAGCATCTACAACCAGGAGCAGCGCGACTTCGAGTTCAAGCCCGGCGCCATCTTCGCCAACGTCGTGCTCGGTGACGAGATCAACCGGGCGTCGCCCAAGACCCAGTCGGCCCTGCTGGAGTGCATGGAGGAGCGGCACGTCACGGTCGACGGCGTCACCTACCACCTCGAGTCGCCGTTCATCGTCATCGCGACGCAGAACCCCATCGAGATGGAGGGCACCTACCCGCTGCCGGAGGCCCAGCGCGACCGGTTCATGGCGCGCGTGTCGATGGGCTACCCCAGCGCCGCGGCCGAGCTGGCGATGCTGAACAGCCACGGGTCGTCGTCCCCCCTGGACGACGTGACGCCGGTGGCGACCGCCGCGGACGTCCGCGAGCTGGTCGTCGCCACGCGCAGCGTGTGGGTCAGCGACGCGGTGCGCCAGTACGTCGTCGACATCGCCGACGCCACCCGCACCAGCCCCGACCTGCGCCTCGGCGCCTCGCCCCGGGCGACCCTGCACCTGCTGCGCGCCGCGCGCGCCCACGCCGCGCTGGCCGGTCGCGACCACGTCCTGCCGGACGACGTCCAGCAGCTCGCGGTGCAGGTGCTGGCGCACCGCTTGCTGCTCACGCCGGACGCGCTGCTGTCACGACGCAGCGCCCAGGACGTCGTCACCGGGCTGCTGCAGCGCCTCCCGGTGCCCGCGGGTGCGAACGGCTAGGTCAGCGGTGACTCTGCGCGGCGTGCGGCGCCGGCTCGGGCAGCGGCTGCTGAGCCCCTTCTCCCGGCTCACCACGCGAGGTCGAGCGGTGCTGTCGGCCGGTGCCACGGCGATCGTGTGCGCTATCGCGCTGGGCCAGCGCGACCTGCTGCGGGTGGGCGTGCTGCTCGCCCTCGTGCCCGTGCTCTCGGCGCTGGTGCTGAGCCGCGCCCGGTACCGCCTGGCCTGCTCGCGCACGGTGACGCCGGTGCGGGTCGAGGTCGGCAAGCCCGCCCAGGTGGTGCTCGAGATCGCCAACGTGTCGTCGACCCGCTGCGGGATGGTGCTGGCCGAGGAGCAGGTGCCCTACACGCTCGGCTCGCGGCCGCGGTTCGTGCTGCCCGGGCTCGAGGCGGGCGAGCGGCGCGCGATCAGCTACCCCGTGCGCTCCGACGTCCGGGGGCGCTTCGCCGTCGGGCCCCTCAGCCTCACGCTCACCGACCCGTTCGGCATGGGTGAGCACCGCCGCTCGTTCTCGGCGCGCGACGACCTCATCGTGATCCCGCCCGTGGTGGCGCTCCCGCCCGTGGCCCTCGGCGGCGACTGGTCGGGGTCCGGCGACACCCGGCCGCGCGCCGTCGCCGCCTCGGGCGAGGACGACGTCACGACCCGCGAGTACCGCCAGGGCGACGACCTGCGCCGGGTGCACTGGCGCTCGACGGCCCGGCGCGGCGAGCTCATGGTGCGCCGCGAGGAGCAGCCCTGGCAGAGCCGGGCGACGCTCGTGCTCGACCGGCGCCGGGCCGCCCACCGCGGTGACGGGCAGGCGTCGAGCTTCGAGTGGGCGGTGTCGGCCGTCGCGTCGCTGGCGGTGCACCTGGCCGGCCGGGGCTACGCGATCCGGCTCTGCGACGGCTCGCCCGGTGCGGACGCGCACGTGGCGTGGGCGCACGCGGAGGGCCAGTCGTTCACCGGGCTGGCCGAGGCGTCGTCGTCGCTGGTGCTCGACGCGCTCGCGTCGGCCGCGCTCGGCGGAGCCGTCGAGCTGCAGCGCGCGGTGCACGCGGCGAACCGGTCGGCCACCGGCGGCCTGGTGATCGCGGTGGTCGGCGAGCTCACCCCCGACGACACGGCGATCCTCGCCGGGCTGCACCAGCTCGGTACCACCTGCATCGCGCTGCTGGCCGACACGACGTCGGCGATCAACGACCCCGCGGTCCGCGAGCGGGTGCACGAGGGGGTCCAGGCCCAGGCCGAGCAGCTGCGTGCGGCCGGCTGGGACGTCATCGAGGCGCACGAGGGCGAGGGCCTGGCTGCCACCTGGCGGCGCGTCGGCTCGGGCCGTCTGCTCGCCGGGGGTGCCCGGTGACGCGCGACCGGCTGGCCGCGCCCCTGGCGGCGCTCGCCACGGTGCTGACGATGTGGTCGCTCGCACCCACGGTCGACGGCAAGGACTGGCAGACGCCGGCCGTGCTGGCGGTGCTGATCGTGCTGCTCACCGGGCTGGGCGCTCGCGCCCTGCGGCTGCCGCGCGTCCTGGTGGCGCTCGCCCAGCTGCTGGTCGGGCTCGTGGCGCTCACGGCGACCTTCGCCGGCGACGCCGCCGTGTGGGGGGTGCTTCCCGGCCCCGCCGCGCTCGAGCGGCTCGGCCAGGTGGTCGTCGACGGCTTCGACACGGTCAACCGCTACTCCGCGCCGGTGCCGACGTCCGAGGGGATCTCACTGATCCTCGCGATCGGCGTGCTGCTCGTCGCCGTCGCCGTCGACGCCGCGGTGGTCGGGTGGCGCTCCCCCGCAGCGGCCGGCCTGCCGCTGCTCGCGCTGTACGCCGTCCCCGCGGCGGTCGTGCCCGACGGCCTGCAGTGGCGGTACTTCGTCGCCGCCGCGGCTGGGTGGCTGCTGCTGCTCGCGCACGACGCCAGCGGGCGGGTGCTGCGCTGGGGCCGGCTGCTGCCGCGCTGGGACAGCTCGGCCAGCGCCAGCCGCCAGACGCTCACCACCGACACCGCGGCCATGGCCTCCACCGGACGACGGCTCGGTGCGGCGGCGATCGTGCTCGCCGTCGTCCTGCCCGCGCTCGTGCCCGGGCTGCCGGAGGGTCTGCTCACGCGAGGTGGCGCGGGGGCAGGCGGCAGCGGCATCGGTGGCCTGACCGTGATCAACCCGGTGCTCACCCTGCGCGACAACCTCACGCCGCGCCAGGACATCGAGATCCTGCGCTACAACACCAGCCAGGCCGACGTGCAGCCGCTGCGCATCGTCACGGCCGACGCGTTCGACGGCGACACCTGGAAGCCAGGGACGCGCGACGTCTCGCGCCGCAACCGGGCCAGCCGCGGCCTGCCCGCACCGCCCGGCCTGTCGCCCGACGTCTCGCAGAGCCAGTACTCGATGCGGATCGAGGTCAGCAAGGCGCTCAACCAGGACTTCCTGCCGCTGCCCTACCCGACCCGCCAGGTCGACATCAAGGGCGCGTGGCTGTACGACGCCGCGACGCTCAACGTCATCGGGGACGGCGAGAGCGTGCGCGGGCGCTCCTACGACGTCACGTACCTCGCCGTGCGGCCGACGGCCGAGCAGCTGCGCAACGCACCTGCCGCGCGGGACGGCAGCCTGCAGCGCTACACGACCTTGCCGCGCGACCTGCCGGACGTCGTGGCCCGCACCGCACGCGCGGTGACGCGCGGCACCACGAACCAGTACGACCAGGCGATGGCCCTGCAGCAGTGGTTCCGGTCGGACGGCAAGTTCACCTACTCCACCGACGCACCGGCCGACTCCGGCGGCGACGCGGTGGCCGACTTCCTGGCCGACCGCAAGGGCTTCTGCGTGCAGTTCTCCTCGGCCATGGCGGTGATGGCGCGCACCCTCGGCATCCCGGCGCGCATCGCGGTCGGGTTCCTGCCCGGCACGCCGGTGCAGGACGACTGGTGGTCGGTGAAGCTCACCGACGCCCACGCCTGGCCGGAGCTGTACTTCCAGAACGTCGGATGGGTGCGGTTCGAGCCGACGCCGGCCGCCCGCACGGGCGCTCCCCCGCAGTGGGCGCAGCTGAACGCCTCGAACAGCGGTCCGCAGGTCGGCAACACGACTGCGACGGCGGGAGGCCCGGGCGCCAGCGCGACCGGCGGCCCCGACTCGCGCATCCGGTCGCTCCAGGACGCCGAGCGGCGAGCGAACACCGGTGCGGTGGCCGAGCCGGTCGCGCCGCTCGCGCCGGCCGACCAGCCGTGGTCACGGTGGTGGCGCGTCGCGGCCGTGGTGCTGCTGCTGCTCGCGGCGATCACCCTCACCCCGGTGACCGCGCTGATCGGCCGCCGACGCCGTCGCCGGGCTGCGCTCACCGACGCGGCACGCGCCGAGGCGGCGTGGGCCGACCTGCACGAGCAGATCGGCGACCTCGGTATCACGCTGGCCGACTCGCTGACGCCGCGCCA
>JBQCES010000236.1:0-13255 GCA_051960055.1 Angustibacter sp. | reverse complement strand
GTCCTGGACGACCCAGGTTCCTTCCCGCTGGCTGAACGACGAACGCACGTGCACCGGCATCGCCTCGCGCCGGGCGTACTCCACGCACCGCAGGTGCAGCACCTTCGCGCCGCAGGCGGCCATCTCGAGCATCTCCTCACTGGTGATGCGGGCGATGCGGCGGGCCGAGGGCACGATGCGCGGGTCGGCGGTGAAGACGCCGTCGACGTCGGTGTAGATCTCGCAGTCCTCGGCGCCGAGAGCTGCGGCGAGGGCGACAGCCGTGGTGTCGGAGGCGCCACGGCCGAGCGTGGTGATCTCCTTGGTGTCCTGGCTGACGCCCTGGAAGCCGGCGACGATCGCGATGGCGCCGTCGTCGAGCGCCTGGCGGATTCGGCCGGGCGTGATGTCGATGATGCGAGCCTTGCCGTGCACCGAGTCGGTGATCACTCCGGCCTGGCTGCCGGTGTAGGAGCGCGCGGTGTGGCCGAGGTCGTGGATCGCCATCGCGAGCAGGGCCATCGAGATGCGCTCGCCCGCCGTGAGCAGCATGTCGAGCTCGCGCGCCGGCGGCAGGGGCGAGACCTGCTGGGCGAGGTCGCGCAGGTCGTCGGTGGTGTCACCCATGGCGGAGACGACCACGACGACCTGGTTGCCGCCCTTCGTCGTGTCGACGATGCGCCGGGCCACCCGCTTGATGCTCTCGGCGTCCGCGACGGAGGAACCCCCGTACTTCTGCACGACCAAGCCCACGGTGACCCTCCTCCGGGTGCGACGGCGCCAGCACGGTGCGACGCCGGCTGCGCTGCCTCCCCGAGTCTACCGAGCGTCCGGAAGGTGAGCGGAGTCGCTCGGATCGCGAGACGTCAGGCGCGCGGGTGCAGCGCGTCGAACTCCGCGTCCGCGACGACGTCCTCGTCGGCGTCCAGCCGCAGGTGGGCCAGGATCGACTGGACGACGCGCAGGGCGGCCGCGGCGCGGGCGCCCCAGCTCGACAGGTAGGAGAACTGCCACCACCACAGCGCCTCGTCGACGCGACCGTTCTCGAAGTGGCGCAGGCCGTGCGAGAGGTCGGCGGCCACCGTGGCGAGGTCACCCGACAGCGAGCCGGGCACGACCTCTCCCGACACGATGGGGTCGATGACGTCGGCGTAGTCGTCGAGCCCCTCGAGGACGTTGCCGAGCGCGCCGTGCAGCGGGTCGACGTCGGTGTCGGGGCCCGGGTCGGGCTCGAAGCGCTCGGTGGGGACGACGTCCCCGATCGCCCCCAGGCGCGCGCCGGCCACGAGCACCTGGCTCACGGCGAGCAGAACGATGGGCAGGGCGACGTCCGGGCTCGTGCCGCTGGCCACGGTGGTGGTCGCCTCGAGGTACGCGCGGACGTCGATCGCGGTGTCGGCGGCCAGGCGCACGAGCTCGCGGCGCTCGGACTCCGCCGGCGCGTTCTCGTCGTCACGCAGGTCGACCGTGAGGTCGCCGTCGGTGCGGGGTGGCTCAGACATCCAGCAGTCTCCGTCCCTCGAAGGCTCGTCCCAGCGTGATCTCGTCGGCGTACTCGAGGTCGCCGCCGACCGGAAGGCCGGAGGCGATGCGGGTGATGCGCAGACCCATCGGCCGCAGCAGGCGGGCCAGGTAGGTGGCCGTCGCCTCGCCCTCGAGATTCGGGTCGGTGGCGATGATGACCTCGGTGACCACGCCGTCGGCGAGCCGGGCCATGAGCTCGCGCGTGCGCAGGTCGTCGGGGCCGACGCCGTCGATCGGGCTGATCGCACCACCCAGCACGTGGTAGCGGCCGCGGAACTCGCGCGTCTTCTCGATCGCCACGACGTCCTTGGACTCCTCGACGACGCACAGCACCGTCGGGTCGCGTCGGGGGTCGCGGCAGATGCGGCACTGCTCGTCCTGCGAGACGTTGCCGCAGGTGGCGCAGAACCGGACCTTCTCCTTGACCTCCGTCAGCGCCTGCACCAGGCGGCGGACGTCAGCCGGCTCGGCCGCGAGCAGGTGGAAGGCGATGCGCTGGGCGCTCTTGGGCCCGACCCCGGGCAGCCGCCCGAGCTCGTCGATGAGGTCCTGCACCACGCCTTCGTACACACGGGCAGCCTACGTCCTCGCACCGACAGCGGTGGCCGCGGCGGCGCACGACGCGCGGTGCGAGCGAGCGGAACTCACGGTCCACGGGGTCACCCGACATGTCGGACCAGGAGTGAAGGGGAGCCTCCGGCCGTGTCTCACCGATGATCACGACCGCCTCTTCGCCGGTCAGCCGTCGTTCTCGTCGATGACCACGCCGCCGAGCAGTCGCTCGACGACGGGCCGACCGACGAGGTCACTGTCGTCGGCGTCGGCGTCGTCCGGGCTCGGGACGTCGTCGCGGGGGGCGACGCGCGGCTGGGACGGCGGGCTCGCCGGTGGCGGGGACGTCGGGCGGCCGGTGGGTGCGGGACCCCGATCCTTGGTGGCCGGCGGGGGGCCCGCAGCCACGCGTCCGGCGGGAGGCTGCTCGGCCGGTGGACGGCGGTCGCCGCCCTGCGGCGGTGCCGGCTCGCGGGCCTCGGGAGGCGTCGGGCGCGACGTTTCGGTCGGCGGCGCGTCGGGGCGGCTGGGCGGGGTCGCCGGGCGGCCCCACCCCGCGGGTTCGCCGGAGTCGTCGGCAGGCGGCCGGGACGGCGGCGGCGCGCTCGGTGCGGCCGCAGGGGCCCCCGGCCGGGTCGGCATCGTGTCGCCGTGCACCGCCTCGACCTGCGCGTCGAGCGCGAGGACGTCGATGAGCGCCTGCCGCACGAACTCGCCGTGCGCGCCGCCTCGGAAGTTCGCGGCGGCACCCTCGGACGCGATGCCCAGCGTGACGCGGCGGCCGTCGAACGCCAGCACCTGCGCGTCCTTGACCATCATGAAGGTGACCGTCTTCATGCTGAACAAGCGTGTGGCGACGTCCGGCCAGGCGTGTCGGATCGCCTCGACGTCGAGGGCGCCGGGTGCTGCAGCCGCGGCCGGCGCAGACACGGGCTGAGCCGCGGGCGCAGCGGGCGTGGGCTCAGGGGCGGCCTCCGGCGTGGGCTCCGGCGTGGGCTCCGGGGTGGGCTCAGGCGTCGGCTCGGGCGTCGGCTCGGGCTCCCGCCTCGGCTCGGGCGCGCGCTCCACCGGCGGAGCGTGGTGGGTGGGCATCACCGGTGATGCTGGTGCACCACGATCCGGTGCCGCGGGGGTCTGGGCGGGCGCCGGCGGCGTCACGGACAGCCGCCGCTCGATCCGGTCGAGCCGCGCGCCGTAGCCGGCCGCGCCGTCGGCGGCCGGCAGCAGGACGCGCGCGCACAGCAGCTCGAGCTGCAGCCGCGGCGCCGTGGCGCCCGTGAGCTCGGTGAGCCCGGTGTTGACGACGTCGGCGGCGCGCGAGAGCTCGGCGGCGCCGTACCGCGCGGCCTGGTCGCGCATGCGGTCGAGCTGGTCCTCGGGAATGCCGCGCAGGATCGCCCCCGCGCCCTCGGGCACCGCGCTGATGACCACGAGGTCGCGCAACCGCTCGAGCAGGTCCTCGACGAACCGCCGCGGCTCGTGGCCGGACTCGATGACGCGGTCGACCACACGGAAGACGGTGGCGCCGTCCCCCGCCGCGAAGGCGTCGACCACGGCGTCGAGCAGCGCGGAGTCGGTGTAGCCGAGCAGCGACACCGCCCGCTCGTAGGTGATGCCGTCGTCGGAGGAACCGGCGATGAGCTGGTCGAGCACCGACAGCGAGTCACGCACCGAGCCGCCACCGGCGCGCACCACCAGCGGCAGCACGCCCTTGGCCACCTGCACCCCCTCGCGCTCGCACAGCTCGCCGAGGTAGTCCTGCAGCCGCACCGGCGGCACGAGGCGGAACGGGTAGTGGTGAGTGCGCGAGCGGATCGTGCCGATGACCTTCTCGGGCTCGGTGGTCGCGAAGACGAACTTCACGTGCGGCGGGGGCTCCTCGACCACCTTGAGCAGCGCGTTGAAGCCCGCCGAGGTCACCATGTGCGCCTCGTCGATGATGTAGATCTTGTAGCGACTCACCGCCGGGCCGAACGACGCCTTCTCGCGCAGGTCACGGGCGTCGTCCACACCGCCGTGGCTCGCGGCGTCGATCTCGATGACGTCGACCGTGCCGGGGCCGCCGCGCGCCAGCCCCACGCACGAGGTGCACACGCCGCAGGGAGTGTCGGTGGGGCCCTGCTCGCAGTTCAGGCAGCGCGCGAGGATGCGGGCCGACGTCGTCTTGCCGCAGCCGCGGGGGCCGCTGAAGAGGTAGGCGTGGCTGACCCGCCCCGTGCGCAGCGCCTGGCTCAAGGGCTCGGTGACGTGCTCCTGCCCGATGACGTCAGCGAAGGTCTCGGGCCGGTAGCGGCGGTACAGGGCGGTCGACACGCGATGACCCTAACCCGCCCTTCCGACAGCGGGCAGGGCTGGAACGTCAGCGACCCCTCGCGCACCCGCCAGAGCCCGCCTGCCCTTGCTGCCTTCCGGCCCTGGGGGGGTTCAGCGAGATGACGCCGCACGAGGGGTCGACGACCACTCTACAAGGCCGGCGCGGTGCGTCCGACCGCGGCGGCGGCCGTGGTCGAGGCGGGCACGCGGCTCCGGTATCCTCGCCGACGGAGGATTCGCATAGTGGCCTAGTGCGCACGATTGGAAATCGTGTTGGGTTAATCACCCTCAGGGGTTCAAATCCCCTATCCTCCGCCAGCTGCGAAGGGCCCGGACGTCGTCCGGGCCCTTCGCACGCGCCCACCCAAGTTTGGCGCGGTGGCACCCCGCTCCAGCCCTATTGGAGCTGGGGCACCCCGTTGCAGTTCGGGATTGCAGCGATCCTCCCCAGCCGACGCCCCCCACACCGGCGCGGGCAGCCGACGTCGCGACATCCACTGGGGAAGATCACTGCAGTCCCCCGTTGGAACGGGGGCACCCCACTCCAATAGGGCTGGAGCGGGGTGCCACCGCGCCAAAAAACGGGGAGAGGTGGCGGGGGTTAGCGGCGGCGGCGCGCGGTGCCGAAGATGCTGCGCGTGATCTCGCGCCCGAGCACGGTGCCGGCCGAGCGCAGCGCCGACTTGAACGCGGACGACGTGACGACCTTCTCCACCACCGACGGCTCCTCGCGCTCGCGGCGGGCCTCGCGCGGCGGCTCGGCCGGCGCGGACGTCGGCGCCGGTGCTGCGGCCTGCGGAGCCGGCGCCTTGGCCAGCCGCGCGTTGAGCAGCTCGTACGCCGACTCGCGGTCGACCGCCTGGCCGTACCTCGCCGACAACGGGCTCGCCGCCACCGCCGCGGAGACCAGCCCGGCGTCCGACGGCGCCATGAGCGACATCGGCGCGCGCAGCCGGGTCCAGGCGACGGGCGTCGGCGCACCGCGCTCGGAGAGCACCGTCACCACGGCCTCGCCGGTGCCGAGCTGGGTGAGCAGCTCCTCGAGGTCGTAGCCCGACTTCGGGAACGTCGACACCGTCGCCTTGAGCGCCTTGGCGTCGTCGGGGGTGTAGGCCCGCAGCGCGTGCTGCACCCGGTTGCCGAGCTGCGCCAGGACGCCGGACGGCACGTCCTTCGGGGTCTGCGTGACGAAGAAGACGCCCACGCCCTTGCTGCGGATCAGCCGCACCGTCTGCTCGATGGCGGCGACGAAGTCCTTGCTGGCGCCGGAGAACAGCAGGTGCGCCTCGTCGAAGAAGAAGACCAGCTTGGGCTTGTCGAGGTCGCCCACCTCGGGCAGGTCGTGGAACAGATCGGCGAGCAGCCACATCAGGAAGGTCGAGAAGAGCTGCGGCTTGTCCTGCACACCCGGGAGCTCCAGGCACGTGACCATGCCCTTGCCGTCGCTCGTCGTGCACAGCAGGTCGGCGGTGTCGAACTCGGGCTCGCCGAAGAAGACGTCGGCGCCGGCGTCCGCGAAGGTGATCAGCTCGCGCAGGATCACCCCGGCCGTGGCTGCCGAGAGCCCGCCGAGCTCCTTCAGCTCGGCCTTGCCCTCGTCGGAGGTCAGGTGCTGGACGACGGCCCGCAGGTCGGCGAGGTCGAGCAGCGACAGGCCGTTCTTGTCGGCGTAGTGGAAGACCAGCCCGAGGCTGGACTCCTGCACCTCGTTGAGCCCCAGCACCTTCGCGAGCAGCGTCGGCCCGAAGCTCGTGATCGTGGCGCGCACCGGCACGCCGGAACCCTGACCGCCCAGCGCCAGGAACTCCGTGGGAAAAGCGGTCGGCGTCCAGTCCTGGCCGACCTCCGTGGCCCGCGCGGTGATCTTGTCGTTCCCGACGCCGGGGCTCGCGATACCCGACAGATCGCCCTTGATGTCGGCGAGGAACACGGGCACACCCTGCGCCGCAAGCTGCTCGGCCATGACCTGCAGCGTCTTGGTCTTGCCGGTACCCGTCGCGCCGGCCACCAGGCCGTGCCGGTTGAGCGACGACAGCGGGATCCGCACGGGTGCGTCGGCGTGCGCCGTACCGTCGCTGACGGCGGCACCGAGGTCGAGCGCGGGGCCCGACACGCCGTAGCCGGCACGGATCTGCTCGAGCTGGTCGTCCGCCGTCTCGGCCATGGATCCTCCTGGCGCTCACTGCATCGGGGGCGGGTCGGCACACCATCTTCACCGGTCGCCGGGGTCGTCGCCCGAGCGTAGCGGGCAAGTCCCCGTAGGATCGGGGGGTGATCTTCAAGGCCGTCGGGGACTCGCGACCGTACCCGGACCACGGGCTCACCACGCCCCGCGACTGGTCGGACGTGCCGCCGCGCCAGGTGCGCCTCGACGAGCTGGTCACCACCAAGCGCACGCTGGATCTCGACGCCCTGCTGTCGGAGGACTCGACGTTCTACGGGGACCTGTTCGCCCACGTCGTCGAGTACCAGGGCACGCTGTACCTCGAGGACGGTCTCCATCGCGCACTGCGGGCCGCCCTGCAGCAACGGCCCGTGCTCCACGCGCGGGTGCTCGTCATCGAGGGCTGAGCGAGGGGGCGGCATGGCGTACATCCAGGAGGCGTCGTCCTGGCGCACGCGCCGCCGGCGCCGCCAGTGGATCACGCTGGTCGTCGCGGTCGTGCTGCTCATCGGGGCGGGCGCCGTCGCCTACGGCTTCTACTCGGGCGCCCTCGGGGGGCCGGAGGAGGTCAACATCAGTGCGCTGCCGCCGTGTCCGACGTCGAAGCCCACGACCGCGGCGCTGACCCCCGACAAGGTGAAGGTCAACGTCTACAACGGCACAACGCGCAACGGCCTGGCCGCCAAGGTGGCCACTGCGCTCGACCTGCGGACGTTCCAGGTGGGCACCGTCGCGAACGACCCCAAGCACGCGAAGGTGCCTGGGGTGGCCGAGATCCGCTACGGCGCCAAGGGAACCGCGGCCGCCAAGCTCGTGGCCGCCCAGCTCTCGAGTGCGAAGCTGGTGAAGGATGCGCGGCGCACGCCCGTCGTCGACCTCGTGCTCGGGGCGAAGTACCAGGGGCTGAAGCCGGTGGCGTCCAGCACGCCCACGCCGACCGGCACGCCCACCTGCCGACCGGTGGCCACGCCGTCGCCCAGCGCCTCGCCGTCCGGGTCGGGGACGCCATCAGGGACGGCGAAGCCCACCTCCTGATCTCGCGCCCCTCCCCGTGCACCTTGTACAAGGGGCACGGGGCGTCGGCGTGAGGATGGGGTGGGGTCAGGGGGTGGCGACGGCCACCAGGGGAAGATCGCGCTCGCGCGCCCACGCCTCCCAGGCGGGCGCGGTGCGCTGCGCGAACGCGGCCTCGAGGTCCTCCCGGGTGCCATCGACACCGAGCTCGGTGCACAGCCGCCGCCAGAAGTGCGGCTCCAGCGCCGCGACGGCGATCCAGCCCTCGCGAGCCGCGTAGAGGCCGTATGCCGGCAGGGCGCCGCCGAGCGCGCCACCCTCGGCCGTGAGCCCGTGCCGGGCCGCCACCGCCATGTCGCGCGCCACGTCAGAGAGAGCGACCACCCGGCGCACACCCCGCCCGGTTCGCGCGCGCAGCAGCAGCGCGGCCAGGGCCTCCCCCACTGCACGCTCGGCGCCGGCGAGGTCGGCCACCAGCACGGTGGGCAGCTGCGGGGGACGCACCGTGCCGTTGGCCGCCTGGTAGGTGAGGTCGTGGCCGGCGTCCGCCGACTCGACGTCACCGACGATCTCGAGGTGACAGAGCCGTTCGTACCGCGCCTGCAACGACGGCCAGTCGAGCCCGAGCCGTTGCAGCGCAGCAGCTCGCGACGACGTCACGAGGACGTCGGCGGTGATCAGCAGGTCATCGAGTGCCGCGCGCCCCTCGGCTGACTTCAGGTCGATCACCCGGACGTCCTGCCCCTGCGTGATCGCGGCGTACCACGCCTCACTGGCCAGCCGCAGCGGGTCACCGGACGGCGGCTCGACCTTGGTCACGACTGCGCCGAGACCCTGCAACCGTGCCACCGCAACGGGTCCGGGCACGTTGATCGCCAACGAGACCACCGTGACGCCGGCCAGCGCGTCGTCCGCCAGCGCGTCGTCAGCCATGGAGCTCAGCCCTCCCTCACGAGGTCGTCGGTGTCGACGTGCGCGCCGCGGAACTGCGCCGAGTAGAGCCGGTGGTAGGCGCCGCGCCGCTCGAGCAGCTCGGCGTGGCTGCCCTGCTCGACGATGCGCCCCGCCTCCATGACGAGGATGAGGTCGGCGTCGCGGATGGTCGACAGCCGGTGGGCGATGACGAAGCTGGTGCGGTCAGCCCGCAGCGCGTGCATCGCCTGCTGCACCAGCACTTCGGTGCGCGTGTCGACCGAGCTCGTGGCCTCGTCGAGGATCAGCAGCGACGGGTCGGCCAGGAAGGCGCGCGCGATGGTGATGAGCTGCTTCTCACCGGCGCTGACGTTGCTGCCCTCCTCGTCGATGACTGTGTCGTAGCCGTTCGGCAGCGCGCGAACGAAGCGGTCGACGTAGGTCGCACGAGCGGCCGCGAGCACCTGCTCCTCCGTGGCGCCGAGGTTACCGTAGGCGATGTTGTCGCGGATCGTGCCGCCGAAGAGCCAGGCGTCCTGCAGCACCATGCCGATGCGGCTGCGCAGGTCGTGGCGCGTGAGCTGCGCGATGTCGACGCCGTCGAGCGTGATCCGCCCGGAGTCGATGTCGTAGAAGCGCATCACGAGGTTGACGAGCGTCGTCTTGCCCGCGCCCGTCGGCCCGACGATGGCCACGGTGTGGCCCGGCTCCGCGACGAGCGACAGGTCGTCGATGAGCGGGGTGTCGGGCTTGTAGCGGAACGACACGTGATCGAGCTCGACCCGGCCGCGCGGCTCGACCACGCGCGCCGGCACCGCGGCGTCCGGCACCTCCTCGTGCGCGTCGAGCAGGTCGAACACGCGCTCGGCTGACGCCACGCCCGACTGCAGCAGGTTCGCCATCGACGCCACCTGCGTGAGCGGCTGCGTGAACTGGCGCGAGTACTGGATGAAAGCCGTGACGTCGCCCAGGCTGATCGCGCCGGACGCCACCCGAAGGCCCCCCACCACGGCCACCGCGACGTAGCTGAGGTTCCCGATGAACATCATCGTCGGCATGATGATGCCGCTCACGAACTGCGCACCGAAGCTGGCCTTGAACAGCTCGTCGTTCTTCGCGTCGAAGGCCGCCTCGACCTCGCGTGAGCGGCCGAAGACCTTCACCAGCTCGTGCCCGGTGAACGCCTCCTCGATCTGCGCGTTGAGCTCACCGGTGTGCCGCCACTGGTCGACGAACAGCGGCTGCGACCGCTTGGCGATCTGCTGGGTGACGACGACCGAGAGCGGCACCGCGACGAGCGCGATCACCGCCAGCAGCGGGGAGACGACCACCATCATCACGAGCACGCCCACCACCGTGAGCAGCGACGTCAGCAGCTGGCTCAGCGTCTGCTGCAGCGACTGCTGGATGTTGTCGATGTCGTTGGTGACCCGGCTCAGCAGCTCGCCGCGAGGCTGACCGTCGAAGTAGCCGAGCGGCAGCCGGTTGAGCTTGGTCTCGACGTCGCTGCGCAGCCGCTGCACCGTGTGCTGCACGACGCCCGTGAGGATGTACCCCTGCAGCCACGAGAACACCGACGACGCCAGGTAGATCACGAGGACGACGAGCAGCACGCGGCCCAGCTCACCGAAGTCGACGCCGGCCCCGGGCACGACGTGCAGCCGCGCCAGCATGTCGGCCATGCCGCCCTCGCCCCGAGCGCGCAGCGAGGCGACGACCTGGTCGAGCGTCGACCCCACGGGGAGCCGGCGGCCGGCCACGCCGGCGAAGATGATGTCGACGGCACGGCCCATCACCTTGGGCCCCAGCACGCTGAGGCCCACGCTCACCACGGCGAGCGCGATGACCAGCGTCACCCGGGCGCGATGCGGCCGCAGGCGGCCGATCAGCCGCTTGGCCGACGGCCCGAAGTCGATCGACCGCTCGGCCGGCATCCCCATGCCGCCGAAGTGCGGGCCGCGAGCGGCCTGTGGCCGGTTGATCCGCTGGGGCACCTGGCGGCCCGGACCGGTGGCGCTCATGCCGCCTCCTGCGCCGCGGCCTGCGACTCCACGATCTCCGCGTACGTCGGGCAGCTGTCGAGCAGGTCGTCGTGCCGGCCGATCCCGACGACGCGGCCGGCGTCCAGGACGACGATCTGGTCGGCGTCGATGATGGTCGAGACCCGTTGCGCCACCACGATCACGGTGGCGTCCGCGGTGATCGGCTGAAGGGCACGTCTGAGCCGCGCGTCCGTCGCCAGGTCGAGCGCCGAGAAGGCGTCGTCGAAGAGGTAGACGTCGGGCCGCACCACGAGCGCGCGGGCGATGCAGAGCCGCTGCCGCTGGCCACCGCTGACGTTGGTGCCGCCCTGGGCGATCGGCGCCTCGAGCCCGCCCGCCTCGCGCACGAAGTCGGACGCCTGCGCGACGTCGAGCGCCGCCCACAGCTCGTCGTCAGTGGCGTCGGGATTGCCGTAGCGCAGGTTGCTGGCGACGGTGCCCGAGAACAGGTACGGCCGCTGCGGCACCAGGCCGATGCGGTGCCACAGCAGCTCGGGATCGATGGCACGCACGTCGACGTCGGCGATGCGCACGCTGCCGACCGTGGGGTCGATGAGTCGGGCCACGAGCCCCAACAGGGTGGTCTTTCCCGAGCCGGTGCTGCCGATCACCGCCGTCACCTGCCCTGGGTGCGCGGTGAACGAAACCCCCTCCAGCACAGGCGAATCCGCGCCGGGGTAGGTGAATCCGGCGTCCCGCAGCTCGACGGACGCCGAAGCCGTCGTCTCGCGCACCGGCTCGCTCGGCGGCACCACCGACGAGCGCGTGTCCATGACCTCACCGATCCGGTCGGCGCACACCGAGGCCCGCGGCACCATGATCGCCATGAAGGTGGCCATCATCACCGACATCAGGATCTGCATGAGGTACTGCAGGAACGCCGTCAGCGACCCCACCTGCATGGCGCCCTCGTCGACCCGGTGACCGCCGAACCACAGCACGGCGACGCTCGAGGCGTTGAGGATCAACATGACCGTGGGGAAGATGAGGATCATCAGCCGCCCCACGCGCAGCGCGACGTCGGTGAGGTCGGTGTTGGCGCGCTCGAACCGCTGCGTCTCGTGCGGCTCGCGCACGAACGCCCGCACCACGCGAACCCCGGTGATCTGCTCACGCAGCACGCGGTTGACCTCGTCGATCCGCTTCTGCATCAGGCGGAATCCCGGCACCATCTGCCGCACGATCGACCCGATGGCGACCACCAGCACCGGGATCGCCACCACCATCAGCCACGACAGACCGACGTCCTCGCGCAGCGCCATGACGATGCCGCCGACGCACATGATCGGCGCGGCGATCATCATCGTGCAGGTCATCAGCACGAGCATCTGCACCTGCTGCACGTCGTTGGTGTTGCGGGTGATCAGCGACGGCGCACCGAACTGGTTCACCTCGCGCGCCGAGAAGGTGCCGACCCGCGCGAACAGGTCCGAGCGCACGTCGCGCCCGAACGCCATCGCCGTGCGCGCACCGAGGTACACCGCCGCGATGGTGCAGCCGATCTGCACGAGGCTCACACCGAGCATCCACCCGCCGGTGCGGACGATGTAGCCGGTGTCGCCGCGCGCGATGCCCTGGTCGATGATCCGGGCGTTCAGGCTCGGCAGGTACAACGAGGCGATGGTGCCGACGAGCTGCAGCCCGACGATGGCGAGCAGGGCACCTCGGTACGGGCGCAGGTACGTGCGCAGGACGCTGATGAGCATGGACTACCTCCCCGGGACCTGATCATCACACCGTGCGGCGCCCCGGCACCACGCAGTTCCGCCGACGGCGGACGCCGGCCGGACGCCGGCCGGGCGCCGGCCGAATGCCTCAGACGAACCGGCTCGGGTCACCGGCACCCACGCGCACGACCTCCGGGTACCCCTCCGACCAGTCGACGACCGTGGTGGGCTCGACACCGCAGTCGCCCGCGTCGATGACGGCGTCGACGACGTGGTCGAGCTCCTCCTTGATCAGCCAGCCGTCCGTCATGGGGTCGTCGTGGTCGGGCAGCAGGAGCGTGCTCGACAGCATGGGCTCGCCCAGCTCACGCAGCAGCGCCCGCACCACGGGGTGGTCAGGGATGCGGACGCCGACGGTGCGCTTCTTGGGGTGCGCCAGCCGGCGCGGCACCTCGCGCGTCGCCGGCAGGATGAACGTGTAGGGGCCCGGCGTCGCGGCCTTGATCGCGCGGAACGCCGCGTTGTCGAGGTGCACGAGCTGCCCGAGCTGGCTGAAGTCCGAGCAGACGAGCGTGAAGTGGTGCCGGTCGTCGAGGTGGCGGATGCGCCGGATCCGGTCGGGGCCGGTCTGGCTGCCGATCTGGCACCCGAGGGCGTAGCAGGAGTCGGTGGGGTAGGCCACCAGCGCGTCGTCCCGCAGCATCTGCACGACCTGGCCGATGCTGCGCGGCTGCGGGTCCTGCGGGTGGACGTCGAAGTAGCGGGCCATGGTCGCGAGCCTACGACCGAGCGTGCCACGAGACGCCGGATCACCCCCAGGTGGCTAGCCTGACGCGGGGCCGACATGCAGGAGGGGTGAGGAGAAGCACCGTGCACGGGCGAGGGATCCGCGGGCCGCTCGCCGAGGCGATCGACCGCGTCCGTGCCTCCGACCCCGGCCTCGGGCGCCTGCGTCAGGCGACAGCAGCGGCCGTCTCGCTCGGCACCGCGCTGGCGGTGGAGTACGGCTTCGCGCGGCTCGCCGGAGCCGACGCCAAAGGCACCCTCGTCGCGATGATCCTCGGCGCGGTCGTGGCCATGATGGGCTC
>JBQCES010000235.1:0-4504 GCA_051960055.1 Angustibacter sp. | reverse complement strand
GTGGTGGCCGCACCAGCGGCGGCACGGCCGTGCTCGTGCACCCGCGGCTCGACGTCGCGGACTCCACGGCGCACCGCCTGCCGGTCGCGGGCTGGCTCACCCGGCGGCGCGGCGTCGCGGGCGTGACGGTGACGACTCCGGACGGCGCCCGGCTGACCGTGGTGTCGGTGCACCTGTCGCTGCGCGCCGAGGAGCGCGTCGAGCACGTCGGCGCGGTGCTCGCGCGATGGCCGGCGGGCGCCGGGCCGCTCGTGGTGGCCGGTGACCTCAACGAGCGTCCCGGCGGCCCCTCGTGGACGGTGCTGGGCGCGCGGCTGCACGACGTCGCAGGTGGCGGCGACGTGGACCAGGCCACCTACCCGGCCCGCGGCCCGCGCAGCCGCATCGACGCGGTCTTCGCCTCGGCGGACGTCGAGGTGCTCGACGTCCACGTGGCCGGGGCGCGCGAGCGCCTCGACGCCGGCGTGCTCACCGCCGCCAGCGACCACCTGCCGGTCGTCGCCGACCTTCGCCCGAGGTGGAAGGTCAGCCGGGGAGGCGGTCGCGCCAGCCGGGGTTGAGCTCGTTCGCGAGCTGCTCGAGGAACAGGCCGATGTCGGTGACCACACCGCGCGCCTGCGACGACCCGCGGTCCGCCAGCTTGGTGACGGTGGCGGGGTTGATGTCGACGCACACCAGCGGCACCGAGGCGGGCAGCAGGTTCCCGGTGGCCACCGAGTGCAGCATGGTCGCGACCATGATCGCGAAGCCGACGCCCTCGAGGGCCTCGCGCATCCGGCGCTGACCCACGATGACGTCGGTGACGACGTCCGGCAGCGGGCCGTCGTCGCGCACCGAGCCCACGAGCACGAACTGCTTGCCGGCGCGCACCAGCGCGTGCATGACGCCGGAGGTCAGCACCCCGGACTCCACCGCGGCGCCGATCGAGCCGGCGGCGCGGATCTGGTTGATCGCCCGGATGTGGTGCTCGTGGCCGTGCTCGACCCCCCGGCCCTTCGACAGGTCGACACCGAGCGAGGTGCCGTAGAGCGCCGACTCGATGTCATGCGTGGCGATCGCGTTGCCGCCGAACAGCACGTCGACGAAGCCGGCTTCGACCAGCGCGACCATCGCCGGAGCCGCCCCGGTGTGGATCACCGCCGGGCCGGCGACCCACAGCACCTTGCGGCCCGAATCCTTGACCGTGCGCATCTCCTGGGCGATCTGCCGCACCAGCAGCGCCTGCGGCTTCTCGCTCGATACCTCGGAGTTCATGAACTCGAACACCTGGCCGTCGTCGGGGAACTCCGGCGTCGGCTGGATCACGCGCACTCCGGACGCCCCGCACACCACGAGGTCACCTGCGTGCACGTCGCTCACCGGCACCGTGCGCACGCGCCGCGCGCCGGGCTCACCGGTGACGAGCAGCCCGCAGTCCATCTCGGGCTGGTCGACGTCGACCCAGCGGCCGTCGAGGCGCACCTGGGTGTCGAGGTTGGTGGTGGAGTAGAAGTCGGCGGGGAACACGCCGTCCGCGCTCACCGCGCGCAGCGTCGGCTCACCCGGGTGCGCCAGGTTGATGCCGTAGGTGTTGAGGCGCATGACGATCGAGTCGAGCAGCTGCTCGTCGTCGGCGGTCAGGCGGATGCGCGCGTACGACTCGTCGTGGTGGTCCTTGCCGACGTCGAAGCGCTCGATGACGTAGTCACCGCCGAGCGATCGGACGTCGTCGACGCACCGCGACAGCACCCCGCTGTCGAGCAGGTGCCCAGTGATCTCCACGGTCTCCGAAGCAGCCACGGGCCGATCCTGCCAGACCCCGGCGTCGGGTCGGCTCAGACCACCGCGCCGTCGTCGTCACCGTCGTCGCGCGTGGGTGGCAGTCGCAGCACCAGCACGACGAAGCCGACGATGAAGGACAGCGCGGCCAGACCCAGCCACAGCCGGCTGACGTCACGCCAGAACAGCCCGGCGCACAACAGGAAGACCGGGCCGAGCAGCACCCCGACCCAGGCCAGCCCGGTGAACAGGTCGGTGCGCGGCAGGGGAGGGGGCTCGGGGGGCTGGAAGTGGTCGTCACCCGCCTCGGCGAGCTCCCAGTCGCGCGGGCCGGGCGCGGGGGCGACCGGGTGCGCGCCGTCGTCGCCGTCGGTGGGCCCGGGGGTGCGCTCCGGAGCCGGCTCAGGCGTCGGCAGCCCGTGGTCGCGCACGTAGCGGATCTGGTCCATCGACGAGGCCGGCGGCGGGTCGCTGGGTGGCCGCGACCCCGGGGGGTCGTCCGGGGTGTCGTCCGGGGTGTCGTCCGTGGTGTCCTCCGACGCCGGCCAGCGCGGCACGGGGTCGGTGGTCTCGGTGTCCCAGCCCGCGATGATCTCCGCGAACGCGGCATCGAGGTCCGCGTCGCCTCCGGAGTGGTCGCGCTCGGGGCCCATGACGTCAGCCGGTCAGCCGCTGGACGAACGCGAGGCTCTCGCGCTCGATGACGTCCGCGTCGTGGTCGAGGGTGGCGACGTGGTAGCTGCGCTCGAGCAGCAGCTCGGTGACGTCCTTGCTCGACACGCGCGCCAGCACGAGCTCGGAGCTGGCGACCGGCACGACGTGGTCCTGCGGTGAGTGCATGAGCAGCAGCGGCTGGGTCACCTGCGGCAGGTCGCGGGCGACCTCGCGCATCGCGCGCACGAACGAGTGCAGCGCCTTGAGTGGCGTGCGGTCGTAGGCGAGCTCGGTGCTGCCCGGCGCCGCGATGTCGCTGGCGATCCCCGCGAGGGAGGGCACGAGGTGCTTGAGCACCGGCAGCGCCTTGAGCCGGGGGTCGCCCAGCGTGACGGCGGGGTTGACGAGCACCAGCCCGGCGACGTCGGCGGGTCGGGTCTCGGCGAGCCGCAGAGCCAGGGCGCCACCCATCGAGAGGCCGCCCACGAACACCCGGTCGCAGCGGGCCACGAGCTCCGTGAGCGCGCGGTCGACCTCGGCGAACCAGTCGGGCCACTCGGTGCGGTTCATCTCCGGCCAGCTCGTGCCGTGACCGGGCAGCCGGGGGAGCCGCACGGTGTGACCGGCCGCAGCCAGCGCGCTCGCCCAGGGGCGCAGGCTCTGCGGTGTGCCGGTGAACCCGTGGCACAGGAGCACGCCGGTCTCACCGCCGTCGTGGGCGAACGGCTCGGCGCCGGGCATCACGGGCACAGGGGCTCCTTCACGGTCTCTCGCCGGCCTTCGCAGCATCGTTCCACGCCCCGTGGCCGTGGTCGAGAGGTGCCCTAGAGTTCGTGCGACAGTTGTGACCGGGGCGACGACGAGGCCGCCGCGAACCGCACGGACGACGCGAGCCACACGAGCCACGAGGGGAGGAGCGAGCCGGTGTTCTACTGGGTGATGAAGACGATCGTGCTGGGCCCGCTGCTCCGGCTGATCTTCCGGCCGTGGGTCACCGGGGTCGACAACGTGCCCACTGAGGGCGGCGCGATCCTGGCCAGCAACCACCTGTCGTTCTCCGACTCGATCTTCCTGCCGCTCCTGCTCGACCGGAAGGTCACGTTCCTCGCCAAGGCCGACTACTTCACCGGCCGCGGGCCGAAGGGCCGGGCAACGGCGCTGTTCTTCAAGCTCGCCGACCAGCTGCCGGTCGATCGCTCGGGCGGCCGGGCCAGCGAAGCGGCGCTGCGCACCGGCCTGAAGGTGCTGCGTCGCGGCGACCTGCTGGGGATCTACCCGGAGGGCACGCGCTCACCCGACGGCCGGCTCTACCGCGGCAAGACCGGCGTCGCCCGCATGGCGCTCGAGGGTGGCGTCCCGGTGATCCCCGTGGTGATGGTGGGCACCGACAAGGCGCAGCCGATCGGCCGCAAGCTGCCGCGCATCACGCGGATCGGCGTGCGCATCGGCAAGCCCCTGGACTTCTCGCGCTACGAGGGGCTCGAGGGCGACCGCTTCGTGCTCCGCTCGATCACCGACGAGATCATGTACGAGCTCATGCAGCTCGGCGGCCAGGAGTACGTCGACGTCTACGCGGCGTCGATGAAGGAGCGGCTCGCGGCCGCCAAGCGCGGCAAGACCGTCTCGCTGCCCGGTGACCCCGAGGACGAGGGCGACGAGGGCGACGAGGGCGAGCCCACGGACGCCATCGCCGACCTGGGCGCTGGCGACCCCCCCGTCGACGACACCCAAGTCGACCCCAAGTAGCACCGAAGTCACGTCGGTCACTGTCGTCCGCAGGCCGCCACCGAGGGGTGGCGCCACGGACCACAGGAGCACCGCATGACCATCACGCCCACCCCCGCCTCGCTGGGTGAGTCGCTCGACGAGCTGCGTCTGGCCGTCGCCGGCGACGTCCTCGTCGCCGGGGACGACGGCTACGAGCAGCACAGCCAGGGCTTCAACCTCGCGCTCGTCCAGCGGCCGGCCGTCGTCGTCGTGGCGGCCGACCGCGACGACGTCGCGCGCGCCGTCCGCTTCGCCGCCGACCACGACCTGCCGCTCGCCGTGCAGGCCACCGGACACGGGACCGCCCGGGGCGCAGACGGCGCCC
>JBQCES010000234.1:0-9853 GCA_051960055.1 Angustibacter sp. | reverse complement strand
CCATCGTGGGCGGCCTGGTCGGGGTGCTCATCCATGCGATCACGACGGCGGTGAGCTGAGATGCGCGAGGTGGAGATCCGCGGCGAGTCCATCCGGCTGGGCCAGCTGCTGAAGCTGGCCGACCTCGTCGACCACGGCGCGGACGCCAAGCCCCTGCTCGCGCAGGGGCTGGTGTCGGTCAACGGCGAGATGGAGACCCGCCGCGGGCGTCAGCTCGCCAAGGGCGACGTGGTGACGCTCGGCGGCCAGTCGGTCCGCGTCTGCTGAGCGGACTTCGCCTCAGCGCACGTCGACGAGGTCGACGACGAAGATCAGCGTCTCGCCGCCCTTGATCGCGCCGCCGGCGCCCCGGTCGCCGTAGCCCAGGTGCGGCGGGATCGTGATCTTGCGACGGCCGCCGACGCGCATACCCTGCAGACCCTGGTCCCAGCCGGCGATGACCTGGCCGACGCCGAGGCGGAAGCGCAGCGGCTCCCCGCGGTTCCACGAGGCGTCGAACTCCTCGCCGGTCGAGTGGGCGACACCGACGTAGTGCGCGAGCACGGTGCTGCCGGCCACGGCCTCGGCGCCGTCGCCGACGATCTGGTCCTCGATCACGAGCTCGGACGGCGGGGTGTCGCCCGGGAAGTCGATCTCGGGCTTGGTGCGGTCGAACGCCATGCTTCCTCCTGGGACGTCGGAACGGGACGGAGCGGTGCCGAAGCGGTGCCGAAGCGGTAGGGCTCAGTACGCGTCGAGGATGTCGACGACGAAGACGAGCGTGTCGGTGCCCTTGATGCCCGCCTGGGCGTTGCCGGTCTTGCCGTAGCCGTCGGCCGGCGGGATCACGAGGAGCACGCGGCTGCCGACGGTCTGGCCGACGAGACCCTTGTCGAAGCCGGGGATCAGCTGGCCCGCGCCGACCGGACGCTCGAGGAGCTGACCCGACTGGTACGAGGAGTCGAAGATCTTGCCGCTGCCGTAGATCTCGCCGATGTAGGAGGCGGAGATCGTCTGACCCGCCGTGACCTTCGGGCCCTTGCCCTTGATGAGCGGCTGAACGACCGTCTTGGCCGGCGCCTTGGTCGACGGCATCGTGATGGTCGGCGCCTGGTCGCCGTTGTCCTTCACGGTCGGCAGGCCCGCGGGCGGCGTCACGGAGTCACCCGTGGCCTTCTTCAGCGGGGTGGTCGCCGACTTCACGTCGAGGACGAAGATCAGGCCGTCGTCCTTGCCGAAGCCCAGCTCGGTGTTGCCCTGCGCGCCGAACCCGTCGCGCGGCGCGATGCCGGCCAGGACGCGCGAGCCGACCTTCTGGCCGATGAGGCTGGTGGCCAGGCCGGGCATGAGCCGGTTGGGGTCGGCCACGAAGTTGGCGGGCTGGCGGCCGAACGAGGTGTCGGCCTCCTTGCCGTCCTTGGCGTTGACCAGCAGGTAGTCGACGGTGACGCGCTGGCCCGTCTTCACCTCGGGGCCGTCACCCTGCTTCACCACGACGGTGCCGGTGCGCGCCAGCACGGTGGGGGTGCGCTCGAGCTTCACCGTGGGCTTCTTGCCGAAGTCACCGGTGACGGTCACCGTCTTGAGGGCGGCCGGGGCGGCCTCGGCCTTGGTCGAGGCGGGCTTCGGGTCGGCGCTGGCGCAGCCGGCGAGGAGCAGAGCCGGGACGGCGAGCGCGGCCGCGAGGCGGGGAAGAGCTGAACGCACGGGAGACGACCTTCGGTTCGAAAGCAGGACGGGTCACCCTAACCCGGCGACCTGGGAGCAGCCTGACCGCCTGAGTTCACATGCTGGCGATGAGCCGTTCGACCCGCTCGTCGGTGCTGGCGAAGGGGTCCTTGCACAGCACCGTGCGCTGGGCCTGGTCGTTGAGCTTCAGGTGCACCCAGTCGACGGTGAAGTCGCGGCGCATCTCCTGCGCCCGGCGCACGAAGTCGCCGCGCAGCTTGGCGCGGGTCGTCTGCGGAGGAACGGACTTGGCCTCGAAGATCTCGACGTCGCCGGCCACGCGCTCGACGCGGCCTGCTCGTTCGAGCAGGTAGTAGAGACCCCGCCTGCGGTGGATGTCGTGGTACGCGAGGTCGAGCTGGGCCACACGCGGGCTCGACAGGTCGAGGCCGTGCTTGGCCCGGTAGCGCTCGATCAGCCGGTACTTGATCACCCAGTCGATCTCGCGCTCGACGAGCGACAGGTCACCGGTGTCGACGGCGGTCAACGTGCGCCGCCAGACGTCGAGCACCGTCTTGTGCGCCGGTGCGGTGGTGCCGCGCCGGTCGATGAAGTCCAGCGCCCGCTCGAGGTACTCGGTCTGGATCTCCAGCGCCGACAGCTCGCGCCCGTTGGCCAGCCGTACCTTCTTGCGGCCCGTCATGTCGTGGCTGATCTCGCGGATCGCCCGGATGGGGTTCTCGAGCGTGAGGTCGCGCATGACGACGCCCGCCTCGATCATCTGCAGCACGATGTCGGCGGAGCCCAGCTTGAGCAGGGTGGTGACCTCGCTCATGTTGGAGTCGCCGACGATCACGTGCAGGCGGCGGTGGTGCTCGGCGTCCGCGTGGGGCTCGTCTCGGGTGTTGATGATCGGGCGCGAGCGGGTGGTGGCGCTCGACACGCCCTCCCAGATGTGGTCGGCCCGCTGGCTCACGCAGTAGAGCGCGCCGCGAGGGGTCTGCAGCACCTTGCCCGCACCGCAGATGATCTGGCGGCTGACGAGGAACGGGATGAGCACGTCGGACAGCCGCTGGAAGTCACCGTGCCGCGACACTAGGTAGTTCTCGTGGCAGCCGTAGGAGTTGCCGGCCGAGTCGGTGTTGTTCTTGAACAGGTAGACCTCGCCGGCGATGCCCTCGTCCTGCAGCCGGTGCTGTGCGTCGGCCACGAGGCCCTCGAGGATCCGCTCCCCCGCCTTGTCGTGCACGACGGCCTGGCGCAGGTCGTCGCACTCGGGTGTGGCGTACTCGGGGTGCGAGCCGACATCGAGGTACAGGCGGGCGCCGTTGCGCAGGAACACGTTGCTCGAGCGGCCCCACGACACGACCCGGCGGAAGAGGTAGCGGGCCACCTCGTCCGGGCTCAGGCGGCGCTGTCCCTCGAACGAGCAGGTGACGCCGTACTCGTTCTCGATGCCGAAGATCCGCCGGTCCATGGGGCTCCTGCCTGCTGACTGCGCAACGCCGTCCTCTCACCCTACGTCGGCGAGCCGCCCGGCGCTGGGAGGCGGCGTCGAGGGCCCGGCCCTGCGCTCTGGGCGAACGCCGTGCGCTACCGGCGAACGAACGATGACACGGGCCAGGTCGGCTGCTCTGCTGTGCGTCATGACGACGACGATGCTGGTGCTGGGTGGGACGGCTTGGCTCGGCCGCGAGGTGGCGCGCGAGGCGATCGAAGCCGGGTACGACGTCACCTGTCTTGCGCGGGGTGAGTCCGGGGCGGTACCCGACGGCGCACGCCTCGTGTCGGCGGACCGGACGCGGGCCGACGGGTACGAGGCGGTATCGGGCACCGACTGGGACACGGTGGTGGACGTCGCCCGTCAGCCCGGCCAGGTGCGCTCGGCCCTGCAGGCGCTGGCCGACCGCGCCGGGCACTGGACCTTCGTCTCCACGTGCTCGGTGTACGCCGACCACGGCACGCCCGGGGCCGACGAGTCGGCCGAGCTGCTGCCGGCCCTGGTGGGTGACGCCGGCACGCCGGAGCAGTACGGCGAGGCGAAGGTCGCCTGCGAGCTGGCCTGCCGCGACGCCGTGGGCGACCGGCTGCTCGTCGCCCGCGCCGGGTTGATCGCCGGGTACGGCGACCCGAGCGACCGCTTCGGGTACTGGCCGGCGCGGCTGGCGGCCGCGGCGGACGCCGATTCGGCGTGGGGCCCGACGGTGCTCTGGCCGGACGTCCCGACGGCGCCGACCCAGGTCATCGACGTCCGGGACCTCGCGCAGTGGCTGGTGCGAGCCGCCCGCGACCGCACCACTGGCACCTACAACGCGGTCGGCGAGAGCCGTCCGTTCGCCGACCTGCTGCGCACCGTAGCCGAGGTCGTGGGCTTCGACGGCGAGGTGGAGGCGGTCGACCCCGACTGGCTGGTGGGCCAGGACGTGCAGGAGTGGGCCGGCCCGCGGTCACTTCCGCTGTGGATCGCCGACCCCGACTGGGGCGGGTTCAGCGCACGGGACGGCAGGGCGGCCCGGGACGTCGGCCTCGCCCTGCGTCCGCTCGCCGACCTCGTCGCGGACGCGCTGCGTTGGGAGCGTGAGCAGGGACTCGGCCGCCAGCGCGCTGCCGGCCTCGCACCGGACGACGAGCAGGAGCTGCTCGCCGCCTGGCGCGGCCGCTGACCGGCGTCAGGCCGGGTCGGCGTCCTGAGGGTCGGCCTCCGGCGGATCCTGGGCGATGGCGGTGCCAGGCGTGGTCTGCGAGGAGTTGCCTCGCTCACCGGGGCCCTCGTCGTCGGCCGGCACGTCGCTCGTGGGGTCGCTCGGGCTGAGCAGCCGCTCGAGCAGAGGCCCGGTGATGCGGCGGAACAGCCGGCGCTGCCGGTGCCGGTCGAGCACCGCCACCTCCAGCAGGTCGGCGCCGAGCACGCGCGGCTCACCGCCCTGCGGGTCGAGACCCAGCAGCTCGACGGCGAGTGCGAGGGCCTCGCCGAGGCTGAGGTCGGCCCGCCAGCGCTCCTCGAGCCCGGACGTGATGGCGTCGGGCTGACCACCCATCGCGACGAAGCCCTGCTCGTCGGCCACTGAGCCGTCGTAGGTGATCCGGTAGATCTGGTCGTCCGCGGCCGTGCGGCCCACCTCGGCGACGACGATCTCGACCTCGTAGGGCTTGGACTCCTGGGTGAACACGGTACCGAGCGTCTGGGCGTAGGCGTTGGCCAACCCGCGTGCGGTGACGTCGCTGCGGTCGTAGGAGTAGCCGCGCAGGTCGGCGTACCGCACGCCCGCGACGCGGAGGTTCTCGAACTCGTTGTACTTGCCCACCGCGGCGAAGGCGACGCGGTCGTAGATCTCACTGACCTTGTGCAGCGCGCGCGAGGTGTTCTCCGCGACGAAGGCGATGTCGCCGTCGTACTGCAGGACGACGGCGGACCGGCCGCGCGCGATGCCCTTGCGGGCGTAGTCGGCGCGGTCCTTCATCAGCTGCTCGGGCGAGACGTAGAACGGCATCGTCATGACTGCACCTCCCCCACCTGGCCGGACGGCGCACCGGCCGGCCCGCCCGGGCTGCCCCGTCGTTCGGCGCCACCCGGATCGCCGAGCCGGTCGTTGACGACGGCCTGGACGACCTCGGTGAGCGACTCGTCGGTGATGCGGCGGTAGCCGCCGGCGTCGACCACGCAGACCACCGGCCAGATCCGCCGGTTGAGGTCGGGGCCACCCGTGGCCGAGTCGTCGTCCGCAGCGTCGTAGAGAGCCTCGACGGCGATCCGCACGGCCTGGTCGGCGGCCAGGCCCGGACGCCAGAGCTTCTTCAGGGACCCACGGGCGAACAGCGAGCCCGACCCGACGGAGTGGTGGTGGTGCTCGACGTAGCAGCCGCCGGTGACGTCGTAGCTGTAGATGCGCCCGACGCGGTCGTCGAGGTCGTAGCCCGCGAACAGCGGCACGACGGCCAGGCCCTGCATGGCCAGGCCGAGGTTGGCGCGGAGCATGGCCGCGAGCCGGTTGGCCTTGCCCTCGAGAGAGAGCAGCGTGCCCTCGATCTTCTCGTAGTGCTCCAGCTCGACCTGGAAGAGCTCGACCAGCTCGATGGCCAGCCCGGCGCTGCCCGCGATGCCGACGCAGGAGTACTCGTCGGTGCCGAAGACCTTCTCGATCTCGCGGTTGGCGATCATGCTGCCCATCGTGGCGCGGCGGTCGCCACCCATGACCACGCCGCCGTCGAACTCCACCGTGACGATGGTGGTGCCGTGCGGCGTCTCAGGCACGGTGCCGGGAGGCAGGGCGCGCCCGCTCGGCAGGAGCGTCGGCGCGTGGGCCGCCAGGAAGTCGGTGAACGACGAGGAGCCGGGCGCGAGGAACGCGCGCGGCAACCGGCCGGACGGGTCGAGGTGCTCGGCGCTCACTGGCCGCCCTTCTGGACGAACGAGCGCACGAAGTCCTCCGCGTTGGACTCCAGGACGTCGTCGATCTCGTCCAGCACCGCGTCGATGTCGTCGTCGAGGCCCTCCTTGGTGGCGGCTCCGGCAGGCACCGGCGCCGGCGCCTCGTCCGGCTCGTCCTCGCGTCGCTGTGGGCGCTGCTGCTCCTGACCGGGCATGACGTCCTCCTCGGGATCGACCTCGAGCCACCACCCTAGTCGGCGCGCCCGACAACGCCGCGCCGACTCAGCGCTGCGCCAGCGCCGCCATGAGGTCGGCGGCCGTGTCGCTGGCGTCGATGAGGTCGCCGACCATGTCGCGCCCACCGCGCAGCGGCTCCAGCATCGGCACGCGCTGCAGGGAGTCACGCCCGGGCACGTCGAAGATCACGGAGTCCCACGAGGCCGCGGCGACGTCCCGGCCGTACTTGGCCAGGCACCGCCCACGGAAGTAGGCGCGCGTGTCGTCCGGTGGCTGCTCGACGGCGTCGGCCACGGCGGCGTCGTCCACCACCCGCTCCATCCGGCCGCGCTCGGCGAGCCGGTGGTAGAGGCCCTTCTCGGGCCGCACGTCGGTGTACTGGACGTCGATCACGCCCAGCCGCGGGTGGTTCCAGTCGAGGTGCTCGCGCTCGCGGAAGGCCTCGAGCAGCGACAGCTTGGCCACCCAGTCGAGCTCGCGGACGCACTCCATCGGGTCGCGCTCGAGCCGGGTCAGCACGGACTCCCAGCGCTCCAGCACCTCCCGCGTGTCGGCGTCCGCGTCGTCGCCGTACCGGTCGTCGACGTACTTGCGGGCCTGCTCGAAGTACGCCCACTGCAGCTGCACCGCGGTGATCTCCGAGCCGTCCCGCAGCTCCACCCGCGTCTGCAGGGTCGGGTCGTGCGACACGGCGCGCAGCGCGGCCACCGGCCGGGCGAGGGCGAGGTCGCGCGTGAAGGCGCGGTCCTCGACCATGGCCAGCACCAGGGACGTCGTCCCCAGCTTCAGCAGCGTCGCGACCTCCGAGAGGTTGGCGTCGCCGATGATGACGTGCAGGCGGCGGTACTTGTCGGCCGACGCGTGCGGCTCGTCGCGCGTGTTGACGATCGGTCGCTTGAGCGTCGTCTCGAGCCCGACCTCGACCTCGAAGAAGTCGGCGCGCTGGCTGAGCTGGTAGCCCGAGCGCTCACTCTCGGGCCCGAGCCCCACGCGACCGGCACCGCACACGACCTGCCGGGAGACGAAGAACGGTACGAGGTGGCGCACGATGTCGGCGAACGGCGTCGCCCGGCTCATCAGGTAGTTCTCGTGCGTTCCGTACGACGCGCCCTTGCCGTCGGTGTTGTTCTTGTACAGGTTCACCGGCTCCAGGCCGGGGCTGCTCGCGATGGCCCGCACCGCCGCGGCCATGATCCGCTCGCCCGCCTTGTCCCACCGGACGGCGTCGCGCGGCGACGTCACCTCGGGTGAGCTGTACTCGGGGTGGGCGTGGTCGACGTACAGGCGCGCGCCGTTGGTGAGGATGACGTTGGCGAGCGTGGGGTCGTCCTCGTCGGTGAGCTGCGATGCGTCGGCCATCGCCCGGCTCATCTCGAAGCCGCGCGCGTCCCGCAGGGGCGCCTCGTCCTCGTAGTCCCAGCGGGCTCGCCCGGCCCGGTGGCCGAGCGGCTGGGCGTAGGCGTTCACCACCTGGCCGGACATCAGCATCGGGTTGGCCTCGGGGTCCCCCGGACGCGAGATGCCGTACTCGGTCTCGATCCCCATCACTCGTCGAACGCTCACCCCCCGAGCGTACGGTCAGTGACCACCTGATCTGCCCCTGACCTTCCGCCCGGCGTCGACCGATGCACCCGGCATGCGCCGTTCCTCCGCCTCTCGCCGTCCCGTCCGGATCCGCCGCACCACCAGCGCGCTGGTGGCCGGCGCGCTGGCCGCCGTGGTGGCATGGGCTGTGCCCGCACCCGCAGCCCAGGCCGCCACCTCCCCGGCCTCGCCCACGCGGCCGCTCTGGGTCTGGGGCAAGGACGACCCGCAACGCGTGGTCGACTTCGCGGTGTCGCACGGCGTCGCCGAGCTCTACGTGCACGTGACCCCCACGGTGCTCACCGACGGTGACCTGCCTCGCCTGCGCAGCCTCGCCCAGCTGGCGCAGGGCGCCGGTCTGACGCTCACCGCCCTGGGAGGCGACCCGGCCTGGGTCAACCGGCCCGCCGACGCCCTCACCTGGCAGCGAGCCGCCCTGTCGACCGGCCTGTTCGGCGCGGCCCACGTCGACGTCGAGCCGTACGCGCTCGCCGGCTGGAGCAAGCCGAGCAAGCGGGCCGCGCTCGCCGCCAAGTACGTCGACCTGCTGGGGCGGCTGCAGTCGGACGACCCTCTCCCGCTCGAGGCCGACGTGCCCTTCTGGTACGACACGGTCGCGTCCCCGAGCGGCCACGGCACCCTCGCCGACGACGTCCTCGCCCGCGTCGACGCGGTCACCGTGATGAGCTACCGCGACTCGGCGGCCGCGATGGTGGACGTCGGTCGCGACGTCCTGCAGCGCGCCGACCGCATCGCCGCCACGACCGGACGCCGGGTCCCGGTGCACCTCGCGGCCGAGACCAACCCGCTGAGCGACTGCTCGTACTGCACGTTCGCAGAGGAAGGTGATGCGGCTCTGCGGCAGGCCCTGGACGCCGTCGACGCCGCCGGTGCCGCCTACCCGTCGTACGCCGGCACGGCGGTGCACGACCTGACGGGTTGGTCGCTGCTGAGGCCGTGAGGGGCCGCTCGTCGTAGGGTCGCTGGCGTGAGCATCGCCAACCGGACGACCCGGGCATGAGCCAGTCCAGAGCGCTGCCGCTGCGCACCCGCGTGGCCGTGGCGCTGTTCGACGGCCTCACCAACCGCAAGCGGCTGAGGGACCTCACCCTCGAGCAGATCCAGGCGTCGCGGCGCGTGCAGCCACCGCACCGTGCACCGTTCAGCTGGGTCTTCGGTGCGGTGCCCGCGGGCGTGCGCGTGCGCGACGACGTGGCGGAGACGCGCGCGGGCGAGCTTCGGGTCCGGTTCTACGAGTCGGCCGGGCACCGACGTCCTGGGCCGCTGGTCGTGTTCTTCCACGGCGGCGGCTGGGTGCGCGGGAGCCTCGGCGGCTACGACGCGGTCTGCGGTGAGGTCGCGGCGCGCACCGGCGCCCTGGTGATGTCGGTGGACTACCGGCTCGCACCGGAGCACCCCGTCCCCGCGGCGGTGGAGGATGCCTACGACGCCACGTGCTGGGCGGTCTCGCGGTCGCAGGTGCTGGGCGTCGACCCCGCGCGCGTGGCGGTGATGGGCGACAGCGCCGGAGGCAACCTCGCAGCCGTGGTGGCGCAGCTGGCGCGCGACGAGCAGTCCGTGGCCCTGGCCGCGCAGGTGCTGGTGTACCCCGGCACCGACGCGACGCTCGCCTCCCCCTCGATCGCCGAGAACGCCGACGCGCCGGTGCTGACGCGCACCGCGATCGTCGACTTCCTCGACCTCTACCAGCCGACCGGTGACCGGCGCGACCCCCGCATCTCGCCCCTGCACGCCGCCGATCTCACGGGGCTTCCGCGCGCGGTGATCCAGACGGCGCAGCACGACCCGCTGCGCGACGACGGCCGCCGTTACGCCGACGCGCTGCGGGCTGCGGGCGTGCCGGTGCGCTACACCGAGTACGCCGACGCGCCCCACGGCTACCTGTCGTTCCCGGGCGTCAGCGCGTGCGGTCGTCAGCCGCTGGCCGAGATCGCGGCCGAGCTGCGCGAGGCGTTCGCGTGAGGCTGCGGCACCCGGCGTGGCTGGCGGTCGACG
>JBQCES010000233.1:0-3130 GCA_051960055.1 Angustibacter sp. | reverse complement strand
CGCGGAGCGCCGCATCGACGCCGGCACGGCCGCGATGCTGGTGCAGATCGGGCCGATTGTCGTGGCCCTGCTGGCGGCGGTCTTCCTCGGCGAGCAGCTCACCCGGTGGCTCGTGGCCGGGGCGGTCGTGGGGTTCGCGGGTGTCGTCGTGATCGGCCTCGCCAAGTCGGGCCACGGCGCCGGCGACCTGGGCGGGGTCCTGCTCGCGGTGGTCGCAGCGCTCACGTACGGGGCCGGTGTGGTCACGCAGAAGCCGCTGCTGTCACGGCTGCCCGGGCTGGAGGTGACGTTCCTCGCCTGCGTCATCGGCGCGGCGGTGTGCCTGCCCTTCACCCCCGACCTCGTCGACACCGTGCGCCACGGGAGCGCGACGACGCTGCTGCTGGTCGCCTACCTCGGGGTCTTCCCCACGGCGGTCGCGTTCCTGCTCTGGGCGTTCGCGCTCTCGCGGACCAACGCCGGCACCCTTGCCCTGACGACGTTCCTGGTGCCGGTCATCGCCACCGGGCTGGGCTGGCTGTTCCTCGACGAGCTCCCGCCGGCAGGCGCGTACGTGGGCGGCGCGCTGTGCGTCGTCGGCGTCGTGCTGACCCGGCGGCGTCCGCGACAGGCGCGCCGCGCGGTCGACCAGTCGCCCGCTGAGCCGGACGTGGTGCCCTCCTAGGCCGGGACGTCCGACTCCTGGTCGGCGAACTGGGTCGTGTACAGGTCGCGGTAGAGGCCGCGCCGCGCCATGAGCTCGGTGTGCGTGCCGCGCTCGACGATGCGTCCGGCGTCGACGACCAGGATCTGGTCTGCGCCGCGGACCGTCGAGAGGCGGTGCGCTATGACCAGCGCCGTGCGGCCGGTCAGGGCGGTGTCGAGGGCGCGCTGGACGGCCGCCTCGGACTCGCTGTCGAGGTGGGCGGTCGCCTCGTCGAGGACGATGAGGCCCGGCCCCTTGAGCAGCAGGCGGGCCAGCGCGAGGCGCTGCTTCTCGCCGCCGGAGAGGCGGTGTCCCCGGTCGCCGACGACGGTGTCGAGGCCCTCGGGCAGGGCGTCGACGAGGGCCCAGACGTGCGCGGCCTTCAGGGCGGCGACCATCTGCTCCTCGGTGGCGTCAGGGGCGGCGTAGGCGAGGTTGGCGCGGATGGTGTCGTGGAAGAGGTGCGCCTCCTGCGTCACGACCCCGACGGTCGCGTGGACCGAGTCGAGCGTGGCGTCGCGCAGGTCGAGGCCGTTGATGCGCACGGCGCCCGTGCTGGGGTCGTACAGGCGGGCGACCAGGCTGGTGATGGTCGTCTTGCCGGCACCGCTCGGGCCGACGAGGGCGACGAGCTGCCCCGGCTCGACGGTGAACGTGACGTCGCGCAGGACAGGCCCGGAGCCCTTGCGGTCGCCGACCGCGGTGCTCTCGAGTGAGGCCAGGGAGACGTCGTCCGCCGAGGGGTACCGGAAGCCCACGCCGTCGAGCTCGACCGAGACCGGGCCGTCGGGCAGCGGGCGGGCGCCCGGCCGCTCCTGCACGAGGGGCTCGAGGTCGAGCACCTCGAAGACCCGCTCGAACGACACGAGGGCCGTCATGATGTCGACGCGGACGTTGGAGATCGCGGTGAGCGGCCCGTAGAGGCGGGCGAGCAGCGCGGTGAGGGCGAGCAGCGTGCCGACGGTGAGGGTGCCGCCGACGGCCATGAGGCCGCCGAAGCCGTAGACCATCGCGGTCGCCAGGGACGCCACGAGGGTGAGCGCCACGAAGAAGATGCTGCGGTTCATGGCGATCTTGACGCCCATGTCGCGCACGCCGGCCGCACGCACGGCATATTCCTCGTCCTCGCGGCGGGCGTCGCCGAAGAGCTTGACGAGCAGGGCGCCGGCCACGTTGAACCGCTCCGTCATCCGGGTGCCCATGTCGGCGTTGAGCCCCATCTGGGCGTGGCTGAGTCCGGCGAGCCGGCGGCCCATCCAGCGCGCGGGGATGATGAAGAAGGGCACGAGTGCCAGCGACGCCAGCGTCAGCTGCCAGGACAGCGTCGCCATCGTGCCGATGATCAGGGCGAGCGACACGACGTTGCTGACGACGCTCGACAGCACGGACGTGAAGGCCTGCTGGGCGCCGAGGACGTCGGAGTTGAGCCGGCTCACCAGCGCGCCGGTCTGGGCGCGGGTGAAGAACGCGATCGGCTGGCGCAGCACGTGCGCGAACACCTCGGTGCGCAGGTGGTAGATCAGCCCCTCGCCGATCCGGGCGGAGTACCACCGCTGCACCAGGGTCAGGACGCCGTCCGCCAGCGCGATCACCGCGACCAGCAGGGCCAGCTCGACGACGACGCCGCGGTCCTTGGGGATGATGCCGCGGTCGACGATGTCCTTGAGCAGCAGCGGGGTGGCGACGACGAGCGCCGCGTCGAGCACGACGACCACGATGAAGACGGCGATCTCGCGCTTGAACGACCGCGCGTACGACAGGGTGCGCCGGGCCGTCCCGGGGGCCAGCTTGCGGTCCTTGACCGAGTCGTCACGGGTCAGCGAACGCATGGCCATCCAGCCAGACATGCTCATGCGCCACCTCCGATCGTTCCGGCGGGACAACGCCTTCGCCCCGGGCCGCATTCCCATGGTGCCGCCCGGCACCGACAGCCCTGTGGGCGGGTCAGCTCCGCGCGCGCTGGAGCATGCCGTGCAGCAGCCGGCCCTGGGCCTCGCGCTCGAGCCTGAGCTGGGTGTCGCGGTCGCTCGTCGCGGCGGCCGCCAGCAGCGGCTTGAGCTCGCGCAGCGCCTCGGCGGGGGCGGCGAGCAGGGCGGCGACGAGGTCGGCCGTCGTGGCCTCGAGCTCGGCTCGGGGCACCGCGACGTTGGCCAGGCCGGTCGCGACGGCCTCCTGCGCGCCGACGAAGCGCCCGGTCGCGCAGATCTCCAGCGCCCGGCCCGGGCCCACGAGCCGCACGAGCGGCCCCGTGCCGCCGAGGTCGGGCACGAGCCCGAGGGACGTCTCCCGCATCGCGAGCTGGACGTCGTCGGCGACGACGCGCAGGTCCGCGGCCAGGGCGAGCTGCATGCCCGCACCGATCGCGTGCCCCTGCACGGCTGCCACGACCACGGCCGGCACCGACGCCCACGCGGTGAACCCGCGCTGGAACGCCTCGATCGCCTC
>JBQCES010000232.1:0-5783 GCA_051960055.1 Angustibacter sp. | reverse complement strand
CACCCGGCGGTCGTGCGCGGGATCCAGGAGCAGGCGGCCAGGCTCTGCACCGTCGCGCCGCAGCACGCCAACGACGCGCGCAGCGAGGCCGCCCGGCTCATCGCCGAGCGCGCACCGGGCGACGCCCTGAACCCCGTGTTCTTCACCAACGCCGGGGCCGAGGCGGTCGAGAACGCCGTGCGCATGGCCCGCCTGCACACCGGCCGCCGCAAGGTCCTCGCGCGCTACCGCAGCTACCACGGCAACACCCAGACGGCGATCCACCTCACCGGTGACCCGCGCCGCTGGCCCAACGACTCCGGGGCCGAGGGGGTCGTCCACTTCTTCGGGCCGTACACCTACCGCTCGGCCTTCAACGCCGGCACCGACGACGAGGAGTGCGCCCGCGCCCTGGCCCACCTCGAGCAGGTCGTGCAGCTCGAGGGTCCGGCCACCATCGCCGCGATCGTGCTCGAGACCGTCCCCGGCACGGCGGGGATCATGGTTCCGCCGCCCGCGTACCTGGCCGGCGTCCGCGAGATCTGCGACCGGTACGGCATCGTCTGGATCGCCGACGAGGTCATGGCCGGGTTCGGGCGCACGGGCGCGTGGTTCGCGGTCGACAACTTCACCGCGTCGGACGGCGGGCGCCTGCAGCCCGACCTCGTCACCTTCGCCAAGGGCGTCAACTCCGGGTACGTGCCGCTGGGCGGCGTGATCGTCAGCGACGCGATCTACGAGACGTTCCGCGAGCGTCCCTTCCCGGGCGGCCTCACGTACTCGGGCCATCCGCTCGCCTGCGCGAGCGCCGTCGCCACCATCAACGCCATGACCGACGAGAAGATCGTCGAGAACGCCGCCCGCATCGGACGCGAGGTGCTCGGCCCGGGGCTGGCTGAGCTCGCCGACCGGCACGAGGCGATCGGCGAGGTGCGTGGGCTCGGGGTGTTCTGGGCGCTCGAGCTCGTGCGCGACCGCGAGACGCGCGAACCGATGGTGCCCTACAACGCCAGCGGGGCCGACGCCGCACCGATGGGCCGGCTCGCCGCGGCCTGCAAGCGGCGGGGGCTGCTGCCCGCCGTCAACATGAACCGGCTGCACGTCGTCCCTCCGTGCACGGTCTCGGACGACGAGGCCCGGCTCGGCCTGAGCCTGCTCGACGAGGCGCTGGGCGAGGCCTTCGCCGGCTGAGGTCTCGAGCGACGATTGAACGCTGGACAAATGCGCGAGAACTCTGGCGTGTCGCACCTGTATCTGCCATCCTCGCGGTAGCCGGTTCGCCGGCCTCGAGAACCACTGGTCGCATCCCCCCACGCGACGCGTTCTCGTGACCACGAAGCCCCCGAGAGAAACCCCCCTGCCTCTCGGGGGCTTCGTGCTGCCCGGGCCCTTTGCGCAACTCAGGCCGCTTTGCGCAGCTCGGCAGCGGCTTGTGAGGCGGAGGCGATGCCGCCTCCGCCCGTCAGGCCGCAGACGGACGGCGCAAACCGGTTCCGGTGGCGCAAAGGGTTCGGGCGGCGGAACGCAGGGGCGGGTATCTGCGGGGGTTGGCTGCCGGCTCGCTACGCTCACCGACCATGAAGGTCCTGGTGCTGGGGTCCGGAGCCCGCGAGCACGCGCTGGTGAGCGCCCTGGCCCGTGACCCCGAGGTCGAGTCGCTGGCGGCCGCACCGGGCAACCCCGGCATCGCGGCGCAGGCCGAGTGCCTGGCGGTCGACGCCCTCGACGGCGCCGCCGTGGCCGCGCGCGCGACCGGGTGGGGCGCAGACCTCGTCGTCGTCGGCCCCGAGGCGCCGCTCGTGGCCGGCGTCGCCGACGCCGTGCGCGAGGCAGGCATCGCCTGCTTCGGCCCCAGCCGCGAGGCCGCCCGGCTCGAGGGCAGCAAGGCGTTCGCCAAGCAGATCATGGCTGCGGCCGGCGTCCCGACGGCACTCGCGCACGTCTGCCGCACCACGGACGAGGTGGCCGAGGCGCTCGACGGTCTCGGTGCGCCCTACGTCGTGAAGGACGACGGCCTCGCCGCCGGCAAGGGCGTCGTGGTCACCGACGACCGCGCCGCCGCGCTCGCCCACGCCGAGGCCTGCCTCGCGCGCGGCGGCGACGCGCAGGTGGTGGTCGAGGAGTTCCTCGACGGCCCCGAGGTCTCGCTCTTCTGCGTCACCGACGGTGCGGCCGTCGTCCCGCTCGCGCCCGCCCAGGACTTCAAGCGGTTGCTCGACGGCGACGCCGGGCCCAACACCGGAGGCATGGGCGCCTACTCGCCGCTGCCGTGGGCTCCAGTGGGCCTCGCGGACGAGGTGGTGGCTCGGGTCGCGCAGCCGACGGTCGACGAGATGGCCCGCCGCGGCACGCCGTTCGCCGGGCTCCTCTACGTCGGCCTGGCGCTCACCTCGCGCGGGTTGCGCGTCGTCGAGTTCAACGCCCGCTTCGGCGACCCCGAGACCCAGGTGGTGCTCGCCCGCCTGCAGACGCCGCTCGCGTCGCTGCTGCACGCCGCCGCCACCGGCACCCTCGCCGACCTCGCACCCCTGCGCTGGACGCCGGACGCCGCCGTCACCGTCGTGCTCGCCTCCCCCGGCTACCCGGAGGCCGTCCGGACCGGCGGTGTGCTGAGCGGCCTGGACGACGCGGCCGCCGTGCCCGGTGCCACCGTGCTGCACGCCGGCACCGCCCAACGCGACGGCGAGGTCGTGGCGTCCGGTGGCCGGGTGCTCACCGTGGTCGGCACCGGCGGTGACCTCGGGTCAGCCCGCGCCACGGCGTACGACGCGCTCACCCGCATCCACCTGGACGGCGGCCGGTTCCGCTCCGACATCGCCGCCTCGGCGGCCGAGGTGACCGCATGATCGCGAACATCCCGCCCGCGCCCGAGCTGCCCGGTTACCGGCACGTCTACTCGGGCAAGGTGCGCGACCTCTACGAGCCGGACGACGGCTCCGGGCACCTGCTCGTCGTCGCGAGCGACCGCATCTCGGCCTACGACCACGTGCTGGCCACGACGATCCCCGACAAGGGCCGCGTGCTGACCCAGCTGTCGCTGTGGTGGTTCGACCAGCTCGCCGACCTGGTGCCCAACCACCTCGTCGACGGGCCGGTGCCGGACGCCGTCGCAGGCCGCGCCGTGCTCGTGCAGCGGCTCGACATGTACCCGGTGGAGTGCGTGGCCCGGGGCTACCTCACCGGTTCTGGGCTGGCCGAGTACCGCGCGGGCGGTGCGGTGTGCGGGGTCCCGCTGCCCGATGGGCTGGTCGACGGCTCGCGGCTGCCCGAGCCGATCTTCACCCCCGCCACGAAGGCCGAGCTCGGCGACCACGACGAGAACGTCACCTTCGAGCAGGTGGCGGCCACCATCGGCGACGAGGCGGCCGAGCGGCTGCGCGCGCTCACGCTCGCCGTCTACGCCCGCGCTGAGGGCATCGCGCGCGAGCGCGGCATCGTGCTGGCCGACACCAAGCTCGAGTTCGGCCGCGACGGGTCCGGCGCCGTCGTCCTGGGTGACGAGGTGCTCACGCCGGACTCCTCGCGGTTCTGGCCGCTCGAGCGCTGGGCGCCCGGTGGTTCGCAGCCGTCGTTCGACAAGCAGGTGGTGCGCGACTGGCTCACCTCGCCGGCGTCGGGCTGGGACCGCTCGGGTGACGCCCCGCCGCCGCCCCTGCCCGACGACGTCGTCGAGCGCACGCGGGCGGCCTACCTCGAGGCCTACGAGCGCCTCACCGGCACGCCCTTCCCCGCGTGACCGCGCCTCGCCCCCATCCGGGCGGGGTCGTCAGGCGAGGGGGTCGGTGGCGCCGGCGCCGGAGAGGTCGACGATCCGGGTGTCCGCGGGCGCGAGGTTCGTCGCGTGGCTGAGGTAGATCGCGCGTGCCGGCGGCTGCAGGGGTCCCTCGTGCACCGGAACGGCGACCCGCGGGCTCACGGCGCGCAGGTACTCGACCATGTCCCACGTCTTCGACCACGGCGCCCACAGCGGCAGCGCGAGCACGTCGACGTCGCTCGGTGCGACGTCGTACGCGTCACCGGGATGCAGCAGCAGGCCGCTGCCGCCCTCGGCGGTCGACCGGCCCAGCAGCATCCCGACGTTGCCGACGCGCGGGACGTCGGGGTGGATCACCGCGTGGTGCCCTCCCGCCCCCTGCAGCGGCACGCCGGCGAGCTCGACCTCGTCTCCCGGGTGCAGCGGCTCCGCCTCGATCGAGGCCTCGCGCAGCTGGTGCACGGTCTCGGGCTCGGCCAGCAGGCGCGCGTCCGGGTTGGCCGCCAGCAGCGCAGGCAGCCGCTCGGCGTCGACGTGGTCGCCGTGCTGGTGCGTGACCACCACGGCGGTGAGGTCGGTGAGCTGCTCGAACCCCGAGCTGAAGACGCCGGGGTCGAACAGCACGCGGGCGTCGTCGATCTCGACGAGCAGGCAGGCGTGGCCGAGGTGCGTGAGCTTCATGGGCCCACCCTGGCACGGGCCGGCGTCCTGCGGCGACGGGGTGGTCAGAGCACACCCGCGGCCTCGGTACCCTGGAGGGGCCGCTGATCGCCCGGCCGACCGGCCGCCATCACCTGGAGCGCCTGCATGGGACGCGTCGTCGTCGACGTCATGCTCAAGCCCGAGATCCTCGACCCGCAGGGACAGGCCGTCGCCGGTGCCCTGCCACGCCTGGGCTTCACGGGGTTCACCTCCGTGCGGCAGGGCAAGCGGTTCGAGCTCGAGGTCGAGGGCGAGGTGACCGACGAGGTGCTCGCCCAGGTGCGCGAGGCCGCAGCCACGCTGCTGTCGAACCCCGTGATCGAGGACGTCGTGCGGGTCGAGGTCGCCTGATGCGCATCGGCGTGGTCACCTTCCCCGGCTCGCTCGACGACAAGGACGCCGCCCGCGCCGCCCGCATCGCCGGGGCCGAGGCCGTCTCGCTCTGGCACGGCGACGCCGACCTGAAGGGCGTCGACGCCGTCGTCATCCCCGGTGGCTTCTCGTACGGCGACTACCTGCGCTGCGGCGCGATCGCCCGCTTCGCGCCGGTCATGACGCCGCTCGTGCAGGCCGCCGCCGGTGGCCTGCCGGTGCTCGGCATCTGCAACGGCTTCCAGGTGCTCTGCGAGACGCACCTGCTGCCCGGAGCGTTGGTGCGCAACGACCACCGCAAGTTCGTGTGCCGCGACCAGACGCTCAGCATCGAGCGCGTCGACACGCCCTGGACCCGCGGCTACGCGTCCGGCGAGCAGATCGTCGTCCCGCTGAAGAACGGCGAGGGCGGGTACGTCGCCGACGAGCGCACCCTCGACGAGCTCGAGGGCGAGGGGCGGGTCGTCGCGCGGTACGTCGGCGACAACCCCAACGGCTCCTACCGCGCGATCGCCGGCGTCTCCAACGCCGCGGGCAACGTCGTGGGCCTCATGCCGCACCCCGAGCACGCCACGGAGGCCGGCTTCGGCCCCGACCCGCGCAGCGGCACCGAGGGGCTGGACGGCCTGACCTTCTTCACCTCCGTCATCGAGTCGGTCGAGGGGCTGGTGCGCGCGTGAGCGTCGACACGGTCAAGCAGGCGGGCGGCAGCCCGGACGTCGAGCAGCCCTGGGCCGAGCTGGGGCTGAAGCAGGACGAGTACGAGCGCATCCGCGAGATCCTCGGACGCCGGCCCACGTCGTCCGAGCTCGCGATGTACTCGGTGATGTGGAGCGAGCACTGCTCGTACAAGTCGAGCAAGGTGCACCTGCGCCAGTTCGGCGAGAAGACCACGGATGCCATGCGCGAGAAGCTCATGGTGGGCATCGGCGAGAACGCCGGTGTCGTCGACATCGGTGACGGCTGGGCCGTGACC
>JBQCES010000231.1:0-10806 GCA_051960055.1 Angustibacter sp. | reverse complement strand
GGGGTTGCCCCCCCACCTAGAGGGCCCCCCGCCCCGGCGCCCCCCGCGCCCCCCGCGGCCACTGTAGAAGATCAGGACATATCGCCGAAAGGGACCCACCCCAGTGCTGTGGAAAACTGCACTGTCACAGGTCGCCTGTGGACGGCCGCCGGCACGGCCACTGAGAAGTCGCCAGACTCGAGGCGTGATCTCCTTGCGCTGCACCGTCATCCGCGCTGACCGCCCGTGCGAGCCCTGCGACGTCGTGGTCGAGTCACCTGCGGGCGCCACCGCAGGCGACCTGGCCCACGCCCTGGTTGACGCGGGAATCGCGGACGCCGGTACGTCGCTCACCTCCGGGGGCGCGGCCATCGCTCCCACGGCGCACCTCGGCCGTCGGCCGCTCGTCGACGGCGCGTTCCTCGTGGCCACCAGGACGCGGCCATGCGGTCCCCCCGCGCCTCGCAGCACGCTCGCGCTGCACGTGGTGAGCGGCCCGGACGCCGGCAGCATCCTGCCGCTGTCGGCCGGCACCGCCACCGTAGGTCGCGACGTCACGGCCACGCTCACCGTGGCCGACCCACTGCTGTCGCGTCAGCACTTCGCCGTGCACCTCGGTACCGACGGCCTCGTGCTGCACGACCTCGACTCGAGCAACGGCACGGTGGTCGAGGGCTCGCCAGTGACGGCTGGCGGGGTGGCCTGCCCGCCCGGCACGCGGATCCAGGCCGGAGCCACGACCTTCGCCGTCCGCACTCCGTCGAGCCGTCCAGTCGCCCAGGGCCAGGGCGGCGACGGCGTCGTCGCCGTCACCCGTGGCCCACGCACCGCAGCACCTCCGGTGGCTGCCCGGTTCCGTCGCCGTCCACCACCCGAGCCCGCGCACCGCACGTCGTTGCCGTGGATCGCGATGCTTGCTCCGCTGCTGCTCTGCGCGCCGCTCGCGTGGTTCACGCACCAGCCGACGTATCTGCTCGTGGGGCTCATGAGCCCGCTCACCATGGGAGCGAGCCAGCTCGTCGAACGACGAGGTCGTCGCCGCCGCGAGCTCGAGCAGCACGGCGCCTGGCGGGCCGACGAGCGTCGAGTCTGCGCGCTCGTCGAGCAGGCGGTCGCGGCCGACCTGGCCCGCCGACGGACCGCGTCACCGGACCCGGCCCTGCTGCTCGAGACGGCCCGCCTGCCTGGACACCGACTGTGGGAACGCGGGTCCGACGACAGCGACGTTCTGCAGGTCGCCCTCGGCTGCGGCGACGTGCCCTCCGAGGTCGAGGTGCTCAGCGACGACGGGGAGACGCGCCCGGTGCTCGACCGGGCACCCGTGGTGGTCGACCTGGCGGACGCCGGGCACCTGGGAGTCAGCGGCGCGGCCGAGGCAGTCGACGGCGTGCTGAGACTCGCGGTGGCCCGGCTGGCCGTGCAGTGCTCACCGCGAGTGGTGCGCTTCGTGTCCCTGGACGACTCAGGTCGCTGGACACGGTGGCTTCCCCACCATCTCGGCCGCACGCCATCCGCTCTGGCCCAGGAGGTGCGACGACGCCTGGAGGTGGACCGCCCCTCGGGGGCACCGCCTGCGCCGCGCGTGGTGGTGGTCGCCCACGACGTGACGGCGTGGTCGAGCGACTCCTCGTTCGCCGTGCTGCTCGACGACGGCCCGCGGGTCGGCGTCCACGTCGTCGCGGGTGCCCGCCTCGCGCAACAGCTCCCGGCCCGGTGCGGCGCAGTGCTGACCGTCGCGGACCGCGAGCCGTCGGTGCTCACCCGACGCGACGGGCAACGCAGCGAGCTGGTGGTGGACGCCGTGACGCAGGTCTGGGCGGAGGAGGTGGCCCGGGCGCTCGCGCCGTTGCGCGACACCACCCCGGAGCCCGGCTGCCTCCCTCGCCGCGTGCGGCTGGCCGACGTCTGCGGCCTCGACCCGTCGTCCGTCCACGACGTCACAGCCGCATGGGGCCAGTCCCGTCGCACCACCAGGGCCACGATCGGTGCGGGGGCGGACGGTCCGGTGCACGTCGACCTGGTGCGCGACGGTCCGCATGCTCTGGTCGCCGGAACGACCGGAGCCGGCAAGTCCGAGCTGCTGCAGACCATCGTGTGCTCGCTGGCGCTGGGCAACCGTCCCGACGAGCTGGCCTTCGTGCTGGTCGACTACAAGGGCGGGGCGGCGTTCCGCGAGCTCGCCGACCTTCCCCACGTCATCGGCCTGGTGACGGACCTCGACCCGCACCTGGCCGACCGTGCCCTGACGTCGCTGCAGGCCGAGCTCACCCGCCGCGAGCGGCTGCTCGCCGACGTCGGAGCGAGCGACTTCATGGGCTACCTCGCGCTACGCGACGCCGGCCGCGCCCCCGAACCGCTCGCACGGCTGGTGCTCGTGGTCGACGAGTTCCGCCTGCTCGCCGACGAGCTGCCGACGTTCCTCGACGGGCTCGTGCGGTTGGCCAGCATCGGCCGGTCACTCGGCGTGCACCTCGTGCTGGCCACCCAGCGACCGGCTGGCGTGGTCACCGCCGACATCAAGGCGAACGTCAACCTGCGGATCTGCCTGCGGGTGCGCGACAAGGCGGAGTCGGACGACGTCGTGGACGCGCCTGACGCCGCGCTGCTGCCGGTCGACCTGCCCGGTCGCGCGGTGCTGCGCGCGGGGTCCGACGCGCTCGTGCCGTTCCAGGTCGCCCTGACCACCGCTTCCGCACGTGAGTCACCGCCAGGGACGGTGCGGGTGAGGCCGATGGGCGCGACGCCCGATCCGGCGACGCACACCGCTGCGGGACCCCTGGCGCTGGTGCGGGCGCTGCAGGAGGCGACAGCTGCGTGCGGAGCCACCCCACCCACCAGCCCGTGGCTTCCCGCGCTGCCCGACGTCGTGCCGCCGCCCGAGCCGACGACGACGAGGCTGGCCGCAACCGCCGTGCCGTACGCGGTCGTCGACCGGCCCGACCAGGGGCGGCGGGAGCAGCTCGTCTGGGACGCCGCCACCTCATCGCACCTCGCGGTGTGTGGCATGGCGCGCACAGGGCGGTCGACCGCCTGCATCGCCCTGGCTCTGGCCGCCAGCGAGCGCCTCAGCGCAGACGACCTGCACGTCCACGTGATCGAGGCGGCTCCCCGGCTCGGCCCGGCGCTCGCCGGTCTCCCGCACCTGGGTGCGGCGGTGGTCAGTCACCAGGCTGCCGTCGTCGCGCGGCTCGTGCAGCGGCTGGTGCGTGAGCCCCCTCGCGCCCCGCACACCCTGCTGCTCGTCGACGGTTGGGAGGCGGTCGCCGAGTCACTCGACACGCTCGACCACGGCCGCACGACTGACGAGCTGCTTGCGCTGCTGCGTGACGGTGAGCGGTGGGGGCTTCGTGCCGTCGTCACCGGAGGGCGCGGTGTCTTGTCCGCGCGGCTGTCCGGCGTGCTGCCGGAGCGTCTGATGCTGCGGACCGCAGATCCCACCGACCTCCTGCTCGCCGGAGCCCCCGCACCCGCCACGCTCACGCACCAGCCCCCGGGACGAGCCGTGCACCTGCCGTCCGGTCGCGAGGTGCAGCTCGTGTGGCCCGGGGACGACGTCGAGATTCGCCGTCGGGTCGCGGCGGTGCGCACGCACCACGCAGAGCGGCCGGCCACCACCCGGCCGCTGCGCCTGCGGTCCCTGCCGCAGGCGATCGAGCTCAGCCCCGATAGCGAACGCCAGCTGACCGGCCTGGAGGTGCAGGTGGGCCTGGGTGGTGACGACGCCGAGGCGGTGCGGCTCGACCTCTCGCGGGTGCCCGTCGTCGCTGTGGCCGGGCCGGCCGGGAGCGGCAAGTCGTCGACGCTCGCGTCGTGGGCTGGGCAGCTGCACCGTCGCGGGGTCGGAGTGCTGGCACTGGCCGACGCCGCCTCGCCGCTGTCCCACGGCCCCTGGCCGGTGCGCGACCCGTTGACGCCAGCGCAGGTCGACTGGCCGACCGACGTCGACTGCCTGCTCGTCGACGACGCCGACCGGCTGCCCGACGTCGTCGGCCGCCGGCTCGCGACCTGGACGTCGGCCGCGCCACCCTTCCGAGCGCTCGTCGTCGCGACGACCACTGACGCCCTGAGCGCGTCGTTCACGGACCTGGCCGCCGCCGTCCGACGGCACCGCACCGGCGTGCTGCTGCAGCCCGAACGCACGCTGGACGGCGACGCGTTCGGCGTGGTGGCTGAGCGGCCCGACGTCCGGACGCCGGGCCGCGGGCTGCTCGTGGTGCACGGCCGCGCGACGCCGGTGCAGGTGGCGATCCCACCCGATGCCGCGAGAGCAGCGAACCGGGGCACCCCGATCTGACGAAGTCCCCGACTTCTGCTCTCGGCGTCAGGAGCGGTGCGCCACCCGCGCGGCCTGGGCCGCAGCCACCACCCCGAAGGCCAGCACCGCCGCGAAGACGTTGAGCCAGCCGAAGCCCAGCCACCCGACGACCAGCCCGGCCACCGCTCCCCCGGCCGCCGCGGTGAAGCCCACGATCATGTCGGTCGTGCCCTGCACCTGCGGGCGGTACTCCACGGGAGTCGCCGCCGTCAGCAGCGTGGACGCCGACACCGCGCCGAGCGACCAGCCCACCCCGAGCAGGAACAGCCCGACACCGAGCGTCCACGACGCCCCTGGGTGCGACGAGCCCGCGAGCGCCAGCGAGGCCAGCAGCGTGATGCCGCCCGCGGCGAGCACCGGGATGCTGCCGATCCGGTCGACCAGCCAGCCCACGAGCGGCGAGAACGCGTACATGCCGAGGATGTGCACGCTGATCACCAGGCCGATGATCTCGAGCGAGGCGTGGCCGTGGTCCATGTGGATGGGCGTCATCACCATCACCGACACCATCGTCGCCTGCGACAGCGCCATGCCGGCTGTCGCGGCGAGGATGCGCGGGCTCGACCGGATCACCGGCCACGCGCGCACGGCCGCCGCCTCGGACGCGGGCGCGAGCCCGGTGACGTCGGGGACGTCGTCCACCGCTGGGTGCCGCTCGGCCGCCTCCGCCTCCCGGTGCGAGCGCGCCAGCAGCAGCGGGTCGGGCCGCAGCCGCAGCGTCATCACCGCCGCCGCCAGCAGCATGCCGACCGCCGAGAAGATGAACGGCCCCGTCATGGCGGGCACGCCGACCCAGCGCGCCACCGCACCGCCCGGCCCGGCCAGGTTGGGCCCGAACACCGAGCCGATCGTCGTCGCCCACACCACCAGGCTCAGGTGCCGCCCGCGGTGGTCAGGGTGCGAGAGATCCGTTGCGGCGTACCGCGACTGGTTGTTCGCCGCCGTCGCCGAGCCCAGCAGCGCCGAGCCCACGAGCAGCAGGGGGAAGAACCGGATCGTGCCGGCCACGATGTCGAGCACCGCACCGGCCGTGCCGAGCAGGTAGCCGAGCGTCAGCCCTGGGCGTCGCCCGTGCCGGCTCATCACCCGCGCGAGGACCGCCGCCACCACCGCCGCGCCCACGACGGCCGAGGTCTGCGCCAGCCCCGCGAGGCTCTCCGACCCCGAGACGTCCTTGGCCAGCAGCGCGTTCACCGACACGGCCGCGCTCACGCCCACGCCACCGAGCGCCTGAGTCGACACCAGCGTGCCGAGGGTGCGCCGCTGAGCCCGCCGGGCGACGTCCTCGAAGGACGCCGACGCCGCGGGGTCGCCGGCCAGCCGGGCCTCGTCGGGCACGCGTGTCATCTCGTCGTGAAGGCTACCGCCGCAGCGCTAGCCTCCGAGGCATGCCCGACACCGCCCAGCGCCTGCGCGACGCCACGCCCGACGACGTCCCGGCGATCCTGCGCCTCATCCAGGAGCTCGCCGACTACGAGCGCGCACCGGACGCCGTCGAGGCCACCGAAGCCCACCTGCACACGGCGCTTTTCCCGCCCGACCCGGCGACGGCCCGCAGCCACGCGATCGTCGCCGAGGTCGACGACGCCGTGGGCAACCCGCAGATCGTGGGCATGGCCGTCTGGTACGTCACCTTCTCGACCTGGCTGGGCCGCCACGGCGTCTGGCTCGAGGACCTCTTCGTCCAGCCCGAGCACCGCGGCAGCGGTCTCGGCACCGCGCTGCTCGCGCGGCTCGCCGAGATCTGCGTCGAGCGCGGCTACGGCCGGCTGGAGTGGTGGGTGCTCAACTGGAACGAACCGTCGATCGGCTTCTACCGCTCCCTCGGCGCGGTGCCGCAGGACGAGTGGACCGTGTTCCGCCTCGACGGCGACGCCCTCACCGCGCTCGCCGCGCGATCTTGAGGGGGCGTCTCGTGGACGTACCCGAGCAGAGGCGCGAGGATGGAGTGGTGCCCCCCGCCATCACGACGCCCGCCGACGAGCTGACCACGCCGCGCACCGACGTCGTCGAGCTGGCGGTGCCGGCCCTCGCGCAGTACGTCGCGGTGGTGCGCGCGGCCACCGCCGGGCTGGCCGCGCGCCTCGACCTCACCCTCGACCGCATCGAGGACCTGCGGATCGCCGTCGACGAGGCCTGCACCCTGCTCGTGCGCGCGCCCGACGCCGAACGCGCCGCGGTCACCGAGCCGGCTGACCAGATCACCTGCGTGTTCCGGCTCGACGACACCGCGCTCACCGTCGACGTCAGCGGGCCGCGGGCCGAGCTGCCCGAGCGCACGGGCTACGCGTGGGCGGTGCTGTCGGCGCTCGTCGACTCGCTGGAGTCGGGCTACGAGGACGACGCCGACGGGCGCCCTCGCACCTGGCTGCGCCTCGTGGTGCGGGCCGGTGCAGGGCAGTGGGCGTAAGCGAGGCACTGCCCGACGTCACCACCTCGGCCGACGCGCTGGAGGAGCTCCACCGCCTGCCCGCCGACGACCCCCGACGCGCACCCTTGCGCGACGCGATCGTCAGAGCCCACCTTCCGCTCGTGCAGTACCTCGCCGGCCGCTACCGCCACCTCGGCGAGCCGCTCGACGATCTCGTGCAGGTCGGCACGATCGGCCTGATCAACGCCGTCGACCGCTTCGACGCCTCTCGCGGGACGACGCTCGCGACGTACGCGACCCCCACGATCGTCGGCGAGATCAAGCGGTACTTCCGCGACCGCGTGTGGTCGGTGCGGGTGCCGCGGCGGCTGCAGGAGCTGCACGCCAAGCTCGGCATCGCCCGCGCGACGCTCGCCCAGGAGCTGGGCCGCCAGCCCACGGTGCGCGAGATCGCCGAGCGGCTGGGCGTCGACGAGGAGGACGCGCTCGAAGCGCTCGAGGCCCTGCACACCAGCTCGACCGTGCCGCTCACCGACGAGTCCGGCGACCAGGCACCGGTGGCCGCGCTCGACCAGGCGCTCGAGGACGTCGTCGAGCGCGAGTCGCTGCGCCCGCTGCTGCACCGGCTGCCCGAGCGCGAGAAGCGCATCCTGGCGCTGCGGTTCTTCCGCGGTCTCAGCCAGCGCGAGATCGCCGACGAGCTCGGCATCTCGCAGATGCACGTGTCGCGGCTGCTCGCCCGCACGGTCGACGACCTGCGCCGCGGAGTCGACGACACCCGCCCCTGATCCACCCCGGCAAGCCCATGCGTGCACTTGGTACACACAGTGCACGCTTACGCGCGCCCAGGCGTGCACTGTGTTTACCAAGTGCACGGAGGGGAGTGCAGTCAGGCCAGGTCGGACGTCGCCCGCACCGTCGCGTAGCCGGTGAGCACGGCGAGGATCAGGACGCCGAGGCCGAGCGCCTGCTGCCCCGCACCCCACATGGCCGGCACCAGGGCCAGCACGAGCAGGGCCTGCCACACCAGCGTCGCGGTGCGCACGGCCTTGCGTCCCTGCCCGACGGCGTACGAGACGAACAGCAGCGCGAGCCCGACGACAGCCAGCAGCACGACGAGCATGGTCTCGTTGCGCTGGACGATCGAGCCACCGGTGACCAGCTGCACCACCCCGAAGAGCGCGAAGGCGAGCGGGACGACCGCCTCGAGCCCCACCAGCACCCGCGCGAGCAGCCGCCAGGGCGCGCGGGGGTCGGCACCGCCGGCACCTGACGGTGAAACGATTCGCGCGCCGTCCGCGCTGCGGTCCGCGCCGTCGTCCGCAGGGCCGTTCGGGTGGTCGGGCGTCCCGGACGGCGGGTCGCGGGGGTCGTCGGCAGCCATGGGCACCCCGACACGCTAGCGTGTCGGATCGCACCGTGCGTGACCGGATCAGCCCGGATCACCTACGCTGTGTGATGCATGCCTCGGTGTCCGTCACAAAACGATCACGGATACCCCTTGTGCGGCGACCGCGCGAGGTGTGAGGCTGGAACACCGCGGATCTTCCACGCGTTCCCTTGGTGTCCCGCTCGTGAAGCCCTTCACAAGCGATCAACTCGCGGGACCGCGGTCCGGCGCGCACCATCGTCGGAACGCACGGAACCGCACGCAGTACCCGCACGGACCCACCCCGGCACGCAGTTCTGAAGCAGTTCCGAAGCACTACCCGCACCACGCAGCACCACCTGCTCGCCACCGGAGTCGAGCACGGCCGTGCCGACACACCCGCACAACGACAGGAGATCGATCCCGATGGACTGGCGCCACCGCGCTGCCTGCCTCGACGAGGATCCCGAGCTGTTCTTTCCGATCGGAAACACCGGACCCGCCCTGCTGCAGATCGAGGAAGCGAAGGCCATCTGCCGTCGCTGCCCGGTCCTGGACACGTGCCTGAAGTGGGCACTGGAGTCCGGGCAGGACGCCGGTGTGTGGGGTGGCCTGTCGGAGGACGAGCGTCGCGCGCTCAAGCGACGCAACGCTCGGGCCCGCCGGGCGGTCTGACCCCGCATCCAGCACCTCGCTGACGACGCCCCGGCCACGATCGGCCGGGGCGTCGTCGCGTGCGCTCGCTCTTCCTCGAGCTAGTCCTCGAGCTACTCCTCGAGCGGTCGCGGCCGCAGGTCGAGCCGGACGTCGGTGCCGCCGCCGAAGCGCTCGTCCCAGCTGATCTGCCCGCGCAGCTCAGCGACCAGCGCCCGCACGATCTGGCTGCCGAGACCACCGGGGTCGGGCTGGGCGCCCAGGCCGGCGCCGTCGTCGCTCACGTGCACCTCGAGCCGGTCGTCGCCGTCGGACGTCGACCGCTCGGCCGACACCGTCACCACACCGTCGCGACCGGCCAGCCCGTGCTCCACGGCGTTCTGCACCAGCTCCGTGAGCACCAGCGACAAGGCGGTGGCGTCCTCGGCCCGCAGCCGGCCGAAGCGGCCCTCGTGCCGGGTGCGCACCGCTCCCCCCGGGCGCGCCACCTCCACCAGGGTCGAGAGCCCACGGGCTGCCACCTCGTCGAAGTCGACCGTCTCGTCGTACCCGGTCGACAGCGTCTCGTGCACCAGCGCGATCGCCGCAACGCGTCGCTCCGCCTGGTCGAGCGCCGTGCGCGCGGCCGGGTCGTCCATCCGGCGTGACTGCAGCCGCAGCAGCGCCGCCACGGTCTGCAGGTTGTTCTTCACCCGGTGGTGGATCTCGCGGATCGTGGCGTCCTTGCTGAGCAGCTCGCGCTCGCGCCGGCGCAGCTCGGTGACGTCGCGCACCAGCAGCAGCGCGCCGTCGCGCTTGCCCTCGACCGTGAGCGGGATCGCCCGCACGCTCAGCCCGGTGCCGGACGCCTCGACGTCGGCTCGCCACGGCGCCTTGCCCGTGAGCACCAGGGGCAATCCCTCGTCGACCTGCTCGCGGCCGCGCAGCAGTGCGGTCGTCACCTCGGCCAGCGACTGGCCCACCAGCGCGCGCTCGTGCCCGAGCCGGTGGAACGCCGACACCGCGTTGGGGCTCGCGTAGGTGACGACGCCCTCGACGTCCAGACAGATCAGCCCGTCACCCACGCGGGGCGCCCCGCGGCGCGAGCCGGTCGGTGCGCCGCTCACCGGGAACCCGCCGCTGGCCACCATGCTCGCGAGCGCGTCGGCGCAGGCCAGGTACGTGAGCTCGAGCCGGCTCGGCGTGCGCATCGTCGACAGGTTCGTGTGCCGCGACAGCACGGCGAGCGGGCGACCGTCGCACACCACCGGGATCGTCTCCTCACGCACCGGCACGTCGTCGCGCCAGTCGGGGTCGCGCTCACGGCAGATGCGCTGCTCGTCGTACGCGCGGTCGATCTGCGGACGCCGGCCGCGCGCCGCCACCTGGCCCACGACGTCCTCGACGAACGCCGTCATGCCCGTGGTCGGGCGCACGTGCGCGACGGCGAGCCAGCCCTCGGGCACCGGCACCCACAGCACCAGGTCGGCGAACGACAGGTCCGACAGCAGCTGCCAGTCGCCGACGAGCAGCCGCAGCCACTCGGCGTCCGCGTCGCTCAGCTCGGAACGGCTGCGCAGCAGGTCGGTCAACGAAGCCACGCCACGAGCGTACGCAGGCCGGCTGCGCGTCCTCACGCCCACCCGCGGACCACTGCGCCACGATGAGCGCATGCCCTGGCTGCTGCTGTCCCTCGCGATCGCCACCGAGATCGCCGCCACCGTCTCGCTCAAGGCCAGTGAGGGGTTCACCCGGCTCGTGCCGTCGATCATCGTCGTGGTCGGGTACGTCGCGAGCTTCGCGCTGCTGGCCCGCGCGCTGCGCACGATCGAGGTGGGCGTGGCCTACGCGATCTGGTCAGCGGTCGGGACGGCGGCCGTGGCCGTGCTGGGCATCATGCTGTTCGGCGAGAGCGCGACCATCGCCAAGGCGTTCTGGATCGGCGTCATCATCGTCGGCGTCGTGGGCCTGCAGGTCAGCGGCGCCAGCCACTGACCTGCTACGGCTTCTCGGCGACGGTCACGAAGAGCGTGACCGACGCGAACACCGGGTGCGTGCGGAGGTGCTCGAGCCAGTCGTCGCCCTGCGCCGGCGTCAGGTAGCCCGCGGCCACCGCGCGACGCGTCACGCGCTCGAAGC
>JBQCES010000230.1:0-2609 GCA_051960055.1 Angustibacter sp. | reverse complement strand
GCGACGTCCGCCTGCAGTCAGGCTCATGATGGCCCGGCTCGCCCGCGCGGGGAAGGGCCCTTTCGCTCTGGCCGGGCACCGCTCAGGTGGGGTGGCACTCGGCGAAATCGGGGTTTGCCATATCGGCATGCGGATCCCGATGTGGCACAACACGAATGAACCGACTGTCACCCGGTCACGAACGGGCGGCCGTCCCGCCGAGGTCGGAGGGGTCGGTATTGGCGCCGCAGAGGATCACGGCCAGCGACTCGCCGGGCTCGGGGGTGTACGTGCCCTCGAGCAGCGCGGCCAGGGCTGCGGCCGCGCCGTGCTCGACCACTAAACGGCACTGCTGCCAGAGCAGGCGGCGGGCCGCGATGACGGCCGCGTCGCTCACCAGGACGCTCTGCACTCCGCACCGGTTCGCCACCTCGAAGGCGATGCCGCCCAGGCGCCGTGCGCCCAGCGAGTCGGCCGCGATCCCTGACACCTCGACGTCGACCGGTGCGCCGGCTGCGAGCGCGCGGTGCAGCGTGGGCACCGACTCGGGCTCCACACCCACCACCCGGGCGCGACCCTCGAGGGCTGCCGCCACGCCGGCCATCAGACCGCCGCCACCGACCGCGACGAGCACGGTGTCGACGTCCGGAGCCTGCTCGGCGAGCTCGAGCGCGAGGGTGCCCTGGCCGGCGCAGATCTCGGGCTGGTCGTACGCGTGGCAGAACACCGCGCCGTTCGCGTCGGCCCGCTCGCGCGCTGCCTCGTAGGCCTCGGCGTACTCGCGGCCCACCTGGCGCACGGTCGCACCGAGCGCGGCCAGTCGCGCGACCTTCACCGCCGGCGCCGTCGCCGGCACGAACACCTCGGCGGCCACGCCGACGGTCGCTGCCGCGTGGGCCACGGCCAGCCCGGCGTTGCCCCCGGACGCCGCCACGACCCCGACGTCGGTCAGCTCACCCCGCTCACGCGCGGCGAGGACCCGGTTGAAGGCGCCGCGGGCCTTGAACGACCCGGTGTGCTGCAGGTGCTCCAGCTTCAGCGTCAGCGGCGCCGGCGTCCCGAAGCCCGCGGCCTCGACGACGGCGACCGGCGTCCGGCGCACGTGCGCCCCGATGCGCGCGGCGGCCTGCTCGACGTCCTCGCGGGTGATGTCCACCCCGCGAACCTACCCACCCCACCTCTCCCGTGGATTCGCGCGGTGGCACCCTGCTCCGAACCTATTGGAGCAGGGTGCCCCTGCGCCGAACCGGGGTTGGAGTGATCCGCCCCAGCCGCCCGCGCTACGGCACGTTGAGGAACTCGTCGTCGAGGGCCGTCCTCGCCCGCTGCGCCGGCAGGTCACCCACGGACGCCGACCGCCTCTTCTCCCCGGACGCCGCAGACTGCTCGCGCGCCAGGAAGCTGCCGAGCTCGCCGATGGTGCTCATGAGCGGAGCCGGGAACACCACAGTCGTGTTCTTGTCGACGCCGAGCTCCACCAGGGTCTGCAGGTTGCGCAGCTGCAGTGCCAGCGGGTGGGCGATCATGATGTCGGACGCCTCACCCAGCTTGGCCGCCGCCAGGTGCTCGCCCTCGGCGTTGATGATCTTCGCCCGCTTCTCGCGCTCCGCCTCGGCCTGGCGCGCCATGGCCCGCTTCATCGTCTCGGGCAGCTGGATGTCCTTGAGCTCCACCAGCGTCACCTCGACGCCCCACTCGGTGGTCGTGACGTCGAGGATCTCGCGGATGTCTGCGTTGATCCGGTCGGTCTCGGCCAGCGTCTCGTCGAGCGTGTGCTGGCCCACGACCTTGCGCAGCGTCGTCTGGGCGATCTGGTTGATGGCCGCGTGCACGTTCTCGATCGCCAGCACCGAGCGCACCGCGTCGACCACCCGGAAGTACGCCACCGCAGAGACGTCGACGCTCACGTTGTCGCGGGTGATGATGCCCTGCGACTGGATCGGCATCGTCACGATCCGCAGTGACACCCGGTGCATCACGTCGACCACCGGCACGATGAGCCGCAGCCCCGGCTCGCGCGTGCCGTGCAGCCGCCCCAGCCGCAGGACGACGCCCCGCTCGTACTGCTTGACCACTCTGACCGCGAGCACCAGCAGGGTCACGGCCAGCAGGCCGAGCACGATCGCGGTCGTCGTCCAGGCGCTCATGGCGTCCACCTCCCGCCGGTCGCGGCAGGCCCGGCGGTCTGCCGACCGGTCACCTCCACGCTACGCCGCGAGCGCGCCCCAAGCGGGCCGCAACTCAAACCCAAGTGGACGGCGGCACCGTGGTCGCGACGGCCGAGGAGGCCACGACCACCAAGGAGTTCCGATGAGCACCACCCAGCCCACCCGACAGTCCGCAGCACAGTCCGGCGACCTCGTCGACACCCGTGACATGGTCACCGTGCACCGCTTCCTGCGCCGCGAGTTCCGGCTGCTGCCCGCCGCCGTCGAGCGGGTCGGTGACGGGGACGTCGCCCGCGCCGCCGTCGTCGCCGACCACCTCGAGCTGCTGACCGGCGTCCTGCACCACCACCACACCGCCGAGGACAACAACCTCTGGCCGCTCATGCTCGAGCGGGTGCCGGACGAGCTCGCCCCGCTGGTGGAGCTCATGGAGTCGCAGCACCACCGCGTCGACGAGCTGCT
>JBQCES010000229.1:0-4302 GCA_051960055.1 Angustibacter sp. | reverse complement strand
GGACCTTGTGGGCGGTGAGCGCCGCACGAGTCGCCTCGTCGAGGTCGGCGAAGTCGTCGTCGACGCCGAGGTCGAACACCCGGACCTCGACGCCGTGGGTCGCGGCCAGGGCGTTGACGCCCGCCTTGCCGGCGAGGAACGTGCGCACCATCGCGCCGGTGACCTCACGCGGGTACGCCGAAACGCCGGAGGTCGCGATGCCGTGGTCGCCCGCGAACACGACGACCCGCACGTCGTCCAGGGGGCGCGGTGGGCACTGGCCCTGGGCCCCCGACAACCAGACCGCCAGCGGTTCGAGCCGGCCGAGCGAGCCGAGCGGCTTGACCAGCCCGTCGAGGCGCAGGCGGGTGTCGGACGCCGCCTCGACGTCGCGCAGGCCGACGGCCTGGCGCAGGGCGACCAGGTCGATCTCGTTCGTCATGCGGAGTCCTGCTCGAAGGGGCCACGACGCTCGTGCACCGTGAGGTCGACCAGCGAGCGCCCGCGATCGGTCACCGCCGGCTGCACCTGGGTGTCGTCGGCGCGTGAGCCGTTGACGGCGTGCGAGCCGTTGACCGCGTGCGAGCCGTTGACGGCGTGCAGCGGGGTGTCGCGGTGCAGCGGTCGTGCCTGCTGCGGCGGCGGGGGCACGGCCGTCGCGCGGTGGGCGGCCGCCCGCTGCTGGGGCGGCGCGGAGTTCGCGGGTGCCGGTGCCGCCTCGGTCTCGGCAGCGACCCCGGAAGCACCCGCCAGGGCGAGCGGGAGGAGTGCGAGGTCGACGGCGCGTCCGGCCACCACGAGCAGCACGCTCTCGCTGGCCGACGACAGCCGTGTGTTGAGCCGGCCCAGCTCGTCGCGGAAGAGCCGGCCCGACCAGGTGGCCGGCACGACCCCGGCGCCCACCTCGTTGCTCACGGCCACCACAGGGACGCCGACGGCGTGCCAGGCCTCGAGCAGGTCGTCGACGCGAGCGTCCAGCCGCGCGCGCCAGCCAGGCTGCTCGTCCCAGGCACCGACGTCGCCCAGCACGCGGGTGAGCCAGGTGCCCAGACAGTCGACGACGAGCGGCGTGCTCGCGGTGCGCAGTACCCCGGCCAGGTCGGTGGTCTCGACCGTCGCCCAGTGCTCGGGCCGGTCGGCGCGGTGGCGCGCGACGCGTTCGGCCCACTCGGCGTCCTCGCCGTCCGGTGGCGTTCCGGTCGCGACGTAGGTGACCCGCGGCTCGGCGGCCAGGAGCTGCTCGGCGACGGCCGACTTGCCCGAGCGAACCCCGCCGAGCACGAGCGTGCGCCGCGAGGGGCGACCCGCCGTCGCGACGGTCGGGCGGGTCTCGGCGATCCGCCGGCCGCGTGCGGCGCGGTCGAGGACGAACTCGTGGCCGTCGTCGACCACCTGCACGCCCCAGGCCGCCAGCCGCGGTCGCAGGTCGGGCGGGCTCTGGTGCGACAGGTGGACGGCGGCCACGCGGCTGCCGCGGGTGAGGGCCCGGGCACCGCGCAGGCGCACCATCTGGTCGGCGAACGTCGACAGGTCGAGGTGGTCCTGGCCGGCGGGGCGCCCGGGGCCGCGGCGGTCGCCGAACGTGGCCTCCAGCAGCACCAGGTCGTACTGCGCGTCGGTCGTGGCGCTGATCGTGGCCGCCGGCAGGGGACCGGTGTCGGTGGCGTAGAGCACCCGCTCTCCGGTGGGCGCCGTGACGTCGTACACCACGGCCTGCTCGTCGCCGTGCGCCGCAGCGAGCACCCGCACGGTGTAGCCGTCGGCGTCCAGCACGTCGCCCGGAAGCACCACGCGCCAGCGGATCGGCTCGTCGGGGCCGACCCACAGGCACCACGACGCGATGACCGACTCCGTGCCGACGACCGTCAGCGGCTCGGTGCGTCCGGCCCAGCTGCGTGCGAGCAGCGCCATGGGGGCGCTGTGGTCGGGGTGGTTGTGGGTGATGAGGACGTGCGTCACGCCGTGCAGGCCCGTGCCGTGCCGGAGCGCGGCGCGCGGCGTCTCGGGGCCGCAGTCGAGCAGCAGCCGGTCGTCGACCAGCGCGGACGTGGGTCCGCGCCACTGGCCGGCCCGGTGGGCGGCCAGGCACGAGGCGCAGTCGCAGAACGCGTTCGGCCACCCGTCGGCCGAGCCGGTGCCGAGAAGCCGCACGCGCATCAGGTGTCCGTTCGACGAGGTGGGCGAGCAGTGGGGGCCGGTGTGGGGACCTCCGGCGCGAACCATCCTGCTGTGGTGAAGGCGGCGCGTCGCGCGCCACGCCGAAGCGAGCCGAGAACTGGCCGACCGGCGACTACCACGAGTACTGCCGTGAGTACACCGCGTGGCAGATCCCAGCCCAAACTGGTCAGAAGGTAGAAAGCGGCGTAGCGAGAGACGTTGGCGCTCAACGGGTCTCCGGGCACGAAGACACCACCGTCGGGGCCCGTCGTGGCGAACGGCCAGAACCACAGGTTCATCACGACGCCGTAGGCGAGCCCGGCGAACAGGCCGTACGCCGCGAGCAGCCAGATCTCGCGGCGGCCCGTGGCTCGAGGCAGGCTCGCCGCGCCTAGGCCCACCATGCCGGCCGCCACCATCTGGAACGGCGCCCAGGGCCCGACGCCCCCGGTGAGGAACGCGCCGACCAGCACCGCGAGCGCCCCGAGCACGAACCCGGCGCCGCGGCCCAGCACGCGGGCGCCGACGACGATGAGGAAGAAGATGGGCTCGAGCCCGGCCGTGCCGGCCGAGACGACTCGCAGCGCACCACCGAGAGCCGCCAACACCCCAAGCACCGCAACGGTCTTGGCGTCCAGGCCACCTGATCCGAGCTCGGCGAGCACCAGAGCGCCCATGAGCGCGAGGAGCAGCACGAACAGCCACGGGGCGTCGCCACCGTGCTCCAGCCCGGCGCCCGGCGTGACGACGAACGGCCAGGCGAATGCCGCGATCCCCACGAGCACCGTGACCGCGAGGGTGAACGCCGAGACCCACCGGACGCGCACGAGCGGTGTGGCAGAAGGGGTTGCGGGCGCGCTCACGATGCCGCCAGCGCGCCCTCGACGTCCGCGACCGTCAGCCACGGCTGGGGGTGCAGCACCTTGGCGACCTGCGGTGCGAAGGCGGGGGAGCCGGCCAGCACAGCGCGCACGGGGCCGTCCGCGACGACCTCCCCCTCGGCCAGCAGGGCGACGCGGTCGGCCACCGCGGCCACCAGCTCGACGTCGTGGCTGGCCAGCACCACGCCGTGGCCCTGGTCGCGCAGCCGCAGGAGCACGTCGACCAGCCGGGCCTTCGCGCCGTAGTCGAAGCCGCGGGTGGGCTCGTCGAGCAGCAGCAGCGGTGGCTGCTTGGCCAGGACGATCGCCATCGCGAGGGCGAGCCGCTGGCCCTCCGACAGGTCGCGCGGGTGGGTGTCGTCCTCGACGTCGGGCGCGAGCTCGCGCAGCACCGTCCGCACCGTGCCGGGCGTGAGCTGGAGGTCGTCGTCGGCGGTGCGGCACTCGGTGGCGACCGAGTCGGCGTACAGCAGCAGGCCGGGGTCCTGCGGCACCAGGCCGACGTGCTTCACCAGCTCGCGCGGGCGCAGCGCGGCCGGGTCGTGCCCGTCGGTGCGCACGCGGCCGGCGCGCACGGCGAGCTGGCCGGCGGCTGCGGCGAGCAGCGTCGACTTGCCGACGCCGTTGCGCCCCATGACGGCGACGACCTCGCCGCTGCCGACCGAGAGGTCGAGCGAGCGCAGCACCGGCACCTGCCCGCGGTGGACGACGACGCGGTCGACCTGCAGGAGCGGCCGACCCGCGCCGTCCGGCACGGGCCGCAGTGGCGGGGGGGTCCGGCCGGCCAGCCGGTCGCGCAGGGAGCCCGCCTGGCGCCGCGCCTCACGCACCGAGAGCGGGAGCGGGTCCCAGCCCGCGAGCAGCCCGAGGTCGACCACCGGAGGGGTCACCGGAGAGCGCAGCATGGCCTGGCGCGGCTCGTCGTGGCGCACGGTGCCGTGCTCGACCGTGATGACGCGGTCGGCGTACTGCACCACGCGCTCAAGCCGGTGCTCGGCCATGAGCACCGTCAGACCGAGGTCGTGCACGAGGCGGGTCAGGGCCGCCAGCACCTCTTCTGCCGCAACGGGATCCAGGGCCGAGGTGGGCTCGTCGAGCACCAGCACTCGAGGGTGCGCCGCCAGCACGCCGCCGATCGCCACCCGCTGCGCCTGGCCGCCCGACAGCGTGCGCACCGCGCGCCCGCGGACGTCGGCGAGCCCGAGCCGATCGCGGGTCTCCTCGCCGCGCTGGCGCTTGACGTCACCCGGCCGCCCCAACGACTCCATGCCGTAGGCGAGCTCTT
>JBQCES010000228.1:0-8397 GCA_051960055.1 Angustibacter sp. | reverse complement strand
GGCCGCGCCCCGGCCCCCCCCCGCGCGGGGGGGGGCGGCGGGGCCGCGGCCGGGCCCCCGGCGCCGGCCCCCGCGCGGCCGCCGACAGCCACGACGAGCGTGGTGCCGAGCAACGCCGCCACCGCGCCGCCCGCCGCAGCCGCCGCGACGCGCTGCGGCCACCGGGCGTCGAGGTCGGCCGACCGCCCGATCGGCGCGCGCGTCAGCATGAGCGCGAACAGCACCAGGACGACGATCGCGCCGACGTACACCAGCACCTGCACCAGCGCGACGACCTCCGCGCCCAGCACGAGGTAGCACCCGGCGAGTGCGCCGAGCGCGGTCACGAGCCACAGGGCCGCGTGCACCACCTGCCGCGAGGTCACCGCGAGCAGTCCGGCCGCCGCCGTCAGCACTCCCAGGGCGACGAACAGCACGTCGCGCGCGCTCACGCCTGCTCTCCCTGCGGTGGCGAGCTCTCGCCGTCCGCGCCGCTCGCCGGACGCACCGGACGACGCGGCCGCGCCGGGCGCAGCGCCGCCGCGACCTCCTTGGGCTCGGCGGCACCCGCCTCCGGGCCCGGAGGGGGTGGCACCGTGGCGAACCACTGCGACAGCCGCTCCTTGTCGTGCAGCAGGTCCTTGATGTCGAGCTCGGCGTACTCGAACTCCGGGCTCCACTCGAGCGCGTCGAAGGGGCAGACCTCGACGCAGATGCCGCAGTACATGCAGAGCGAGAAGTCGATGTCGAAGCGGTCGAGCACGTTGCGCTGGCGCTCGCGTCCCCCCTCGGCGGCCGCGGGCAGCGTCTCCTTGTGCGAGTCGATGTAGATGCACCAGTCGGGGCACTCGCGCGCGCACAGCATGCAGACGGTGCAGTTCTCCTGCACCAGCGCGATGACGCCGCGGCTGCGCGGCGGCAGTGACGGCTCGACGTCCGGGTACTCGGCGGTGTGGCTCGGCGTCGCGAGGTTCTTCGCCGTGACGCCGAGGCCCTTGATGATGCCGGGCAGCCCGCCGGAGCCTCGGCTGCGCTGCTGGTCGCTCACGAGATCATCACCACCACGAGTCCGGTCAGGGCGAGCTGGGCGAGCGCGAGCGGCACGAGCACCTTCCAGGCCAGCGCCTGCAGCTGGTCCTCGCGCAGCCGGGGCCACGCGACGCGCACCCAGATCACGAGGACGGCGACGAGCCCGGTTTTGAGCAGCGTCCACAGCCAGCCCAGCGCGTCACTGAACGGCCCGTGCCAGCCGCCGAGGAACATCACGGCGGTGAGGGCCGACAGCACGACGATGCCGGCGTACTCACTGAGCAGAAAGAACGCGAAGCGCAGGCCGGTGTACTCGGTGTAGGGGCCGAAGACGATCTCGGAGTCGGCCACCGGCATGTCGAACGGCGGGCGCTGCAGCTCGGCGACCCCCGCGACGAGGAAGCACACGAGCGCGGGCGCCTGCCACACCAGCCACCACGGACGCCAGGCCTCGCCGATCCCGACGAGCGAGAGCGTGCCCGCGGCCATCGCGACGCTGCTGGCGGCCAGCACGATGGGCAGCTCGTACGACAGCAGCTGGGCGGCGGCGCGCAGGCCTCCGAGGAGCGCGTACTTGTTGGCGCTGCTCCAGCCGGCCATCAGCGTGCCCAGCACCCCGACGGCGCTCGCGGCGAGCACGAACAGCAGCCCGGCGTCGAGCTCGGCGCCCACCACGCCCGGCGCGAGCGGGATCGCGACCATCGCCACCAGGTACGGCACGAGCGCGACCGCGGGGGCGAGGCGGAAGATCCGGCGGTCGGCGGCCGCCGGGGTGACGTCCTCCTTCTGCATGAACTTCACGCCGTCGGCCACCAGCTGCGCCCAGCCGTGGAACCCGCCGGCGTACATCGGACCCAGCCGGCCCTGCATGTGCGCCATGACCTTGTGCTCGGTCTGGCCGACCAGCAGCGGCAGGGTCAGGAAGGCCACGAGCACCGCGACGACGCGCAGCGCCACCTCGAGGGCGTCAGGCATCGCCGGCTCCGTCGGCGTCGCCCGACTGCGCCGCCCCCTGGACGACGTCGCCGGGCTCGCGCGGGCCCCACTCGGCGTCCGGCACACCGGGCGGCAGCATCTTGCGCCGCGACGGGGAGGCGGCGGTGTCGCTCTCGCCCGGCTCCTTGGCGCCGGGCCACGGCTTGCTCGCGCGCGCCGCCAACACGAAGGACTTGCGCAGCGGCGTCCCCTCGAACCCATCGGGCAGCAGCAGCGGGCGCAGGCCGAGCGGCTCGCCGTCGACCGTGCGCTGGCCGTCGTCGAAGCCGGCGAAGCCGACGCCGAACATCTCGTGCGTCTCGCGCTCGTGCCACGCGGCCCCCGGCCAGACGTCGGTGACGCTCGCGAGCACCGGGTCGTCCGCGGGCACGCGCGTGCGCAGCATCAGCCGCACCAGCCCGGAGCCCTCGCCGATGCCGTCGCCGCCCGACTGCGAGACCACGACGTGCGCGACGACGTCGACGGACGCCGGGTCGACGTCCGGCTCGTCGACCCCGCTCAGCCAGTCGAAGTAGTCCAGCGCGAGCGCGTCGCGGGCCGCGCGCATCGCGTCGTGCCACTGCTCGCGCGGGACGTCGACGCAGACCACGCCGTTCGCGTCCTCGGCGGCGAGCTCGCCGTCGAACCCCATCGCCGTGGCGAGCCGGCGGGCCACCAGGTCGGGCTCGCCGATCGCGGCGGTCATGCGCCGGCCTCGGCGGCGCGGACCGCACCGCCGTCGTCCGGGCTCACCAGCGGCCGCGTCACCTGCCCCGCCGACACCGGACGCCGGCGCCGGGCGATCGACTCACCGGTGACCGACTCGCTGGCGATCTTCTCCTGCAGCCGCAGGATGCCCTGCAGCAGCGCCTCGGGCCGCGGCGGGCAGCCGGGCACGTAGACGTCGGCGGGGATGATCTGGTCGACGCCCTTGGTGACGCAGTAGGAGTCCCAGTACGGGCCGCCGGAGTTGCTGCACGCGCCGAACGAGATGACGTACTTCGGCTCGGGCATCTGCTCGTAGAGCCGCTTGATCGCCGGCGCCATCTTGTCGGTGACCGTGCCGCTCACGATCATCAGGTCGGCCTGGCGCGGGCCGGGCGCGAAGGGGATCACGCCGAGGCGGATGAAGTCGTGCCGTGCCATCGACGCCGCGATGAACTCGATCGCGCAGCAGGCGAGGCCGAAGTTGAACACCCACAGGCTGTAGCGCCGTCCCCAGTTCAGCACCAGCCGCAGCGGGCGCGGGGCGGCCTCGGCGAGCGCGCCCACACGGGGAGCCGGGAGGTCGACAGCCACGCTGGCCACCCTACTGCCGCGCGCCCCGCGACCGACCCCGTGCGGTCACACGCCGTGCACGGTGTGCCGCCAGGTCGGCGAGCCGCCCCAGCTCGCGAGCGCCTCCGGCCGACGGCGCGCCGCCCGCAGCAGCAGCACGAGCGCGGCGACCATCGGCGCCGACCAGAGCGCGAAACCCCAGCCGAACGACACGAGCAGCACGTGGAACACGATCGCGGCGACCATCCCGACGGTCCGCGCGCGAGGTCCGAGCAGCACCAGCACGCCGACCGTCGCCTCGAACGCCACGAGCAGCCCGATCCACACGTGGTGGTCCGGCACCACGACAGAAGCCCACGTGTCACGCACGAACGCGAAGGACGAGCCGTCGGCGAAGTCCGCGTAGTCGTCGCCGCGCATCAAGAACGCCGCGTTCACCAGCGCCCCGGCCAGCACGTACAGCCCCGCGACGGCGACCAGACCGACCTGCAGCGCGACGTCGCTGCGTCGCGCGCGCACGGCCGCCACCACGATGACCAGTCCGAAGAGCACCCACACGACCGGCACGGTGACCACCTCCAGCAGTCACCTCGAGCGTCGGACACCTTGCGGCGCACCGGAAGGGCCGGACGTCCCTCGCGTCACACCCAGCGCAGCAGACCGCGCCGCCACGCGTGCGCGAGCCCGACCGCCAGGACGCCGAGGAACACGCCCATCTCCGCGAGCGTGCGCCAGCCGAACCCGGGCAGCGTGATCACGGTCGACCACGGCAACAGGTACATCGCGTCGACGGCGAAGACGACATAGAGGTAGGCGTAGAGGTAGTAGCGCACGTTGGTCTGCGCCCACCCCTCGCCGACGGGGTCGACGCCGCACTCGTAGGTCGTGAGCTTGGCCGCTGTCGGCGCAGCGGGGCGTAGCAGCCGCGTGCCCTGAGTACCGGCGAGGAACAGCGCGATGCCGGTCAGGACGACGATCCCGACCACGGCGTACGGCGGCAGCTGGCCCACGCCCGAAGCGTAGCCGCGAGTTCCTCCGTCTGGGTCCCCGAGCACCGCATGGGCGCCATGATCAGAGCATGGGCACCGAGATCGAGCAGGCCGGCCTGCGGTCGCTGCGCACGTGGAACCTGGCTCTCACGGTGCTGCACCTCGGCCAGGCGGTGGCCGTGCTGGCGCTGGCCCAGGACTTCGCGGTCACCGTCACCCGGTCGCTGCCCACGGGGCCACCCGGCACGCCGACCGGTGCGCCCGAGGCGTTGCTCGACGTCCCGGTCGGTCCCGCGGTCGCGGTGTTCCTCGCCCTCGCGGCGCTCGACCACCTGCTGACGGGCACCGCGCTCAGGCGCATCTACGAGCGTGACCTGGGCTCGGGGATCAACCGCTTCCGCTGGGTCGAGTACTCCTTCAGCGCCACGATCATGGTGCTGCTGATCGCCCTCTACACGGGCATCGACGGCCTGTCAGCGCTCATCGGCATCGCTGCGGCCAACGTCGCGATGATCCTCTTCGGGTGGCTGCAGGAGGCGATGAACCCGCCCGGCACCCAGCGGGTGACGATGAAGCCGTTCTGGTTCGGCTGCATCGCCGGCGCGGCGCCGTGGCTGGCCATCGGCTACAACCTCGTCGCCGCAGAGCAGGTGCCCGGCTTCGTCGTCGGCATCTTCGTATCGCTTTTCATCTTCTTCAACAGCTTCGCGCTGAACCAGTGGCTTCAGTACCGCAAGGTCGGCCGGTGGCGTCGCTACCTGTTCGGCGAGAAGGCGTACCTCGTGCTCAGCCTGGTCGCCAAGTCCGCCCTCGCCTGGCAGATCTTCGCGGGTTCGCTCGCCGCCTAGCGTCGGCGCCCGAACCGCCGGCCGCACATCTGATGCAAGCGGGCTGGACTATTGTCAGTTAGGCATCTAACTGACAATATGAAGCCACGTCGACGTCGGAAGGGGCACGGTGAGCTGGCCCGCGCTGTCCCACGAGGACGTCTCCTGGGACGTCCACCCCGTCACCGGGATGAGCCGGGTGGAACGTCGCTGGATCGGGCGGCCGTATCGCGCTGCCGTCGTCCCTCGCATCGTCGACACCGGCGTGCCGCTGACCCACGAGACGCTGACCGAAGCGGAGGAAGCAGCAGTCGAGCTCTCGCGCTTCGACGCCGAGATGGGCCACGACATCGCGCCGTACGCCAGCATCCTGCTGCGCACCGAGTCCGTCTCGTCGTCTCGGATCGAGAACATCACCGCCGGTGCCCGCGCGATCGCCGAGGCGGAGGTCACCGGCAACGGGCGCGGGAACGCGGCCGTGATCGTCGCCAACGTCACCGCCATGCGGCAGGCGCTCGAGCGGGCCTCGACGCTCGACGAGGCCGCCGTGCTGGCCATGCACCACGCACTGCTGCACGACAGCGAGCCTGAGATCGCCGGGCGCTATCGCGACGACCAGGTGTGGATCGGAGCCGGCACGACGCCGCACCTGGCGGACTTCGTGCCGCCCATCGCGGAGCGGGTCCCCGCAGCGATGCGCGACCTCATGGCCTACGTGGCTCGCAACGATCTCCCGGCCATGGTGCAGGCGTCGCTCGCTCATGCGCAGTTCGAGACCATCCACCCCTTCTCCGACGGCAACGGCCGTACGGGCAGGGCACTGCTCAATGCCGTACTGCGCGCCAAGGGGGTGACGGCCCACGCGGCAGCACCGGTGTCCAGCGGCCTGCTGGCAGAGCGCGAGGCGTACTTCGACGCACTGACCGAGTACCGCAAGGGTTGCCCGGACGACATCGTCGGCGTCGCCTCACGCGCCGCCCTCCGAGCCGTCAGCAACGGCAGGGCCCTCGTCGTTGCCAGCCACGCCGTACGTGCGCGCTGGGGTGAGATCCTCAAGCACATCCGCTCGGACTCGGCGACACACCGCTTGGCCGATGGCCTGATCCAGCAACCGGTGATCACGTCTCGGGAGGCGCAGCAGATCCTCGGCCGTACCACGAACGTCCACCGCCACATCGCTGATCTCGTCGACCACGGCATCCTGCGACCTCATCAGGACTACCGCACCCGCAACATGACCTGGCGCGCGCAGGAAGTGCTCGACCTCTTGGACGACTACGCCGAGCGGGCTGGGCGACGACGCTGACTCGGAGAGCGCTCAGAGCCAGGTGAAGGTGCGGACGACGGTGCCGGCGTCGCCCGAGCGCACCTGCACCAGGTCGCACAGCTGGTTGGCCATCCACACGCCGCGCCCACCCTCGTCGCTGGGCTGCGGGGCCCGGCGTCCGACGAGCAGGTCGGTGATGCGCCCGGTGTCGCTCACCTCGCACACGAGCGCGTCGGGCTCGCGCCACGTGCGCAGCCGGCCGCTCCCGCCACCGTGGCGCAGGCTGTTGGTGGCGAGCTCGGTGACGGCGAGCACGACGTCCATCGTGCGCATCTCACCGAGCCCCACGCTTCTGGCGTGATCGCGGACGGCGGCGCGCACCCGCGCGAGGTCGTGGTCGCCGAAGGGCAGCTCACGCACGGACGCCGTGGGCTCGGCGAGCGCACCACCGAACACGTCCTGCAGCTCGATGAGGCCGGCGTACACCGGGCTCCCCCGCAGCTGCCCGCGCTCGACGTACGTCGGGTGGCTGCGCTGCGCCGCCCGCGCCACCGGCTCACCCAGCGCCTCGACGTCGTAGGGGCAGAGCAACCAGAGGGGCGTCTCGGGCGGCACGGCCACGTTGAGCAGCGTCTCGTGCAGGTGGCACTCGTCGATCTCGGCTGCGCGCCGGCCCGCCCAGACCGGCTCGCCGATCCCGCGTACGGGCTGTCCGGGGAAGCGGTCGAGGTAGGCCTGCCAGGCCGGGATGATGCGCGCCGGGTTGTGGCCCAGCTCGACCATGTCGACGAAGTGGATGCCAGACCCGTCCGCGGGCAGCGCGGAGCGCACGAGGTCGAGCCGGTCGGGCGGGAGCGCTACCATGGCCGGCTGGCCGTGGGCCAGCGCATCGGTGAGGAAGGGCACCGTGCCTGCCAGGTAGTCGGCGTCGTCCCGGTAGAGCAGCGCCTCGTGCCGGTAGCCGTCGTGCGTGGTCGTTGTTCACTCCTTGGTCAATCGCCGCGAGCAGGGTACCGGGTGCGCGTGCCGACACCGAGTACCGCGCCGCCCGGCGCGATTTCCGGCGTCCAGATGGCGGCCGGGGGGCCGCGCGCCGAGACCACGACCTACGATGGCGTAGGTAGCGAAAGACCTCGACCACAGGGCGATGACGGCGCAGATGAAGCACCCCACGAGCGGCAAGGCCGTCCGCAAGCTGGACCGGGTGGTGATCCGCTTCGCCGGCGACTCCGGCGACGGCATGCAGCTCACCGGTGACCGGTTCACCTCCGAGACCGCAGCACTCGGCAACGACCTGTCGACGCTGCCCAACTTCCCCGCCGAGATCCGGGCGCCGCAAGGCACGCTGCCCGGCGTCTCGAGCTTCCAGCTGCACTTCGCTGACCACGACGTCATGACCCCGGGCGACGCCCCCGACGTGCTCGTCGCCATGAACCCCGCCGCGCTCAAGGCCAACCTGCGCGACCTGCCCCGCGGGGCGACGGTGATCGTCGACACCGACGAGTTCAGCAAGCGCAACCTCGCCAAGGTCGGCTACGTCACGAGCCCGCTGGACGACGACACGCTGGCGTCGTACCACCTGCACCCGCTGCCGCTCACCTCCATCACGGTCGAGGCGCTCGCCGACTTCGACCTGACGCGCAAGGAGAAGGAGCGGGCGAAGAACATGTTCGCCCTCGGGCTGCTGTCGTGGCTGTACGACCGGGCCACCGACACCACCGAGGCGTTCCTGCACGCCAAGTTCGCGGCCAAGCCCGAGATCCTCAAGGCCAATCTGGCCGCCCTGCACGCGGGGTGGAACTACGGCGAGACCACCGAGGACTTCGCGGTGCGCTACTCGATCGCGCCCGCGCCCATGCAGCCCGGCACCTACCGCAACATCACCGGCAACACGGCCCTCGCCTACGGCCTCGTCGTGGGTGCGCACCTCACCGGCCGGCCGCTGGTGCTCGGCTCGTACCCGATCACGCCGGCCTCCGACGTCCTGCACACGCTGTCGGGGCTCAAGCGGTTCGGCGTCACCACCCTGCAGGCCGAGGACGAGATCGCCGGC
>JBQCES010000227.1:0-8501 GCA_051960055.1 Angustibacter sp. | reverse complement strand
AGCAGCTCGTGGCACAGGCCGTGGGCGTCATAGCGCGGCCAGTCGACGCGCAGGCGCCGGCTCATCGCCCGCTCCGCGGCAGCACGGTGACCTGCTGGGGCAGCGGGCGGGGCGCGTGCGCGCGACGCGCACCCGCCCAGTCGCACCGGCCTTCGAGGTGGTGCGCCACCTCCACCGGGAAGCGGTCGAGCAGCGAGCGCACCAGCCGAGCGGTGCCGTCGGGGTGGGCGCACGCGCCGCGGCCGGTGACGACGCCGGCCAGCTCGAGCAGCCTTTCCTCGTTGCCTCCTCCGCGCGCCACCCGCTCCAGCTCGGCGGCCATCGTGGGCAGACCGAACCGGCACGGGCCGCAACGTCCGGCCGACTCACCCGCTAGGTAGGTGACGATCGCGGAGGTGCGCGCCACCGGGCAGATCCCTTGCGCCAGAGGCAGGACGACGCCTGCGCCGAGGGCGAAGCCGGACGCCGCCAACGCGTCGCGGTCGAGGCGGGCCGTCTCGACGTCGGTGCCAGTCAGCCAGGTGCCGTGGTAGCCACCCAGCAGCACCGGCATGCCGGGGAGCCAGCGAGTCGCCAGCGCCTCGACGAGTCGGCTGCCGCCGGGCGCCTCGAGCACCTCAGGGGCCGAGCTGTCGCCGTCGAGGGTGAGCAGCACCGTGCCGGGGGTGCTCGGGTTGCCGTAGGCCGCGTAAGCCTTGGGGCCCAACCGGCTCACGGCGGCGACGTGCGCGAACGTCTCGGCGTTCGACAGCAGCGTCGGGCGGCCCCGGTGGCCGCTCACCGCCTCCGGAGCCCACGCCGTCACCGGCTTGTTCTCTCGGCCGGCCATCAGCTCGAGCACCGCGCGCGCCTGCCCTGCGACGAACCGGTCGTCGGCGTGGTGCAGGTGCCAGCGCACCCGCTCGCCGCCCTTGCGCCGCTCGCGCACGGCGGCGGCCATCGCCTGCACCATCGCCGGTCGGGCGCTCGGGACGACGACGTGCACCTCGCGGGTTCCCAGGGCCCGTGCCGTCACCACCGCACCGTCGAGCACCAGGTGCGGCACCCGTGTCACGAGCACCTCGTCCTTGTGGCTCGCGGGTTCGCCCTCGGACGCGTTGACGACGACGAGCGCGCGCCGCCGCGCCGCCGTGGTCAGCTTGCGGGAGAAGGGGAAGCCCGCGCCTCCTCGCCCGCGCAGCTGCGTCTCGTCGGTCCACGCCGCCAACGTCGCGACGTCGAGCTCGGGCACTGGGCCGAGCCGCGCGCGGTGAGCCGTCCACGAGGGGTCGCGGCCGACGTCCGCCAGCAGCAGGGTGCCCTCGCGCGCGATGGGTGCAGGCGTCGGGACGGCGGCTGCGCGGTTCACGACGACACCAGCTCGTCGCGCCGCAGGGTCACCAGACGGGTCGCAGCGGCCAGCAGGACGGCGACCACGCACCCCACGGTGACGGCCACGCTCCATGGCTCGCCGGCGTCCGTCCCGATGCCGATGCCGTGCACCACACCAAGCGCGAACACCGCGTACGTCGTCACGTGGATCGCCCGCCAGAGCCCGTGCCGCATGCGGTGCCGGAGCAGGCTCGTGCCCGCGGCAGCGAGCATGAGGTCGAAGGCGAGGGTGCCCAGCGACAGCCAGAGCGGCCGGTACGTCGCACCGAACGGCACGAGCGCCTGCCACCACCGGATGTCGACGTACTCGTCGACCACCGCGGTGGCCGCGTGCGCGACCGTCAGCGCAACGCCGAGCAGGGCCACGTTGCGGTGCAGCCCCTGGGTGAGGAAGCGCGGCCAGAGGCGCGAGCTGGCCCGGGCGGTCGACAGCACACCCAGCACCGTCGACAGCGTGACCACGACCAGCAGCACCACGCCGCTGCCCCGGTTGGCGAACCACAGCGCGGGACCGTGCATCACGAGCTCACCACCTGTCCGCTCCACCCCGGGGTGCGCACGACCGTGCCGTCCTGCGCGACGAGCCGGGCCGCGACGTCCTTGGCGTGCAGCCAGTCGAGCGCCTCGTCGCCCCGGACGATCGCCGCCGTCGTCGCGGTGTTGGCGGCCACCGCAGTCTGCCCGAACGCGCTCACGGTGCGCCACGGGCCGCGCGTCGGCTCGCCGGTGCGCGGGTCGAGCAGGTGGTGGCGCGGGACGCCACCGCGCACCCACCGCCGGGCCAGCGTCGTCGAGGTGGCGAGGCCACCGGCAGGGACCATCACCACGTCCACAGCGTCCACGGCGCCCACCACCTCGCTCACCGCCACCGGCCACGGCATCGAACCGTGCACCGCGACGTCACCGCCGAGGCTCGCGACGACGTCGACGCCGAGCGCGTCGGCGATCGAGGCGACCACGAGGTCGGCCGCCCAGGCCTTGCCGGTGGCGCCGAGGTCGAGGGCACAGCCGTCGGGCACGGTGACGACGCCGGAGGGGTCGACCTCGACCTCGCGCCAGGCGCCGGTGCGTGCCGGCACCGGCACCATCGCCGGGTCGGTGGCGGCCTGCGGCAGCAGCGCCAGGTCGCGGTCGTAGCCGACCGCCACGAGCGCGTGGCCGAGCGTGAGGTCGACCAGGCCGTCACTCTCGGCGGCGGCCGCGACAGCCACCTGAACGGCGGCGGCGAGCAGCGGGCTCACGTCGGTCGGCCGGCCGGCGCGGGCGTTGGCCCGCACGAGGTCGGAGTCGCTGCGGAAGCGGCTGCACGCGCGGTCGACCTCGTCGAGCACGTCACTCGCGAGGCGCACGGCGTCGGCGAGGGCATCGGCGGGGGACGTCGCGAGGCGCACGTACGTGCCGAGCGCCGTCCACTCGTGCGTCGAGGCCCCCGGCGCCGGGCGCTGCTCGAGCCGACCGTCGTGCACGGCGCGGCCGGTCACGATCCCGACGACGGCACGGTCGGCTGGGGAGGCGGAGGCGCCGGGGCAGCCGGCTTGGAGCGGCCCGACGAACCCGAGGAGCCGGACGAGCCCGACGAGTGGCCGGACGACGCCGACGAGCCCGACGACCGTGACGAGCGCGATGAGGTGTGGCTCGTGCCGCTGGACGAGCGCGACGACGAGAAGCCGCCGACCCGAGCCGCGGCGGCACCCGAGACGGCCTGGACGACGTGCTCACGCACCACGGTGCGAGTGGGAAGCGGCCGGGGCTTCGCGGGCGCCGCCGTCACGGTGACCGTCGGGGTGGGCAGCGCGGCGAGCGCTGCGGCCTTCGCCCGCGCCTTGGCCGTCTGCTGCTGGGCCGTCGCGTCGGCGGCGGCCCCCGTGGCCCAGCCGGTGGCCGACACGGCCGCGGCCGTCAGGGTGCCGGTGAGCACCGCCAGCGTCGACAGTGATCGGTCGCGCGAACGCGGTGTGTGTGCCATGTCGTGGACCCCCGTGATCGGTTCCGTGGGCCACCAGCGTGCGGGCGGCCGCGGCAAGGCAGCCTCAGGGCACTGTTAAGAGCACGTCATGAAACCGGACCAGCCGGTCATTCTTGACGGTTTCTTGAGGTTCCGGCGAGGTGCTCATAGGGCTGGGCCCTCCACCGTCGTGGTGACCGCTCGAGAAGGGAACACCATGAGGATCAGCGCCACGCTCGCCACCGTCGTCGGAGCCGGGGTCGGTCTGGTGGCCGCCGGAGCCACCTACGCCGCCACGGCGGGCCAGCCGTCGGACGCGAGCCCGGTGTCGGCCAGCGCACCGCAGGCCGTCACGACCACGGTCGTCCCCACCGTCGACCCCACGTGCAGCGAGCACGCCGTCCTGAAGAACGGCGTCTGCGTCGTGACGCTCGACCGCACCACCACGATTGCGCCTCGCGTCGCGAGCGAGCCGGAGCAGGAGGCGACGCACACCAGCACCGCCACCCGCACGCGGCACTCCGAGCAGGCCGAGCCGCAGGACGACGCCACCGAGCACGCGCAGGGTGACGACGACCAGGGTGAGGACCAGGGCGAGCACGCCGAGCAGGGCGACGACCACGGCGAGCACGCCGAGCCGGGCGACGACCACGGTGACGACCACGGTGACGACCACGGCGGAGACCACGATGACGACGGCGGCCACGACGGCGGCCACGACGACTGATCGCGTCGCACCCCCGGCCGCTGGCTACGTGCGGCCGGGGGCGAACGTCACGATGGCCACCGTGCCGCCCCGCAGACCGCGCCGGACGACCAGCTCGCCGCCCGCGGCCTGCGCCGTGCGTCGCACGATGTCGAGGCCCAGCCCGGTCGAGCCCGCGCCGCTGACCCCTCGCTCGGTGAGCGAGGGGTCAGTGATTCCCGGCCCGGCGTCGATCACCTCGAGCCGCACCGCGCCGGCGCTGTCGTGCGAGAGCGCCACCTCGAAGGCCGTGCCCTCGGGCGTGTGGGCGAACACGTTGTCGAGCAGGACGTCGAGGGCGTCGGCGAGCTCGGTCGCGTCGAGCGCGGCGGGCATCGACCGCTGCGGCACCTCGATGGTGACGGCGCGGTCCTGGTCGGCGGCCAGGGCCGACCAGAAGTCGACGCGCTCGCGGACGACCGCGGCGGCGTCGCACCCGCGGTCGAGACTCGACAGCACCGGGCGTCGGGCCTCCTTGACGATCGCGTCGACCGTGCGCTGCAGGTGCTCGACGTGATCGGCCAGTCGCTCGGCGACCTCCGGTGGCTGCACGGCGTCGACGTCGAGCCGCAGCGCGGTGATCGGCGTCCGCAGGCGGTGCGACAGGTCGGCCACCGCCTCGCGCTCGATGCGCAGCAGCTCGCCGATGCGGTCGGCGAGCCGGTTGAGCGACGAGGCGAGATCCGCGACCTCGGGCGGCCCGCCCACGTGCGCCCGCGCCGTCATCTCGCCCTCGCGCAGCCGGTGCGCGACCAGCGACACCTCGCTGATGGGGGCGGCCACGCGCCGTCCGAGCCGGTCGGCCGCGAACAGCGAGCCCGCGAGCAGCAGCAGCCCGAGGGCGGCGATCGTGGCCCAGGCCGCAGTGAGCCCGCGGTGCAGCTCGCTGCCCGGCACGACGCTGCGGACGACGGCCGTGCCGTCCTGCGTCACCACAGGCACGTAGACGCGCGCCGAGCCGTCGGGACGGCGCGAGGTGAAGGCCTCACCGGTGCGCGCCCGCTCGAGCAGCTCGTCGTCCGTGGCGCCGAGCGCCGGGCCGATCTGGGTGCCGTCGGCGAGCGCGACGCTGGTCTGCAGGCGCGACCGCTCGCCCACCCCGGCCACGAGGTCGGCCAGCTGCCGCTGGTCGCTGACCGCGGCGACGAGTGCGGCGACGCTCTGGGCCTCCTGGCTCGCGCTGGCCAGGGCGCGGTCCTCGGCGAGGGTCCGCACGAGCAGGCCGAGGGGGATGAGGAATGCCAGGATCACCGCTGAGGTGGTGGCCGCCACGAGCAGCCAGATCTGCCGGCGCATCAGGGGCCGTCGTCGGTGGGTGCCTCGAGCAGCAGCCCGACGCCGCGCACGCTGTGCAGGTACCGCGGCTCGGCGGCGCTCTCGCCGAGCTTGCGGCGCAGCCACGACAGGTGGACGTCGATCGTCCGGTCTCCGCCGCCGTACGGCTGGCGCCACACCTCGGCCAGCAGGTCGCGTTTGCTGACGACCTCCCCGCGCCGGCTCGCCAGTGCGTAGAGCAGGTCGAACTCCTTGCGCGAGAGGTCGATCGGCTCGCCGCCGAGCGTTACCTTGCGCGTGCGGACGTCGATCGCCAGGTCGCCGACCGTGATCGCCGACGACTCCGCCGGGCCGCGCCCTCCGCGTCGCAGCACCGCGCGGATGCGGGCCTCCACCTGGTCGATGCCGAACGGCTTGGCGACGTAGTCGTCGGCTCCGGCGTCCAGCGCCTTCACGACCGCGGCGTCGTCGTCGCGTGCGGTCACCATGACGACCGGGACGTCGCTCACGGCGCGGAGCATGGCCAGCACCTGCAGCCCGTCGACGTCCGGCAGCCCGAGGTCGAGCAGCACCAGGTCAGGCTGGTCGTCGATCGCCGACTGCAGCCCGGTCATGCCCCGGTCGGCGCTCATCGCCGTGTGCCCGCGCTCGGTGAGGGCGCGCACCAGTGCGGTGCGAATGCCCGGGTCGTCCTCGACGACGAGGATGGTTGCCACGTGCTGACGCTACTGCCGCGCGGGTTCGGTCGTGTCGCGCCCACGCCGGATGCGAGGCTGTGCTCGTGAAGCGGCGAGCGCTCGTGGCCGCGGTGGCCGGCTGGGTCACCGTGGTGGGTGCGACGTCCGCCGTCGCCTGGGTCGCCATCGACCGGGCGGGGCGCGAGGTGCTGACGGCGACGTCCGACGCTCGCGTCGTCCCCGGCGCGGTCACCACCGGCGCGCCGCACACACCGCGACCGCCACGCACCCAGGCGGCACCGACGACGACGGCCGCCTCTCCGACGTCCCGCCCCTCGTCGACAACATCCGCACCGCGCGCCACGACGTCGACCCGCACGCACCGCACGACGACGGCGCCGCCCGCACCTACCTCGTCGACCACCCGCCCGCGTACGACGACGACCACGTCCACACCCGCGAGGCCTGCGGCCGTCGACCGCACGGTGCGCGTCGAGGGCGGTCAGGTGGGCGTCCGGTGCGTCGGGCAGACGGCGTCCCTGCGGTTCGCGCAACCGGCCGACGGCTGGGCCGTGCGGGTCGAGGACAACGGGCCCGAGCACGTGAAGGTGACGTTCCGGTCGTCCAGTGATCGCCGCGAGATCGAGGTCGAGTCTCAGTGCTCCGACGGGACCCCGGCGTTCTCTACGTCCGACGACGAGCGTCGGGAGTCCGACTCCCACGCCGACGACTGACCCGTTGATCACGTTCAGTGGGCGACACTCCGCTTCCCGAGGGGTGCAACCCTCGAGAACCGCGCGCACCCCTTGACCAGCGCGCCATGATCAGCCATGGCCACCTCCGGCACCCCGGCGGACGACGCCGCCCCCGCCGCGCGCAACGCACGCCTCTTCGACGCTCTCGCTGACAGCTACGACGAGGTGGGGGTCGACTTCTTCGGCCCGATCGCCCGCTGGCTGCTGGAGCTGCTCGATCCCCAGCCGGGTGAGTCGTTCGCCGACCTCGGCTGCGGCAAGGGCGCCCTCCTGCTGCCCGCGGGGCGAGCGGTGGGGCCGGCGGGCCGGGCGGTCGGTGTCGACATCTCGGCCGGCATGCTCGCCTCCGCTCGCGCGGCAGCCGACGACCTCGGGCTGGCGGCCGTCGAGCTGGCGGTCGGCGACGTCCAGTCACCCGAGCTGCCGGCCCGCGCGTTCGACGTAGTGGGGTCGTCGCTCGTGCTGTTCTTCCTCGCCGACCCGCTCGCGGCGCTGACGGCGTGGCGCGGCCTGCTGGCGCCTGGTGGACGCCTCGGCGTCAGCACCTTTGGTGCTCAGGACGAGGTGTGGCGGGCTGTCGACGACGTCTTCACCCCCTACCTGCCGCAGTTCGTGCTCGACGCGCGCACCAGCGGCGGCCGCGGGCCCTTCGCCTCTGACGAGGGCATGGAGCGGCTGTTCGCCGCAGCCGGCCTGGCCGACGTCCGGACGGTGTCGCGGGCCCTGCGCGTGCGGTTCCGCGACGCCGACCACTGGGCCGCCTTCAGCATGTCGACGGGTCAGCGGGCGATCTGGGCCGCGGTGCCGGAAGCTGAGCGGGCCGGCGTCCGCGAGGAGGCGGTGCGGCGGCTCGCCGCCGCCACCACCACGGACGGCGACATCGAGCTCACCCAGCAGGTGCGCTACACGCTCGGCGGCCTCTGACGCGGTCGGCTCACGTGTCGAGGGTTGCTGGCACTTCCCGAGGGGTGCACCCCTCGGCAAGCGGAGTGTCACCCACTGAACGTGATCAACGGGCAAGGGCCGGCGCCGGGGGGTGACCTGGGGGAATGCGCGTGGGGAGCGTGGGGTTGAGTCAGGTGTACTCAAGTTCGGCGCCCTGGATTTGACACCCCCGGAGGCGCCGTCGAAACTTGAGTGAAGCAGACTCAAGGTGGCCGCGTACGGCGGCCCGCAAGCACGAGGAGAACCCTGATGGCACGAGCGGTCGGCATCGACCTGGGCACGACCAACTCGGTCGTGTCCGTCCTGGAGGGCGGCGAGCCCACCGTCATCGCGAACGCCGAGGGCGGGCGCACCACGCCGTCCGTCGTGGCTTTCGCCAAGAACGGCGAGGTGCTGGTCGGCGAGATCGCCAAGCGCCAGGCCGTGACCAACGTCGACCGCACCATCCGGTCGGTCAAGCGCCACATGGGCAAGGACTGGCACGTCGAGATCGACGGCAAGAACTACACCCCGCAAGAGATCAGCGCCCGCATCCTCGGCAAGCTGAAGCGGGACGCCGAGAGCTACCTCGGCGAGGACGTCACCGACGCCGTGATCACCGTGCCGGCGTACTTCAACGACGCCGAGCGCCAGGCCACCAAGGAGGCCGGTGAGATCGCGGGCCTGAACGTCCTGCGCATCATCAACGAGCCCACCGCGGCCGCGCTCGCCTACGGCCTGGAGAAGGGCAAGGAGGACGAGCTCATCCTCGTCTTCGACCTCGGTGGCGGCACCTTCGACGTGTCCCT
>JBQCES010000226.1:0-12404 GCA_051960055.1 Angustibacter sp. | reverse complement strand
GATCGAGCGCGAACTGGTGAGCCGGGTCGACCTCGATCCGGCGCGCGTGCACGGACCCGACGGCCAGGCCACCGACGTCCCTGCCGCCTGCGCCGCGTACGAGGAGGCGATCACCGCCGCCGGAGGCATCGACCTGCAGCTGCTGGGCATCGGCCGCGACGGTCACCTGGCGTTCAACGAACCCGGCTCGTCGCTCGCCTCGCGCACGCGGGTCAAGACCCTCACCGCGCAGACGCGGGCGGACAACGCCCGGTTCTTCGGCTCCGTCGCCGAGGTGCCGCGGCACGTGCTGACCCAAGGCCTCGGCACCATCCTGCAGGCCCGCCACCTGGTGCTGCTCGCCGCGGGCGCGGCCAAGGCCGACGCCGTGGCCGCCTGCGTCGAGGGTCCGGTGACGGCCAGCTGGCCGGGGTCCGCGCTGCAGCTGCATCCGCACGTCACCGTGCTGCTCGACGGCGCCGCCGCCGGCCGGCTGCAGCGCCTGGACTACTACCGGGAGGTCTGGGCCGGCAAGCCGGCCTGGCAGGGCCTGTGAGGCGCGCCGGTCATCACCTGGTGCGGATGGACTTGCGGGTCTGCCAGCTGCTGTGACCCAGGACGTTGTACGCCCGCGCCGTCACCTGGCACGTCGTGTGCCGGGGCAGCCCGCGCCACTGGAAGCTGATGTTCGGCACTGGCACGCGGGCGTAGCTCCACGACCGCCACGCCCCGTGGACGTAGCACCGTCGGGCCGCCACGTACGTCGCCGGGGCGGTGCCCCGGCTGGTGCTGCGGTACCACAGGTGGCTGATCGTGCTCGATGACGCGCTCAGCCCGCGAAAGCGCGGAGTGGTCGGCAGCATGGCCGGCACGGCGGTGCGGGTGGTCGCCCAGGCGCTCCAGCCGCTGGCGTTGTGGAACGACAGCGTGAAGCGGTACGTGCGCCCGGCCAGCAGACCACCGAACGTGGTCCAGCGCTGGCCGGCCGAGATCGTGCGGTAGCTGGGCAGGCCGTACTTGTGGAGCGAGGGGTGGTACAGCTCGATCCGCACCCGCACCGCGTTGACGCCGGCGGGCCGCGTGGACGGCGTCACCCGAACCGACCGGTCGCCGCGCGCCACGGACATCGTCGGCCTGCTCGGTGTCTGCGACCAGGACGTCGGCAGGCAGCCGTCGTCGACCGCCGGCGTGTAGTGCGCGTTGGGCTCGATCGAGTTCCAGCCGTTGGTGAAACCCATGGCCGAAGGCAGGGAGACGGCCTGCGCACCGATGCAGGCGCGCATCGACGGCACGGGCAGAGCCGGGCCGCTCAACCGCTCACCCCGGTACTGCAGGTGGAGGTAGTTGGTCTTGCACGGTGCGGTGTTGCCGTTGTGACCCATCGTCGCCATCACGGTCGCCGGAGTGACGAGCTGACCCTCCTTCGCGATGAGGCGGTTCAGGTGGTTGTAGCGCGTCACGCCCGCCGGGCCGTGGTCGACCCAGGCCCACGTGCCGGCGGTGACACCGCTGGACGGGCAGGTCGTGCTGACGGCGCCGACGTGGAAGACACCCGCACCCGCCGGGTGCACCGGGGCGTCGAGCTGGCCGAGCCAGTCGATCGCCTGGTAGCCGTGGTAGAGCGGGCCGGTGCAGTTGCTGACGACGCACGAGACCCGCGCGGGATCGCGTAGCGGGAACCAGACGGGGTCGCTGTACGGGTGGGCCGGGTCTCCGACGGTCGGGCTCGCGGCCAGCGCCACGGCGGGGGCCAACGCGGGCGCCGCGGCCGTCGCGGCCGTCGCGCGAGCCTCGGCCGCGGCACCGCCCGCCAACCCGGTCAGCGAGATCATCGCGACGACGGCACCGATGAGCGCGGCACCGCGCGCAGACAGCAACCTCATGACCGATCTGTCGGCATGATCCCTCAGGTGCTTGAGGCTCCGTAGCGCTCGCGGTGCAGCTCGAACACCTCACCCAGCGCCGCCCACTCGTCGCGGCCCAGCCGGCTCGCCGGTGCCAGCCGGGTGACGTCCGGGAGGCCGTCGCCGGCCAGCACGTGCCGAGCCACCGACAGGTGCACCACCCGGCCGAACACCACGGTGCTGCCGCGCTCGGGATCCTCGCTGAACCGGTGCTCGCCGGCGGCCACGCACTCCAGCGCCACGGGCGACTCGGCCACGCGCGGCGGCCGGACGACCGTGCTGGGCTCGGCGGTGAGCCCGGCCTCGGCCAGCTCGTCGACGTCGGGCGGGTAGTCGGTGCCCGTGCGGTTGACCTGCTCGGCCAGCGCCCGCGGTGCCAGGTTGACGACGAACTCGCCGGTCGCGCGGATGTTGCGCAACGAGTCCTTGGTGCGCACCGAGGTGAAGCTGACGACTGGCGGCTCGGCCGAGGCCACCGTGAAGAAGGAGTGCGGCGCGAGGTTCACGGTGCCGTCGGCGCCGACCGTGCTGACCCAGGCGATCGGGCGGGGGACCACCACCGCGGTCAGCCACGGGTAGGTCGCGCCCCGGGCCAGGTCGGCCACCGACACCTCGACTCGCTCGCTCACCCCGCCACCGTACGTCTCTCCTAGAGTGGGCGCGTGAGCACACCCCCGCCGCTGCACCGCGCGGCCCGGACGGAGGACGCGCTCAACCGGGCTCTCGCGCGGCTGCTGTTCCGGCGCGGCTGGCGCCCCCGCGTGATCGCCTACACCGGGTACGGCAGCGACGGCTGGGTTCGGGTGCTCGCTCGCGTGCTGCTCTCACCGCCCGGCGTCGGTGACCGCAGCGACGTCGCGTTCCGCGGGTGGCGGCACTTCGTCAGCGCCAAGCTCGGCGGCGTGCCAGTGGCGGTCGACGTCGCCGGCGAGCGGCACGTCGTCGAGAGCGCGCGGGGCGGCTACGTCGACGTCACCCTGCCGGCCGACCTGCCGGCGGGTTGGGCGACGGCGGAGCTGCGCATCGCCAGCGGGCAGGTCACCGAGGCGCCGCTGCGCATCGTGGGCGCCGAGGAGCGCCTCGGCGTCATCAGCGACGTCGACGACACCGTGCTCGTGACGGCGCTGCCCCGGCCGTTCCTGGCTTTCTGGAACACCTTCGTGCGGCGCGAGGAGTCGCGCCGTCCGGTGCCCGGCATGGCCGAGCTCTACCGCACGCTCACGCGCCACGAGCCGGGTGCGTTCGTCGTCTACGTCTCGACGGGTGCGTGGAACCTGGCGCCGGCGTTGCAGCGCTTCCTGCGCCGCCGGGGCTTCCCCGACGGGCCGCTGCTGCTCACCGACTGGGGGCCGACGCCAGAGGGCTGGTTCCGCTCGGGTCAGGCGCACAAGCGGCTCACCCTGCGCCGTCTGCTCGACGAGCTGCCGCAGCTGAGCTGGGTGCTCGTGGGCGACGACGGCCAGCACGACCCCACCCTCTACGACGAGCTGGTGTGGGCCCGGCCCGAGCGGGTTCGCCTGGTAGTGATCCGTCAGCTCGGCCTCACCGAGCAGGTGCTCACGCACGGCACCCCGGCGCCGCTGCCGGGCCAGCAGCAGCCGATCACGTCCGGCTCCGACGTCCCGTGGCTGTACGCGCCCACCGGGCACGGGCTGGTGCGCGAGGTGCGCACGCACGGCATGGCGGACGACGACACCCTGCGTCCCTGAGGGCGGGGGCGGCGTCGAGGCTGACGTCAGAGCTTGGCGCCGCCGTCGACGTAGAGCGTCTGGCCGGTCACGAACGACGCCGCCTCGGAGGCGAAGAACGCGATGGCGTTCGCGATGTCGTCCGGGGCACCGACCCGCCGCACCGGCGTCGCCTCGGCGCTGGCCGCGCGCAGCTGGTCGGGGGTGATGCCGAGGCGCTGCGCGGTCGCGTCGGTCATGTCGGTGGCGATGAAGCCCGGTGCCACGGCGTTCACGGTGATGCCGAACGGCCCGAGCTCGATGGCCAGGGTGCGGGTGAGGCCCTGCATGCCCATCTTCGCGGCCGAGTAGTTGGCCTGACCGCGGTTGCCGAGCGCCGACGTGCTCGACAGGTTGATGATCCGGCCGTACCGCTGCTCCACCATGGGCTTCTGCGCCGCGCGGCTCAGCAGGAACGCGCCCTTGAGGTGGATGCCGAGCACGGTGTCCCAGTCGTCCTCGGTCAGCTTGAACAGCAGGTTGTCGCGCGTGACGCCGGCGTTGTTGACGAGGACGTGCAGCCCGCCCAGCTCGGTGACCACGCGCTGCACCGCGGCCTCCACCGCGTCTGCGTCGCGGACGTCGGCGGCGACCCCCAGCGTGGTCGTGCCGGTCTCGGCGGCGATGGCCTCGGCGGTGGCGGCGGCGGACTGCTCCTCGAGGTCGAGGATCGCGACCTTGGCTCCCTCGGCCGCGAGCCGGCGGGCCGTGGCGGCGCCGATGCCGCGGGCTCCGCCGGTGACCAGCGCGACTCGACCGTCCTGTAGGCCCACGGGCTCCTCCTGGTGCGTCTGTTGTCGTGAAGTGGATCAGAGACCTGGCGATCCTCTCACCCTCGCGGTGCGGTGCCCCCCGAGCCGGGCACCAGCGCGCCGGCCGCCGCCTGGTGCAGCAGCCGCCGGGCGTCCAAGCTCGTCAGGGCGGGAGCGGTGCCGACGGGCCGGGTGTCGAGGCCGAGAGCGGCCAGACGTTGCGGCAGCTCGCCGACGTCGCGGGGTCGCGGCACGGCGGCGTACTCGGCGGCGATCCGACGCTCGAGGAAGGCCTTCAGCTCGGGCCACGCGCCGGGGTCGCGGTAGAGCTCGTAGTCCGGGTGCGTGCGCACCGTGGCGTCCCAGCTGCCGGGCGAGTGCACCTGCACCTCGAACAGCCGCCCGGTCTGCTGGTCGTGCCAGACGAGGTTGAGGCCCTGGTAGCGCGGGCCACCCCAGGTGGACTTGGCCTGTGCCAGCTCGAAGCCCTCGGCGCGCAGCCGGCCGATGGTGCGCACAGCCCCCTCGACGTAGGAGTCGTCGCCGAACACCACGGTGTACCGCACGGTGTCGTTCACGCGGGCGCCCGCAGTCGTCGGGTCGAGGTCGGGGAGGGCCACCTGCTCGGCGAGCTTGCGGCGCAGCGAGTCGGCCTGCTTGACGGCGTGGGCCGCACCGACTCGCGATCCACCGGCCTGTTGCATGGCCCGTTCGACGCGCGGCGTGAGGTGCGCCTCGGCCCAGGCGCCGTCGCGCGCCATCGCCGTGCCGACCGCCGCCGCCTCGCGGGGGACGGGGATCACCGAGCCGAGCCGGCTGGGCGGCCCGGCCACCGCACGCAGATCGCGGGCCCGCAGGCCGCTGCGACCGTAGGCCGCACGTCCGGCGACCGCCTCCCGCAGCGCGGCGCCGCGGGCTCCCGGCGCCCGCGAGAGCGCTCGGACCGTCAGCGAGGACGACCGCGTCGCCACCGCGCCCGCACCGGACGCCGCCCCCAGCGCAGCGGTCGGCAGCAGGTGACCCACCCACAGCGCGGGCGACTCCTCGAAGGTGTCGAGGTCGAGCACCGCCCGGGCCAGCTGACGGGGGTGTTGAGCCTGCGCCAGCGTCCCGCGGGCCTGCCCGACCGCGTCCGCGGCGTAGCCCACCGGATCGACCACCGCTCGGCCCGTGCTGAACCGCGCGCCTGCCGCCAGCAGGACGCCCGACGTCTCGACGGCGCCGACGCTGACCTCGCGTGAGCGCGCCCACGCGCGCTCGACGACGCGACGGGCGGCCGAGGGCTCGTCGGGCGCGAGCCGGGCGGCCGCGTGCAGCGCCGCGGTGGCCACCACGGCGCTGGTCGCCGCCTGCCGCCGGGCCTCCTCGATGGTGGAGCGCACGGCGGCTCGCCGCCGCTCGGCGACGTCGGGAGGGTCCCAGGCGGCGAGGCGGTCGAGCAGCAGGGCCCGGTCGACGTCGGCTCGCGCGCGGTGCAGCCCCGTCGCGTGGTGCCGCAGGTGCTCGCTCGCCTGCGCCAGCACCGCACCGGCACGCCCCATCGCCTCGGCGTCGAGCGTCACGAGCTGTCGGAACGCGGTGGCCGCGACCCCGTGCCAGTCCGCGGCGGCGGCGGCGCGCACCAGCCCGGTGAGCCGCAGCAGGCCAGTGGAGACGGTGGCCAGGCGGTCGGCCAGGTCGACGACGCCGGCGGGGTCGCCGGGCAGGGCGACCTCGGCGGTGGGCCACGTGCTCACCGCAGCGCCGCCAGCACCGAGTGGTCGCTGCGCTGGTAGGCGGACACCGCGACGTTCAGCAGGGCCTCCCAGCGGCGCAGCTCACCACCCAGCAGCTCCAGGCCCCAGCCCCATGCCGTCGCGACGTCGACCACGGCCTGCGCGAGCCTCGGGTCGCCGGTGTCGGCGGCCCGGGCGCGCACCGCCCCAGGGTGCTCGCGCAGGTCGTCGATGCCGCGCGCCGCCTCGCGCAGGCTGGCCCGCAGGGCGTCGAGCGACGCCAGGTCGACCGAGATCACCGCACCGTCCATCCCTCAACGCTAGGGGGAATGCGCGGTGCCCCTCGGCGGTTGTCCACAGGGCAGCCCCGCGGTCGCCCGACCGCTGGGGCCGTGGAAAAATGATGAACACTTCAACAGTTGTCAGAGGTAGGGGAGAGGGTTTGCGCATGGAGGACTCCGCCGGCACCACGACCACCACCGAGCGTCCCCGAGCCGCTCAGACCGTCGCCAACCCCCGGCGGCTGCGACTGGGTCGTGACGGCCGTCCCCTGCCGCTCACCCCGCGCGACGACGACGGCTCGCGCGGCTGAGGACCCACCTGCTCGCCGCACGACGGCCGTCGCCCTGCCGATGGAGGATCCCGTGCTCGACCCCCGCACCCTGTACACCGTGAGCGACGACTCGGACGTCGAGCTCGACCGGCCCGTGCTGGTGCACGCGCTCACCGGGTTCGTCGACGCCGGCTCGGCCACGCGCCTGGTCACCGACCACCTGCTCGAGACGCTGGAGCACGAGGTCGTCGCGACCTTCGACGCCGACCAGCTCGTCGACTACCGCTCCCGCCGGCCGGCCATGGTGTTCGACCGCGACCACTACGCGTCCTTCGACGAGCCGCAGCTGCAGCTGCACGCCGTGCGCGACCTCGACGGCCGGTCGTTCCTGCTGCTCACGGGACCCGAGCCCGACACGCAGTGGGAGCGGTTCGTCGCCGCGGTCACCGAGCTCGTCGAACGCTTCGCAGTGTCGACCACGATCGGCCTGCACGCCATCGGCATGCCGGTACCGCACACCCGGCCGCTGGGCGTGCTCGGCCACGCCAACCAGGCCGGACTGGTGCCGCAGAGCCAGACCTGGCCCGGCACCGTGCGCATCCCCGGATCGGCGGCGGCGCTGCTCGAGCTGCGCCTGGGCGAGTCGGGCCACCCCGCGCTCGGCTTCGTCGTCCAGGTGCCGCACTACCTCGCCGACGCCTCGTACCCCGACGCCGCGGCGGCGCTGCTCGACCGGCTGGCCGACGAGGCGGGCCTGAGCGTCCCGCGCGCGGCGCTGCTGAGTGCGGCCGAGCAGACCCGCGAGTCCATCGCGGCCCAGGTGGCGGCGTCCGAGGAGGTGGGCCAGGTCGTGGCCGCCCTGGAGGAGCAGTACGACGCCTACATGGGTGCTCGCGAGCGGCGCAGCCTGCTGGCCGCCGAGGAGTCGCTGCCATCGGCCGACGAGCTGGCCGCCGAGGTCAAGCAGTTCCTGCGCGGCGAGTCGTCCTGACGCCGCGCGACCCCCTGGGACCTCAGGGTTCGATCGGTCGCTGACCTGCGGCCAGCGCCGTCGCGTCCGATCCGCCCACCACGCGCGCCGGCACCGGTCCGGACCGCACCCGGCGGGTGAGATCGGCCACCGGCAGCGCGACCCGCGAGGCGATGAGCAGGACGTTGCCGTACCGCCGCCCGCGCAGGTGCTGCGTCTCGCCCACGAGGGCGACGTGGGCGAACACCGTGAGCGCGGTCGCCAGCTCGCGGCGCACGAGACCCAGCCCCGGGCGGTCCGCCACGTTCGCGACGTAGACCCCGGACGGTGCGAGCACGCGGGCGACCTCGCCGACGAAGCGTGTCGTCGTCAGGTGGGCCGGGGTCTCGGCACCGCTGAACGCGTCGCGCACCAGCAGGTCCCAGCCGCCGTCGTCCAGCGGTGCGAGCCCCGCCAGGCCGTCGGCCTGGCGCAGCCGGAAGCCGCTGCGGCGGCTGTAGCCGAAGGTCTCGCGCGCCAGGGCGATGACGTCGGCGTCCACCTCGAGCACGACCTGGCGCGAGCGCGGGCGGGTCGCCGCGACGTAGCGGGGGAGCGTGCAGCCCGCCCCGCCCACGTGCACGGAGTGCAGCGGCTCGCCCTGGGGCCGCAGGACGTCGACGAGGTCGCCGGCCCATCGCACGAACGCGAACTCCAGCCGCCTCGGGTCTTCGAGGTGCACGTAGCTGCTCGGGACGCCGCCCACCATCATGGTCAGGCCCCGGGCGTCGTCGACGTCGGCCACGACCTCTGCCGGTCGCTGCGGGTCGGGCTCGGGCGGCTGCACGGGCTGAGCCTACGGGCGCGTCCACGTCGCGGACCGCGTCCAGGTCGCCGGGTGCAGCCTCGTACGCTGGGCGAGGGCCTTCGGCCCACCCGCCAACGAGACCCGTCATGGGGAGACCGCGTGCGCGCACTGCTGCTCGAGAACATCCACCCCGACGCCGCCGAGCTGCTCCGCGCGGCCGGTCACGAGGTCGAGACGCGATCGAGCGCGCTCGCCGAGGACGAGCTCATCGCGGCGCTCGACGGCGTCGACCTGCTGGGCATCCGCTCGACCACCTTCGTCACCGACAAGGTGCTGACGGCCGCACCGCAGCTGCAGGCCATCGGTGCCTTCTGCATCGGTACCAACCAGATCGACCTCGAGGCGTCGACCGGCAACGGCATCGCGGTGTTCAACGCGCCGTACTCCAACACCCGCAGCGTCGTCGAGATCACGATCGGTGCGATCATCGCGCTCGCGCGCCGGCTCACCGAGAAGAACACCGCGATGCACGCCGGGGTCTGGGACAAGTCGGCCAAGGGCTCGCACGAGGTGCGCGGTCGCACGCTCGGCATCGTCGGGTACGGCAACATCGGCTCGCAGCTGTCGGTGCTGGCCGAGGCGCTCGGCATGTCGGTCTTCTACTACGACACCGAGGACCGCCTCGCCATGGGCAACGCCCGCCGGTGCGGCAGCATGACCGAGCTCCTCGAGACGGTCGAGGTCGTCTCGCTCCACGTCGACGGGCGACCGGAGAACCAGGACCTGTTCGGTGAGAAGGAGTTCGCCGCCATGCGGCCGCGCTCGCTGTTCATGAACATGTCGCGCGGCTTCGTCGTCGACACCGCCGCGCTGCGCCGGCACATCGAGAGCGGCCACATCGCGGGCGCCGCCATCGACGTCTTTCCCTTCGAGCCCAAGCGCCAGGGCGACCCCTTCGAGTCCGACCTGCGCGGCCTGCCCAACGTGATCCTCACGCCGCACGTCGGGGGCAGCACCCAGGAGGCCCAGCAGGACATCGGACGGTTCGTCGCGGGCAAGCTCATCGGGTACGCCGAGGGCGGGGCGACCTCGCTGTCGGTGAACCTGCCGCCCATCGGGGCGGGTGACCTGGGGACGTCGCACCGGCTCGCCCACATGCACCGCAACGTGCCGGGCGTCCTGGCCACCGTCAACGCGCTGTTCGCCGAGTACGGCGTCAACGTCGACTCGCAGAGCCTCAGCACCCGCGGCGACATCGGCTACCTCGTGACCGACGTCAACGCCGACTACACCCCGGACATCATCGACCGGCTGCACCAGATGCCCGAGACCATCCGGTTGCGCGTGCTCTCCTGAGCCGTCCCGAACGTCGGAACGACTCGCCGTCAAGATCTGGATTCCCGGCGCCTGCATGGCATACTGGACACCGCTGCAGTTCAGATTTCTTGCGTTGACCGAGGCAGCGGCACGGCGTATCCGTTCCGAGGTCTCGGTGTTCACGGGCTCCGCTCGCCAGGGCCATGGCTTTGGAAGTCAGCTCCAACGTGGGGATGCATGACCGCGCACCAGGCCGGCACAGTGTCGGTCGCAGTACGTCCCCTGGAGGAGACGGCATGGCACAGGGTTCTGTGAAGTGGTTCAACGCTGAGAAGGGCTTCGGCTTCATCGCTCAGGACGGCGGCGGCGCCGACGTCTTCGTGCACTACTCGGCGATCCAGACCCAGGGCTACCGCTCGCTGGACGAGAACCAGCGCGTGGAGTTCGAGATCACCCAGGGCCCCAAGGGCCCGCAGGCGGAGAACGTCGTCCCGATCTGATCGACGAACGACCCTCACGACGGCCCCCCGCAGCGCGCGGGGGGCCGTCGTGCGTTCCCGGCCCCCCTCCCGTTGATCACGTTCAGTGGGCGACACGCCACTTGTCGAGGGGTGCACCCCTCGACAAGCGCGCGCAACCCTCGACCAGTCGGCGTGGTCGTGCCGCGCCGCCAGGCCGGCCTACTTCAGTCGCCGGGCCAGTACGTCATCCGCACCGCGTCGGCGAACATGTACAGCACCAGGGCGAGCAGCAGCGCGTTCACCGCCCGGGCGCCGCCGGCCAACCCCCGCCCGCCGCGGCGCAGCGCCCGCACGGCGTAGGCGACGCCCACCGCCGCCGGCGCGGCCAGCAGGATCGCGAAGCCGATCTCGGCCACCCAGCCCCAGACGTTGTGAGCGAACAGCCACAGGTCACCTTCCCCGAGACCGAGCCAGTCCAGCACCACGACCCCCGCGTAGCTCGTGGCGATGAACATCGCCACCCAGACCGGCACCATCAGCCACGCCGCGCGGGTACTCCGCGCGGCCTCCACCGGGTCGTGCGCCGTCGTGTGGTGCACGGGGTTCGACGTCGTCATGGCGGGCCTCCTCACCTGGCCTGCCCCCAGCACACGGCCCGCGACCGGGGCCACGGAAGTGGCGTAGGTCCCGCGGGTGGAGGCGGCGCCCCCGGCTTGGGAGACTGGACGCATGATCCCTGCCCCGCACCGCGCCGCCGACGACCGCTACGACTCCATGACCTACCGTCGCTGCGGCCGCAGCGGGCTGCAGCTTCCGGCCGTGTCCCTTGGCCTGTGGCACAATTTTGGCGACGACGTCGCCATCGACAGCCAGCGCGCCATCCTGCGTCGTGCCTTCGACCTCGGCATCACGCACTTCGACCTGGCCAACAACTACGGCCCGCCCTATGGCAGCGCGGAGAAGAACTTCGGCACGGTCTTCGCGCAGGACCTCCGCCCGTACCGCGACGAGCTCGTGATCTCGACCAAGGCCGGCTACGACATGTGGCCCGGCCCGTACGGCGAGTGGGGGAGCCGCAAGTACCTGCTGGCCTCGCTCGACCAGTCGCTGGCGCGCATGAACCTCGACTACGTCGACATCTTCTACAGCCACCGGTTCGATCCCGAGACCCCGCTCGAGGAGACGATGGGCGCCCTCGACCACGCCGTGCGGTCGGGCAAGGCGCTGTACGCCGGCATCTCGTCGTACTCGCCCGAGCGGACGGCAGAGGCTGCGGCGATCCTGCGCGAGATGGGCACGCCACTGCTGATCCACCAGCCGTCGTACTCGATGCTCAACCGGTGGATCGAGGAGAGCCTGCTCGACACGCTGGAGTCCGAGGGTGTCGGCTGCATCGCCTTCTCGCCACTGGCTCAGGGCATGCTCACCGACAAGTACCTGGACGGCGTCCCGGAGGGTTCGCGCGCCAGCCAGGGCAAGTCGCTGTCGCCCGACCTGCTCACCGACGAGACGCTCGCGCACGTGCGAGCCCTCAACGACATGGCGCAGCGACGAGGACAGTCGCTGGCGCAGCTGGCGCTGGCCTGGGCGCTGCGCGACCCGCGCGTCACCTCGGTGCTGGTCGGCGCGAGCAGCGTGCGCCAGCTCGAGGCGAACGTCGGCGCGCTCGACCAGCTGTCGTTCACCGACGACGAGCTGTCGGCGATCGACCGCGACGCCGTCGAGGCGGGCATCAACCTCTGGGCACGCTCCAGCGGCAACTGAGGTTTCCCCGGCCGTGATCAGCCACGGCCGCGCACCGGGCTGCGGGGGCGTGATTGATCACGGTGGAGGGGGCGGGCCGTCAGCGGACGGTGACGAGCGGGCCGTCACCGGCGCGCGGCACGATCCGACCGACCACCGGATGCCCGGGTAGCTCACCGACGACCAGCAGGCCGCCCGAGGTCTGGGCGTCGGCGAGCAGCAGCAGCTCGTCCTCGTCGACCTCGGCGTGGAGGTGCGGTCGCACCCAGTCGAGGTTGCGGCGCGTGCCGCCGCTGACGTAGCCGTCGCGCAGCGCCTCGCGGGTGCCGTCGAGGTAGGGCACCGCGGAGGCGTCGACGACGGCGTCGACGCCGGACGCCCGCACCATCTTCAGCAGGTGCCCCAGCAGCCCGAACCCGGTCACGTCGGTCGCGGCGCGCGCGCCGGCGGCCCGCGCGGCCTCGGCCCCGGCCCGGTTGAGCGCGGCCAACGCCAC
>JBQCES010000225.1:0-7235 GCA_051960055.1 Angustibacter sp. | reverse complement strand
CGACGAACCAGCGGCGCAGCGTCTCGATGCGCTCACGCACCTGCTCGGCGCCCGCCTGCGGCACGGCCGGGCCACCGCAGGCCCGGCGCAGCTCGGCGTGCACGGTGGCGTGCGGCTGGCCGGTGCGCTTCGCCCACGCACCGACGAGCGTGTGCAGCTCCTTGCGCAGCGCCGCGACCTCGCGGTGGGTGGCCCGCTCGGGCTCCGGCTCACCACGCCGGGCGCGGCCCTTCTGCTGGGCGGCCTGGCGCTGGCGCAGCAGCACGGCTACCTGGTCGGGCTCCAGCAGCCCGGGTAGGCCGAGGTAGTCCTGCTCCTCCTCGCTGCCGACGAGGGCCGCGGTGCCGAACTCGCCGCCGTCGAAGAGCACGCGGTCGAACTCCGCCTGCGCCTCCAGCGCCTCGAACGGCAGCAGGTCCTGCTCGCCGGACGCCTTCTCGGGCCGGTTCGCCTCGGCGACCAAGGCGTCCTCGGGCGACCACAGGCCGTCGTCGTCGGAGGCGCGCGGGCGGTCGAGGGCGTGGTCGCGCTCGAGCTCCAGCTCGCCGGCGTGCTGCATGAGGGTCGGCACGCTCGGCAGGAACACCGAGGCCGTCTCGCCCCGCCGCCGGGCCCGCACGAAGCGGCCGACGGCCTGGGCGAAGAACAGCGGGGTCGCCGTCGAGGTGGCGTAGACGCCGACCGCGAGGCGTGGGACGTCGACCCCCTCCGACACCATGCGCACGGCCACCATCCAGCGCTGCTCCCCCGCGCTGAACTGCTCGATCCGCTCCGAGGCACCGGTGTCGTCGGAGAGCACGACCACGGGGGGCTCGCCCGTGATGCCGCGCAGCAGCGCGGCGTACGAGCGGGCCTGGGCCTGGTCGGTCGCGATGACGAGGCCGCCGGCGTCCGGGACGCCGCGCCGCACCTCCGACAGGCGCGTGTCGGCCGCGCGCAGCACCGAGGCCACCCACTCGCCCTTGGGGTCGAGCGCGGTGCGCCAGGCGTGCGCCGTCATGTCGTTCGTGAGCGGCTCGCCGAGGCGGGCGCTCACCTCGTCGCCCGCGCGCGTGCGCCAGCGCATCTGGCCCGAGTAGGCCAGGAAGATCACCGGACGCACCACGCCGTCGCGCAGCGCGTCACCGTAGTTGTAGGAGTAGTCCGCCTTCGAGCGGCGCACGCCGTCGGCGTCCTCGGCGTAGGTGACGAACGGGATGGCCGCGGTGTCGGAGCGGAACGGCGTGCCGGTGAGGCTCAGCCGGCGCGTGGCGGGCTCGAAGGCCTCGCGGACGGCGTCACCCCACGACAGCGCGTCGCCGCCGTGGTGCACCTCGTCGAGGATCACGAGCGTGCGGGCGGCCTCGGTGCGCGCACGGTGCAGCAGCGGGCGGCTCGCCACCTGCGCGTAGGTCACGGCCACGCCGTCGAAGTCGCGCCCGTGGGTGCCGTGGGCGTTGCGGAACTCGGGGTCGATCCGGATGCCGACCCGGTGGGCCGCGTCGGCCCACTGGCGCTTGAGGTGCTCGGTGGGCGCTACGACGGTGACGCGGGTGATCTCACCGCGGTCGAGCAGCTCGGTGGCCACGCGCAGCGCGAAGGTCGTCTTGCCCGCGCCGGGGGTGGCCACGGCCAGGAAGTCCCGCGGACGCTCGGTGAGGTACTGCTCGAGGGCAGCCGCCTGCCACGCACGCAGCTTGGCGGCGGTACCCCACGGCGCCCGCCCGGGAAACGCGGGAGGCAGGTGGGAGGCGGCTGAGGTACTCATCGGTCCAGCGAGGGTAACCGTTGTGGCGGAACAACATGCCGGGCCCCCGCGATGCTTCGCGGGGGCCCGGGGCCGTGCTATGGCGTGTCGCCGGCGTGCTCACTCACTCGCTCAGGAGCGGTACGCCGTCCACTGCGCCTGCATGCGCGACACCTGCCCGGAGGTGAAGGTGTTCATGCAGGAGTCGTACGTGTAGTCCATGAAGTTGTGGATCGGGTCGGTGCCCGGCGCCGAGCAGGTGTCGCGGCCGGTCGGGCACTCGTAGGCCGGCGAGGCCTCGGCGGGCGTGTCGCTCACGTAGTCGCCGTTGCCCGAGCAGCCGCCCTGGAAGGTGTGGTACAGCCCGACCCAGTGACCGACCTCGTGGGTGGCGGTGTCGCCCTCGTTGTAGTTCGTGGCCGTGCCGCCCGGCACCGACTGGTCGAGCATGACCACGCCGTCCATCGACGGCTGGCTGCGGTACGACGACGGGAAGGTCGCCCAGCCGAGCAGGCCACCGCCGAGGTTCGCCGTGTAGAGGTTCAGCGCGTTGGCACCGCCCTTGCGCAGCGCCGTCTTCATCGCCTTCTCGGCCGAGCTGCCCTGGCTGACGTTGTACCAGGACGAGTTGACCGTGGTGTCGGTCGAGACGAGCGAGAACGACAGTCCGGTGCCGGCGTACGCGTTGTTGAGCACGGAGATCTGCTGGCTGATCTGGCTGCTGGTGATGTAGCCGTTGGTGCCGTCGGTGATGCGGTGGAAGTACACCGGCACCGTGGTGGCCGTGAACGTGCCGCCCGGCTTCTTGCCCCCGCGCAGCGCGGCGGAGCTGTCGACGCCCTTGGCCGCGAGGGTCCTGGCGAGGTCGCGCTCCATGGCTGCGGCCTGACGGACGCTCAGCTCGTTGGTGTCAGCGCGGCCGTGCGTGCCGCGCGCTCCGACCGCGTCGGTGTGCGTCTCGCAGGCCGACGCCTTGAGGGGCAGCGGCGCAGCGGAAGCGGACGCCGCGGTGAGCGGCACGGCGGCCAGGCCGGCGGCCATGGCGACGGCGATCAGGGGACGGGACATGGGCCTCATGGGACTCCCTGCGACTCGGTGCCACCCCTCGAGTGCGGCGGCGGTGCGCCGAACCTAACCCGGCGCAGGTAGATCGCACTCCGTGAACGAGTCAAGTTCTGGCAAAGGATCGAGCCCCGTCGCGCAGAGACCGCGTCGAGCTACTCGTCGCCGTCCGGGCGGGGCAGCCCCTCGTAGATGGCCTTGCAGGCCGGGCACACCGGGAAGCGCTTGGGGTCGCGCCCGGGAACCCACACCTTGCCGCACAGGGCGACCACCGGCTCACCCGACAGCGCGCTCTCGAGGATCTTCTCCTTGCGCACGTAGTGCGCGAAGCGCTCGTGGTCGCCCGGCTCGACCTGCTCCTGCTCGACGAGCTCGCGCTCGAGCACGGCGGTGCGCTGCGGCGAGGCCGCGGGCTCGGACGGCGCCGTCGGGCTGCCGGGGTCGGCGTACGGGTCGTCGTGGCTCATGGGCGCAGTCTAGATCCGCGCGGCGGGCTCAGTTGAGATCCGGGTCGTCGGGGAAGGTCGCCACGAACGCGAGCTCGCCGGTCTGGCGCCGCAGCACCGAGCGCCACAGCAGCTCGGGCTCGTCGACGAAGGGGTCGCGCGGCTCGGCGTCGACGACGTACCACGACCCCTCCTCGATCTCGCGCTCGAGCTGGCCGGCCGACCAGCCGGCGTACCCCGCGAAGACCCGCACTCCCGAGAGCACCGCCACGACGTCGACGGGGTCGGTGTCGAGGTCGACCAGGCCCAGCGAGCCGTTGATGCGCCGCACGCCAATGGGCTCGGGGCCGTCGCCGGGCACCCCCACCAGGCCGAGCGCGGAGTCGAGCGACACCGGGCCACCCTGGAACAGCCGCCCTGGCGCGGTCACCCACGGCTGCCACGGCGGCAGCACCGCCTCGACGTCGACCTCGAGCGGGCGGTTGAGCACGACGCCGAGGCCGCCGTCAGCGCCGTGGTCGAGAAGCAGCACGACCGTGCGGTGGAACGTCGGGTCGCGCAGCGAGGGCGTCGCCACCAGCAGCTGACCCGTGAGGTTCATGGCGTCAGCGCCTCCGGGAGGTTCTCGCGCTCTGCGGCCGCCACCGCATCGGGCGCGACCTCGTGCAGCACGTGGTGCGGGCTGTCGGGTCCCTCGGGGATCGCCGGCGCGACGCCCGGCGTGGCCACCCGGTGCACGGCCGCAGCGACGACGCGCGTCACGTCCGGGTGGAACACGCTCGGCACGATGTACGTGGCGTTGAGCTCGTCGTCGGTGACGACGCCGGCCAGGGCCTGCGCGGCGGCGAGCAGGACGTCCTGCGTGATCGTGCGCGAGTGCGCGTCGAGCAGGCCCCGGAAGACGCCGGGGAACGCGAGCACGTTGTTGATCTGGTTCGCGAAGTCGCTACGACCCGTGGCGACGACGGCGGCGTGGGCCGCGGCGTCGACGGGGTCGACCTCAGGGTCGGGGTTGGCCATCGCGAACACGACGGCGTCGTCGGCCATCGTGGCGATGTCGTCGCCGGTGAGGATGCCCGGCGCCGAGACGCCGATGAACACGTCGGCGCCGCGCAGGGCGTCGCGCAGGGTGCCGGTGACGCCGCGGGGGTTGGTGCGCTGGGCCACCTGGGCCAGGGCCGACTCGGGGGCGGACGCGACGTCAGCCCGTTCGCGGGTGACCACGCCGTCGATGTCGCACACCACGACGTCGCGGGCGCCCGCGTGCAGCAGGAGGTTGAGGATCGCCGTCCCCGCCGCACCGGCGCCGGACATCACGATGCGGACGTCGGGCAGCGACTTGCGGACGACACGCAGCGCGTTGGTGAGCGCGGCCAGCGTGACGATCGCGGTGCCGTGCTGGTCGTCGTGGAACACCGGGATGTCGAGCTCCTCGCGCAGGCGACGCTCGATCTCGAAGCAGCGGGGAGCGCTGATGTCCTCGAGGTTGATGCCCGCGAAGCCCGGTGCGATGGCCTTGACGGCGGCCACGATGGCGTCGGTGTCCTGGGTGTCGAGGCAGATCGGGAAGGCGTCGATGCCCGCGAACCGCTTGAACAGCGCGGCCTTGCCCTCCATCACCGGCAGCGCGGCGAGCGGGCCGATGTTGCCCAGCCCGAGCACCGCGGAGCCGTCGGTGACCACCGCGACCGTGTTGCGCTTGATCGTGAGCCGGCGGGCGTCGGCAGGGTCCTTGGCGATCGCGAGGCACACGCGGGCGACGCCCGGGGTGTAGACGAGCGAGAGGTCGTCGCGGTTGCGGATCGGCACCTTCGACTCGATGCGCAGCTTGCCGCCGAGGTGGGCGAGGAACGTGCGGTCACTGACCTTGCCGATCTCGACGCCGGGCACCTCGCGCATCGCGTCGACGAGCGACGTCGCGTGGTCGGCGTCGCGCGCCGCGCAGGTGACGTCGACCCGCACGCGGGACGCGCCGGACGCCGTCACGTCGAGGGCGGTGACGATCCCACCCCCGCGCTCGATCACCGTGGTGAGCTCACTGACGGCGGTGGGCCGCGCGGGCAGCTCCAGCCGGACGGTGATCGAGTACGACACGCTCGGTGCGGACGCCATGGTTGCCTCTCCCTCGGGGTCGACACCCATTCAATCGCAGGTCGGGTCAGCCGTTCCCACGGCGGGCGCGCTTGTCCTGGTACATCGCGACGTCGGCCCGCCGGGCGGCGTCCTCGATCGAGCCCCCTGGCTCGCAGCGCGCGGCGCCCACGGACGTGCGCAGCGGCAGGCCGCTCGCGGTGGTGGTGCTCTCGAGCGACAGGCGCAGCCGGTCGGCGATGTCGACGGCGTCGACCTCCTCGCCGCGGATCAGCAGGGCGAACTCGTCGCCGCCGATGCGGGCGATGACGTCGGGGTCGCCGCGCACGCAACGGCGCAGCGCCTCGGCGCACTCGATGATCAGCCGGTCGCCGGCCTCGTGGCCGTGGGTGTCGTTGACCTGCTTGAGCTCGTCGAGGTCGACCGTGACCACGGTGACTGCTCCGCCGGCCGCCACGTGCTGGCGGGCTCGGGCGACGGCCTCGTCCCAACCGCGGCGGTTGGCCGCCCCGGTCAGGGGGTCGAGCAGCGCGTGCTCGCGCGACGACTTCAGCTCGCGCACCAGGTCGTCGCGCTGCCCGGCCCGCTCCACGAGGCGGGCGCCGGCCTCGCTCAGCTGCAGCGCGAGGCTCTGGCACAGGCTGGTGAAGCCGCGCGCCGCCTGGGTCGCGTGCACGAGCAGCAGGCAGCCGTGCGCGCCGTCGACCGCCATGGGCACGGCGAGGTACGACGCGACGTCCGGGTCGGCGCCGATGGGCATCGGCAGGGGCTGGTCGGTGGCGTCCTGCACCACGAGCCACTCGGGGCGACCGGTGGCGGTGGGCAGCGTGGCCGCTAGCTGGCGCGCGGTGACGACGGCTCGCTGCGCTCCGCCCGGCGGGCACCACGACGGGGTGGCGACGGCGTGGCGTCCGTCGTCCAGCCACACGGCGGCGAGGTCGCAGCTCAGCGCCTCGGCGGCGGTGGCCACGAGGTGGTCGAGCAAGGACGCGACGCTCGGCGGGGCGCCCAGGGTCAGCCGGCGCAGGGCCGTGAGCACCTCGACCTCGTCGGCGAGGTGCTTGGCGGGCGAGACGGTCGTGATCTCGTCGGCGGCGCGCGTGCAGACGTCGACGAGGTGGTCGTCGGTGAGGGTGAGCAGGTCGGGCAGCGCGTGGGCGGAACCGAGGACGACGGCGTGGTCGGCGTCCACCCGGACGACGGCCGACGTGCACGCCCAGTACGGGCCGATGACGTGGTGCGGGCGCTGGCTGTGGCGGCGGACGGGGCGTCCGGTCTGCAGCGCGCGCTCGAGGCGCGCGTCACTGAGGTCGGCGAGCTCGAACGACCCGGCCCAGGCGGCGCCGCGGCCCTCGCCGCCGAGGTGGGTCCAGCGGCGGCCGACGCGGCGGAACACGAGGACGTCGAGGGCAGCAGGCAGCGCTCCCTCCGTGACCTCGTTCATGTGCGTCCCCTCGAGTCGTCCGTGGCGCATGGACCGCCACGGTGGATCTTGAGTGGCGCCGGGCCTCGGTGTCAGGAGTTTGGCGCAAGTGCGCCCGTTCGGCCTCCGCGCGACGCGTTCGGGTGTGGACTGGCCTCGGCGTTGTCCACAGGCTGCCGTGGTTGTCGAGTTGTCCACAGAGACGTTGCGGCGCCTGGGTTTTGTCGGTGGCGTCCGCCAGAATTGACGCATGACGGACACAGTGGACACATCGGGTGGCGCGGGAGCGCTGGCCGCGGTGACCACTGCGGTCGCCGGGCTCGAGCAGCTGGCCGGGGCCGCGTTCTGGCAGCTCTCCGACGCCGACTTGACCGCGCTGGCCGCGGCGCTGGACCGGGTGCGGCGCCTGGCCGACGGGCAGACCGTGCGCCTGCTCGGCGAGGTCGAGTCCCGCGGCCTTCCCGGCCAGGACGGCACCGGCTCCCCC
>JBQCES010000224.1:0-6789 GCA_051960055.1 Angustibacter sp. | reverse complement strand
AGTGCACGCGTGGACCCGCCCAGGCGTGCACCTGGTGTACCAAGTGCACGCAGGGGGGTGAGGCGTCACAGAGCGATGGCGTTGGCGACAGCCTGCTTGAGGGTGGTGAGGCGCTCGTGCGCGACGGCGCGAGCCGCAGCGACGTCGTCCGCCACGGGCTCGACGACCTCCAGGTAGGCCTTGAGCTTGGGCTCGGTGCCGCTCGGCCGGACGACGACCCGGCTGCCGTCGGCCAGGTAGTACCGCAGGCCGTCGGTGGGCGGCAGGTCGCCGGCGCCCTCCGACAGGTCATCGGCTCGCTCGACGGCGGAGCCGCCCAGCTCGGTCGGCGGCGTGGCGCGCAGGCGCGCCATGGCGTCGCTGATGAGCGAGAGGTCGGCCACCCGCACCGAGTGCTGGTCGGTGGCGTAGACGCCGGTCTCGCGGGCGAGGTCATCGAGCCGGTCGAGCAGCGTGCGCCCGTCGGCCTTCAGCCGCGCGGCCAGCTCGGCCATGAGCAGCGACGCGCTCACGCCGTCCTTGTCGCGCACCGCGGCCGGGTCGACGCAGTAGCCCAGCGCCTCCTCGTAGCCGTAGCGCAGCCCCGGCACGCGCGAGATCCACTTGAAGCCGGTGAGCGTCTCGCGGTGCTCCACGCCGTGGGCGGCGCAGACGGCGGCCAGCTGGCGACTCGACACGATCGAGCAGGCCATCACCGCGTCGTCCGGCACGCCGCGCTCGATGAGGAACGCGCCGAGCAGCACGCCCACCTCGTCGCCGCGCAGCATCCGCCAGCCACCGTCGGCCGCCGGGTCGGGCACGGCGACGGCGCACCGGTCGGCGTCCGGGTCGTTGGCCAGCACGACGTCGGCCCCGCGCTCGCGAGCGGCGTCGAGGGCCGCGTCGATCGCGCCGGGCTCCTCGGGGTTCGGGAACGCCACGGTGGGGAAGTCGGGGTCGGGGTCGCCCTGGCTGGGCACCACGAACGGCGCGGCGAACCCGGCGCGCTGCAGCGCGGCCACCAGCACGTCGCGGCCCACGCCGTGCAGGGGCGTGTGCACGACGTCGAGGTCGCGCGGCGCGTCGTCGGCCACCACGCGCGCAACCGCGTCGAGGTAGGCGTCGAGCACGTCGTCGCCGAGCACCTGCCAGCCCTCGTCGGCCCGCGGGACGTCGGTCACGGCCTCGACCTTCGCGATCTCGGCGGCGATCTCGGCGTCCGCGGGCGGGACGATCTGGCTGCCGTCGCCCAGGTACACCTTGTAGCCGTTGTCCTGCGGCGGGTTGTGGCTCGCGGTGACCATCACTCCGGCGTCCGCGCCGACGTGCCGGATCGCGAACGCCAGCACCGGCGTCGGCAGGGGGCGGGGCAGGAGCAGCGCCTCGCCACCGGCGGCCACGACCACGGCTGCGGTGTCGCGGGCGAAGTCGTCGCTGCGGTGGCGGGCGTCGTAGCCGATGACGACGCGCGGGGCGTGCCCCTGCGCCTTCAGGTACGCGACGAGCCCCGCGGCGGCGCGGATCACGACCGCGCGGTTCATCCGGTTCGGGCCGGCGCCGATGCGCCCGCGCAGCCCCGCGGTGCCGAACTCCAGCGTGCCGGCGAACCGGTCGGCCAGGTCGGCTAGCGCGTCGAGGTCACCGCCGCGAGCAGCGCTCACGACGTCCTCGAGCTCGGCCCGCGTGGTGGTGTCGGGGTCGTCGTCACGCCAGACGACCGCGCGGGCGATCAGCTCGTCGTCGACGGCCATCAGATCTTCTTCACGACGTCGGCGAGCATCCGCCCGCACCGCTGCGCCGCCGCGCGGCCCGCCTCGATCACCTCGGCGTGGTCGAGCGGCTGGTCGCTGATGCCGGCGGCGAGGTTGGTGACCAGCGAGATGCCGAGCACCTCCAGCCCGGCGTGCCGGGCGGCGATGGCCTCGAGCGCCGTGGACATGCCGACCAGGTCGCCGCCGATCGTCCGGGCCATCCGCACCTCGGCCGGCGTCTCGTAGTGCGGGCCGCGGAACTGCACGTAGACGCCCTCGTCGAGGTCGGGCTCGACCTCACGGCACAGGTCGCGCAGCCGCGAGCTGTAGAGGTCGGTGAGGTCGACGAACGTCGCGCCCTCCAGGGGCGAGCTCGCCGTGAGGTTGATGTGGTCGCTGATCAGCACCGGCGTGCCGGGCGTCCAGGCCGGGTTGAGCCCGCCGCAGCCGTTGGTGAGCACCACGGTCGAGCAGCCGGCGCGGGCCGCCGTCCGGACGCCGTGCACCACCGCGCGCACGCCCTTGCCCTCGTAGAAGTGCGTGCGGCTGCCGAACACCAGGGCGCGCCGGTCGGTGTCGCCGAGGCGCACCGAGCGGATCACGCCGTGGTGGCCCACGACCGCGGCCGCGCTGAACCCGGGCAGGTCGGTGGAAGGGATCTCCGCCAGCGTCTCGCCCAGCAGGTCACCCGCGGGGGCCCAGCCGGAGCCCAGCACGAGCGCGACGTCGTGGCGCTCGGCGCCGGTGAGCTCGGCGAGGCGCTCGGCCGCCGCCTGCGCGACGGTGAAGGGATCAGTGGCCGGGTCGGCGAGGTCGAGGTGCGCGGGTTCGGTCGTCACGAGCGAGGACGATACGCGGTCGGATCGAGCCGCCGCGACGAGTTCACCGACGCGGGACGGCGAGGGCCGGCGTCGGCCTCACGCTGAGCCGCACCCGGGTGCCGGGCGGCAGCTGCTCGACGTCGCGCGTGGGCACCTGCGCCAGCACCACGCCGTGCGAGGTGCGCACCTGCACCCGGCCCAGCGAGCCGAGGAAGCTCGTGGCTGCGACCTCCGCGTCGCCTGCCGGATCCGCCTGCACCGCAACGGCCTCCGGCCGCACGAGCACCACGACGTCGCCGGACGTCGGCGAGCCGGGCAGCAGCGGCACCGTGCCGCCCAGCACGTTCGCCTCGCCGTTCGAGGCCACGCCGTCGACCCGGTTGGTGAGGCCCACGAAGTCGGCGACGAACGGGGTGGCGGGGCGCGCGTAGACCTCGTCCGGGGCGCCGATCTGGTCGAGTCTGCCCTGGCGCATGACGCCCACGCGGTCGGCGACGGCGAGCGCCTCCTCCTGGTCGTGGGTGACGAAGAGCGTGGTGGTGCCGACGTCGAGCTGGATGCGGCGGATCTCGTCGCGCAGCTGCACGCGCACCTTGGCGTCGAGGGCCGACAGCGGCTCGTCGAGCAGCAGCACCCGAGGCTCGATGGCCAGGGCGCGGGCGAGGGCGACGCGCTGCTGCTGGCCGCCAGACATCTGGTGGGCGTACCGGTTCGCCTGCTCGGAGAGCCCGACGAGCTCGAGCATCTCGCCGGCGCGCTGGCGGCGTTCGGTAGTCGATGCTCCGCGCAGCTGCAGGCCGAACGCGACGTTGTCGAGCGCCGTCATGTGGGGGAACAGGCTGTAGGCCTGGAACACCATGCCCATGTCGCGCTTGTTCGCGGGCACCGTGGTGACGTCCTGGTCACCGACGACGATGCGGCCGGCGTCGGCGTCCTCGAGGCCGGCGAGCAGTCGCAGCGCCGTCGTCTTGCCGCACCCGGACGGCCCGAGCAGCGCGACGAGCTCGCCGGGTGCGAGCTCGAGGTCGAAGCCGTCGAGTGCGTGCACCGGCCCGTAGTGGCGGTGCAGCCCCTCCAGGCGCACGGGTGCGCCGGTGCGGGTGCGGGTGGGCTGGCTCACGACGGCTCCTCGGCGGGGACGGGGCTGGGTGCTTGAGCGGTGGTGGCGGCCACGGTGGCCCGGCGGCGTCCGGCCAGCAGCGACAGGCCGACGAGCAGGACGAAGGCGAGCAGCAGCGCGGCGAGCGACACCGCGACCGACATGGACGGCGTGCGCTGGCTGAGCTGGAAGATGCTGACCTGCAGGTTGTTGCGGCTCATGAGCGAGGCGATCGTGTACTCACCGAGCACGAGTGCGACCGACAGGAACGACGCCGACATCAAGGCCGTGCGGATGTTGGGGGTGATGATCGACCAGAAGACGCGCGGCCAGCTGGCCCCGAGCCCGCGGGCCGCCTCCGACAGCGTGCGGACGTCGATCGCCGACAGGCCGGCGTCGATCGCCCGGTACGCGTACGGCAGCACCAGCACCGTGTAGGCGAAGAACAGCCACACGCTCGAGCCACCGAAGAAGTACGTGACCCACGCGTACACCGGGGCGAGGCCGACGACGAGCACGATCGCGGGGATCGTCAGCGGCAGCAGGCAGAGGAACTCCATGGGGCGGCGCAGGCGCGGCAGCCGCAGCCGCACCCACGTCATGGTCGGCACCAGCAGCACCAGCATCAGCACGACGGTCAGCACGACCAGGTACGCCGACAGCTTCACGCCCTCGACGAAGCTGGGGTAGTCGCGGGCCAGCTGCCCCACGTCGACGAGCTGGCGCCACGTCTGGCCGGTGACCCCGCTGGGCGAGGAGGTGCTGAACACCACCATCGCCCACAGCGGCAGCAGGAAGAACACGCCCGCCAGCGCCATGACCACCCACCGCAGCCGCCGGTGCGATCGCGCGCGCCGCGTGGCGGTGCCGACGGCGCTCATCCGAGCCACCGCTCAGCGCGTCGTTGCAGCCACGTGTAGCCGATCATCACGATGGCCACGATCACGACCATCTCGAGGGCGAGCGCCTTGGCGACGTTCTGCCGGCCGAGCACGACCTCGCTGCCGATCGCGTTGCCGATCTGCAGCGGCAGGATGAACGTGCTCTGCGCGTTCAGCGCCGCGGCGGTGGCGTAGGCCGACAGCGCGTTGGCGAACAGCAGCAGCGCCGAGCTGAGGAAGGCCGGGGCGAGCAGCGGCCCGGCCACGTTGCGCCAGTACTGCCAGGTGGTGCCGCCGAGGCTCTCGGTGGCCTCGCGCCACTGCGGTCGCATGCCGTCGATGGACGGCAGGAACACGATGACCATCAACGGGATCTGGAAGTACAGGTAGACCAGCACGAAGCCCGACAGGTTGTAGAGCCACGAGGTGTCGACGCTGACGCCGAAGTGGTCGCGCAGGAACACCGGCACCAGGCCCGAGAGGCTGAGCGTGGCGATCCACGCGAAGGCGAGCATGACGCCGCCGAACTGCGCGAGGACGCCGGACGCCGCGCTCACCACGCGCCGCAGCAGGCCGTCGGGCCGGGCGGTCGAGACCGCGTAGGCGACCACGGCACCGCAGGCGGCACCCACGAGGGCGGTGACCCCCGACAGGATCACGCTGTTGACCAGCGCCTGCCGGATGTCGCGGTTACCCAGCTCGCGGACGTTGTCGAGCGTCGGAGAGCCGGCGTCGGTGAGGAACGCCTGCACGACGACGACGGCCGTCGGCACGAGCAGGAACACCGCCACGAAGGCGAAGAACGGCACCGTGCCGAGCGCGGCACCCGCCGTCCGGCGACGGGTGCCGTGAGCTCTGGTCAGCCCATCTCCTTCTGCCAGTTCTGGTTCAGGTAGTCGGTGATCTTGGCGCGCTGCGCCTCGGTGATGAAGACCGGCGTGCCGCTCACCGGCGGGAGCGCGTCGTAGGCCGCCTTGTCGATCGTGCCGGCCTTGGCCATCTCCTCAGCCAGCACCGGACGGGCGCCGCCCTTGAGCCAGAGGTTCTGGCCCTGGTCGGAGTACAGGAACTCCTGCCACAGCCGGGCGGCGGCGGGGTGCGGGGCGTCCTTGTTGATCGCCTGCACGTAGTAGGCGCCGTTGACCGCGCCCTGCGGGATCACGGCCTTCCAGTCGATCTTGCCCGCGAGGGCCTTGGTCTGGCCGGCGTTGTTGTAGTCCCAGTCGATGACGACGGCGGTCTGACCGGACTGGATCGTCGCCGGCGTCGGGTCGACGGGCACGAGGTTGCCGGCCTGCTTGAGCTTCTTGAAGTAGGCGACGCCGGGGGCGACGTCGTCCGCCGACCCGCCGTTGCCGAGCGCCGCAGCCACCACACCGGCGAAGGCCGCACCGGCCTTGGTGGGGTTGCCGTTGAGCGCCACCTTGCCCTTGTAGGCGGGCTTCAGCAGGTCGGCGAAGCTGGTCGGTGCCGGCACCTTCTTGGCGTCGTAGCCGATCGAGATGTAACCGCCGTAGTCGTTGACCCACAGGCCGTTCGCGTCCTTGAGATCCGCTGGGATCTTGTCGAACGACGCGACCTTGTACGGCGCGTACATGTCGGTGTTGGCGAGCGCGACCGCCTGGCCGAGGTCGAAGACGTCCGGTGCGGCGTCCTGGCCCTTGAGGTTCTTGGCGGTCGAGATCTCGGTGGCGCTGTCGGCGTCCGGCTGGGCGGACGCGACCTTGATGCCGTACTTGGTGGAGAAGGCCGAGATCACCTCGCCGTAGTTGGCCCAGTCCGGCGGCAGGGCGATGGTGTTGAGCTCGCCCTCCTTCTTGGCCGCGGCGACGAGCTGCTCCATGCCGCCGAGGTCCGCGGCGCTCTTCGCGCTGGCGTTCGACTTCGCCTCGCCGGTGGCCTCCTTGGCGGGCGGTGAGCAGGCGGCCAGCGCGACCACGGACGCCGACAGCGCCAGCGTCGCGGTGATGCGCAGAGAGCGTGAGCGTGAGGATCGGGTTCGCACGGTGGGCCTCCTGGTCACTGCGGACGAAGATCGTCTCGTTCTGAGGCGCAGGCTACAGCGCCCTGCCCGAAGCGAGGAGGAGTGCGACGTTAACGGCAGCCACCAGCACGGTGGCCGCCAGTGGAACGCGCCGGCCGCGGCCCCGGGCGCCGGTCGCCCCCGCGACGGCGGCCGCGGCGACGGCGAGTGCGAGGGCGGTCCACCGGACGGCGCTCGCCGGGCCGGGCGGCCCCACCACGACCACGAGGGTCGC
>JBQCES010000223.1:0-25200 GCA_051960055.1 Angustibacter sp. | reverse complement strand
GCCCCCGGCTCGCTCGCCGCGGTCGGTGCGGGCGCCGGCGTCGCGCTGCTGGCCGGGTGGTGGGGTCCGGGCGGCGGGTCGATGCGACGCGGGGCGCGCACGGTGCTGCGGGGCGTCGTCCCGGCGTCCCACCAGCTCGGGTGGGTCCTCGTGCTGCTCGTGGCCGCCGCGGCGCTCGCCGCCTGGGCGGTGCGCACCGGCGAGCCCCAGTGGTGGCCGCTGCACCAGCTGCCCTTCGGCCTCCCCGTCTGACCGAAAGGGTCAGGGGAGGGTGAGGAAGCGGCGGACGTCGGCCGCGTCGGCCTCGAGCGCGGCGATGACGTCGTGGGGCACCGGCTCGAGGGGTTCGATCGTGAGCGCGCCGCCGGCCAGCCGCCAGATCGCGACGACGCGGCCCTCGACCAGCGCGCAGGCGCGGAACAGCCCGTTGCTCGTCACCACGCCTCGGTGCGCTCCGACGAACGGCGTGCGGTCGGCCCAGCCGTGCAGCACGGGGTCGAACGCCCCGAGCAGCCGAGGCGGTGGCAGCGGCGCGGCGGGCTCGCGCTCGCGCAGGTCGACCAGGTCGGGCCCGTCGCCCGCGACCGCCTCGACGACGTCGCCCGCTGCTGCGAGCCCCTGACGCGCCGCGCCCAGCGTGATGCCCGCCCACTTCGCGAGGTCGGTGGCGGACGCCGGCCCGTGCCCCTCGAGGTACCGGACGGCGAGCCGCGCCAGCGCCTCCGACCGCTCGAGGGCGGCCGGTGGCGACCCGAGCCACCGCGTGGCCGACACGAAGGCCTGCTGCCCGTCGACCACGGGCCCGCGCACGAGGTCGCCGTGGAGCGAGGCCGCCAGCAGCACGTGCACCAGCGCCTGCCGCGCCGTCGGCACGCCGGCGTCGTCGAGGCGGGCCCGCAGCTCCTCGCGCGTGCGCGGGCCGGCGGCGGCAGCGTCCAGCACCACCTGCACGCCGCGGGTGGCCTGCGCCTCGTCGACCCCCTCCTGCCGCAACCGCCGCTCGTTGCCGGTGCGCAGCTGCGGCGTGGTGAGCGGGTGCAGCCACCAGTAGTCGTCGGCGCGGACGAGGTGCAGCGTGCCGCGCTGCAGCCAGCCCACGACCAGCGAGCGGCGCTCGGTGAGCGCGGCGTCGACGTCCGCAGCGGTGAGACCGGTGCTGCGGCTGCGCACCGCGAGCCGGAAGCCGCGCGGGTCCTGGGCCTGGACGGCGAGCAGCCGGGTGACCACGTCGTCGGCGGACGTGGCAGGGGGCCCGGCCAGCCGCTGCGCCGTCAGGCGGGCAGCGGTGGCACGGGCCCCCACGGGGTCGTTCAGCGCCGCTTGCCGCCGCGCCCTGCCGCCTGGGGCTGCTCGACCTCGACGGTCTGCTCACCCTCAGCCGGCTCGGCCTGCTCAGCGTCGGCGGGAGCCTGCTCGGCCGCAGCCTGCTCGGCCTGCTCGGCCGGCGCCTCAACCGCGGCCTCCTCAGCCTGCTCGGCGGGCGCCTCAGCGGCAGCCTGCTCGGCGGGTGCCTCAGCCGGTGCGTCGCCCTCCCCGCCCAGGTGCGCGAACGCGGCCGGCGAGGTGCCGGACAGCGTCGCGAGCATCTGGCGCACGTTGGTGAGCTGGGCGTTGATGCTGTCGCGGCGCTGCGTCGCGGCGGCCAGCTCGCGCTCGGACTCGGTGCGGATGCGCGCGGCCCGCGCCTCGGCCTCCGTGACGATCTCGGCGGCCTTGCGACGCGCCTCTTCCAGCTCCTGCGCGGCCCGCGCAGCCGACTCGCGCTGAGCGCGCTCGGACTCCTGGCGCAGCTGGTCGGTGCGCTCCTGCAGCGCCTCGAGCTCGCGCTCGGCGGCGGTGCTGCGGTCCATGAACTCCTTCTCGGCCCGCTGCCGGCGCTGGGCGAGCGTGGTCTCGAAGTCCGCGGCGGCCTTGGCGGCGTTGGCGCGCTGGTTCTCGTAGACGGCCTCGGCTTCACCGCGGCGGGCGGTGGCCTCGCGGTCGGCGTCGTCGAGCAGCTCGTCGGCCTTGCGCTTGGCGTCCTCGAGGATGCGCTGGGCCTCGGCGTCGGCGGCGCTGCGGCGCTCCTCGGCGTACCGGTCGGCGTCCTGGCGCAGCGACTCGGTGGAGGCGTGCACCGCCTTCTTGTGCTCCTCGGCGTCGCTGTGCGCCTTGGCGCGCAGCTCGGCGGCCTCCTCGTCGGCCAGACCCAGGATCTGGGCGATGCGGGCGCCGAGCCGCTCGAACGTCGGCTCGGACTCGACCTCGGCCGGCGGCTCGGCGGCCTTGGCCTCGGCCTGGGCCTCCAGCACGCGCACGCGTCCGGCCAGCTCGTCGGCGCGCGCCTGGGCGGCCGCCGCCTGGCCCGCGGCCTCGCGGGTGCGGGCGAGCTGCTCGCGCAGGTCGCGGAACGTGGCGTCGACCTCGGCGGGCTCGTAGCCGCGCAGGACCGTGCGGAACTGGGGGGTGTCGCTCATGTCCGTCTCTTACCTCTGTGTGGGGAGTGGGTGGTGCAGGAGGGGTCGGCGCTTCAGGTCTGTTCGGGTGGTGGCGGGGTCGGCAGGGCCGGCTGGTCGGGTGCGTCCTCGGCCTGCGCGCTGAGCTGCTCGACCGACTCGGGGACGGCGAGCGCCTCGATCACGCCCGACAGGTTGCCGAGCTCCTTCTCGATCGCCGCGCGCCGTTCGGCCAGGGCGGTCACCTCGGCGCGGGAGTCGGCGAGCAGCCGGCGGGCCTCGGCGCGCAGCTGGTCGGCCTCGGCGCGGGCGGACGCGACGAGCTGGGTGGCCTCGGCCCGCGCGTCGCGGCGCAGCGTGTGCGCCTCGAGCTGGGCCTTTGAGAGGTTGTCGGCGGCCCGCTCGCGCAGGCTGCGCGCGCCGGCCTCGGCCTCGTCGAGGCGGCGCGCGGCCCGCTCGGCGGCCCGCTTCTCGTCCTCGGCGGCCTGGGCGGTGAGCCGCTCAGCCTCGCGGGCCAGCTCGTCGTGGTGGGCCTGGGCCTGGGCGCGGAGCCGCTCGGCCTCGGCCTGGGCCTCCGCCGCCGCGCGCGCGAGCTGCTCGTCGTGCTCGCGCTGGCGAGCCTCGCGCTCGGTGGCGGCGTCGGCGAGCAGCTTCTCCGTGCGCTGACGGGTGGCCTCGAGGTGCTCGGCAGCGGCGGCCTGCCCCTGGTCGCGGGCGCGCTGGGCCTCGGCCTCGGCGGTCGCGAGCAGCTCCTCGACCGTGCGCTTGGTCCAGGCCAGCTGCTCCTCGGCCTCGGCCATGCGGGCCGCGTTGTGCTCCTCGGCCTGCTCGCGTTCGCGCGTGACGTCGGCGGTGGCCTGCTCGCGCTCGCGGGCGAGGGCCGCGCGCACCTGCTCGGCCTCAGCGGCGGCCTCGTCACGCAGGCGCTGCACCTCCTGCTGTGCCTGCTCGAGCGCGGCGGCGGCCCGCTGCGTGGCGTCGGTGCGGGCGAGCTCGGCGCTGCGGCCGGCGGCGGCCAGCTGGTCGCGCACTCGCTCGCGGGTCTCCTGCAGGCGCTGGGCCGCCAGCTCGCGGGTCATCCGCGTGACGTCGTGCGCGGAGGCCAGGGCGCGAGCCTGCTCGGCGGTGGCGCCGGTGAGCCGCTGGTCGGCCTCGGCCTGGCTGTCGGCGCGCAGGCGGGCGGCCTCGTCGCGGGCCTGCGTCACGAGCTGCTCGCTGGTCGTGTCGGCGGACGCGAGGGCGAGGGAGGCCTGCTCGGCGGCGTCCGCCACCAGGTGCTGCGCCTCGGCGCGGGCCGACTCGAGCGTGCGGTCGGCCTCGGCCAGCTTGTGCTCGGCGTCCGCGGCGGCTTCCTTGGCGCGTGCGTGCAGCCGCTCGGCGTCGGCGCGCTGGGTGCCGCTCTCCTCGGTGAGCCGCTCGGACTGCGCTCGGGCGTCGGCGAGGAGCCGGCGCACCTCGGTGTCGGCCTCGAGCCGCACGCGGTTGGCGTGCTCCTCGGCCGACGCGGTCAGCTGGTCGGCGTGGGCCTGTGCGCGGGCCAGGATCTCGACGGCCTGCTCGGCGAACTGCGGACGACGGTCGGCGGCCTCGGGCGTGCCCGCCTGAGCCGTCTGCGCCGCCTCACCGTTCATGCCCGCATCGTGTCAGATGCGGGGGCCTTCGCGGCACCCCGGTGCGTCCGGATCGTCCGGGTTCTGGCAGATGGCACCAGCAAGATCGTCAGGGCGTGCAGCGCGCAGCGGGGTGTGGTCGGGCGAAGCGCCTGCCGGGCAGCGCCGGCCGCTGCCTCATGGTGGTCGTGGAGAAGCCGCCCGAGCGGGTGAGGTACTTCGACGGCCAGCTGCTGGGCGTCGACGACCTGCGGGCCGAGCAGGAGTACCACCGGTCGATGCGGTACCTGCACAACCGGCTGCACGGCAGCGGCGTGGCCTCGGGCTTCGACGTCTCGGTCGAGGGCAGCGAGGTGCACGTGGGGCCTGGCCTGGCGATCGACGCGGCTGGCCGCGAGATCGTGCTCACCGAGACCGCCTGCGTGGACGCGTCGGTCGTGCCCCCGAGCGGTCGCTGGCGCCTGGTCGTGGAGTGGGCGGAGGAGCCGGCGCGTGCCGTGCCCGTGCCTGGCGACGAGCCGCAGCCGACGCGGTGGGTCGAGCGTCCGAGGCTGTCGCTGGTGGCTGCGGGCGAGGTGCGCGACGACGTCCTGCTGCTCGCGCACGTGACGCGCGGGCCCACGGGCGTGCTGCGTGTCGACGCCTCGGTGCGCCAGCGGCTCGGCCGGCACGGACGACCGCCGGTGGAGCGGCGTCGCTTCCGCCCGCGGCGCTGATCATCTCGGCCCAATCCGGACGGCGCTCGGCGCCGAACCGTGGTCATGACCAACCCTGTGGCCACCGACACCAGGATCCGTGAGCACGTCCAGCGGCTGGGCGAGAAGTACCCGCCGATCCCGTTGGCGTCAGCGGACTTCTCGATGCGCGACCCCGACGGCATCCGCGAGCGCTTCGCCGACGTCCTGTCGTACATGGCGCGCGTCGAGATGGAGGTCGAGCGCAACGTGCTCGAGCTCGCGGTGATGCTGCCCGGCTCGAGCGAGGTCGACCAGACGTTCGCGAACGACGTGTGGGGACCGCAGGAGGAGCACCACGGCGCGCTGCTCGACGAGCTCGGACAGCGCATCGGCCTGCCGCCCACCGAGGCCGACCTCGACACCGTGAGCCCCAAGATCCGGCTGCTCGGGGCGCTCGCGCACATCCGCCCCGTGCACGAGGTGATCCGGCTGCTCTACTACCTGACCGGCGCGGCCACCGAGCGGTCGGCGACGATCGCCTACCAGTCGTTCAGCGACGGCCTGGGCGAGATGGGCGAGACGGCGGTGCAGCGCACGGTGGTCGACGCGATCAAGGCGCAGGAGCCCGGCCACTTCGCCTTCTACCGGATGAGCGCCACCCGCCTCGTGCAGTCGGGTGCGCTGGCGCCGTGGCAGCTCTCGCTCGCGCGCTTCCTGCGCTCGCGCACCTTCGGTCTCGTGGGGGCGGCCAGCCGCGAGCAGCGTGCCGACTACGGTGCCCTGATCGTGCAGATGGACCTCGAGAGCCAGATCGAGCACCACGTGCGCGACATCTCGCGGGTCGAGTCGCACCTGCTGTGGGCGAACCGGCAGGGCATGAAGGTGCCGGCCTACGCGCTCAAGGCATTCCGGGAGGCGGCTGACCTCTACCGTGAGCGGTACGTGAGCAGCAGTGCCCCGCTGGGCGTCGAGCGCGAGCTGGTCAGCTGCAGGTGACGGCGGTCGTCGCCGGGCTCGAAGAGCCGGCGGCCCTCCCAACCGGTCGACGGCGCGACGACGAGCCGCAGCTCGTCGACCAGGTGGGCCCGGAGCAGAGCGCGGGCGAGCTCGATGCTGCCGTGGACGCCGATGTCGCCACCCGGCCGGCTGGTGAGGTCGCGCACCGCGGCGTCCAGGGGGCCGGTCAGGGCCTCGACCTGGCCCCAGTCGTGCGTGAGGGGGGATGAGGTCACGACGTACTTCTGCACGCCGTTGATGAAGCTCGCGAACGGCTCGTGCGAGGCCGTGGGCCAGAACTGCGCCCACTCGTCGTACATGCGCCGGCCGAGCAGGACGGCGTCCTGCGCGCCGATCACCTCAGCCTCGAACGCGTCCATCTCGGCGTCGAACACGGGCACCTGGCCCGGCTCGGGAGCGAAGTACTGCTCGGGGTGGTCGACGGCGCCGTCCAGGGCCATCAGGGTGTAGAGCACGACCTTGCGCATCGCCCGAGGCTACGGGAGGGCAGGCTCGGACGGCGACAGTGCAGTAGTGACCCGCCGGGCGGCGCCCTAGCGGGCCACTACTGCGCTCTCGGCTCAGCAGCAGGCGGCGGTCTCGGCCTGCTGGACGTCGGAGCCGCAGCACGCGGGGCCGTCGGCGTCGGCGGCGAAGAAGCTGGGGCTGTCATCCAGGACGGTGTAGACCTCCCAGCGCTCGCCGTCCGGTGCGCCCTCCACCCAGAACTTGTCCTGCTTCGCGTAGCAGCAGGTGGTGCCGCGCTCGTCGACCGAGGCGAGGCCGGCCTCGGCCAGGCGGGTCTGCTCGGCGTCGACGGTGTCGACGTCAGCCACCTCGACCCCCAGGTGGTTGAGCGTGCCGCCCTGGCCCGGGTTCTGGAGCAGCACGAGCTTCAGCGCCGGGTCGGCGACCGCGAAGTTGGCGTAGCCGGGGCGCGTCTTGGCCGGCTCGACGCCGAAGAGCTGGCGGTAGAAGGCGGTGGCGGCGTCGACGTCGTCGACGTTGAGAGCCAGCTGCACGCGGGACTGCTTCAGGGACATGCGTCCTCCTTCGGGCCGGACGGTGACGTATTCACCGTCATCGATATGGCACCTTGCACCCACCCATCGATTCCTGTCAATATGTTGGGGTGACGAACCTCGAGACCCGCCGCGAGCTGCCCGTGGTCGGTCAGCGTGACGCCGATGCCTGCTGCGCCCCCCTGGCTGCCGAGCCCTTGGGGGAGCGCGACGCCGAGCTGCTGGCCCAGCAGTTCGCGGCGCTCGCTGACCCGGTCCGGCTGCGCCTGGTGTCGCTGCTGGCGACGGCCGAGGGTGGGGCGGTCTGCGCGTGTGACCTCGTCGACCCGGTGGGGCGCAGCCAGCCGACCGTGAGCCACCACCTGAAGGTGCTGGCCCAGGCCGGTCTGGTGTCGAGCGAGCGGCGCGGTCGCAACGTCTGGTACGCCGTCGTGCCGGTGGCGCTGGCGTCGTTGCGCACTGCGCTGGCACCGCGATGAGCGAGGTGCGGACGGCGTCCCACGGTGACGCCGCGGTCTACGCGCAGCTGTCGCGGCTCGACCGCGGCCTCCCGCTGTGGATCCTCGCCGCCATGGCCGTCGGCCTCGGGCTCGGGCGGCTGGTGCCGGGCCTCGGTGAGGCCCTCAGCGCGGTGCAGGTGGCCGGTGTCTCGCTGCCGATCGCCTTGGGGCTGCTGGTGATGATGTACCCGGTGCTGGCCAAGGTGCGCTACGACCGGCTCGACACCGTGACGCGCGACCGCCGGATGCTCGTCACGTCGCTGGTGCTCAACTGGCTGGTCGGGCCGGCGCTGATGTTCGCGTTGGCCTGGCTGTTCCTCGCCGACCTCCCGGCGTTCCGCACCGGCCTGATCGTGGTCGGACTCGCGCGTTGCATCGCCATGGTGATCATCTGGAACGACCTGGCGTGCGGTGACCGCGAGGCCGCTGCGGTGCTCGTGGCGCTGAACTCGGTGTTCCAGGTCGTGGCGTTCTCGCTGCTCGGGTGGTTCTACCTGTCGGTGCTGCCGGGCTGGCTGGGTCTTGATACGACGGGCCTCGACGTCTCGGCCTGGTCGATTGCGCGCAGCGTGCTGATCTTCCTCGGAATCCCTTTGCTGGCAGGCTTTCTCAGTCGCCGCATCGGAGAGCGGACGTCGGGCCGCGAGGCCTACGAGACGCGCTTCCTGCCGAAGGTCGGGCCCTGGGCGCTCTACGGGCTGCTCTTCACGATCGTCGTCCTCTTCGCCTTGCAGGGCAGGGCCATCACGAGCCGGCCGCTGGACGTCGCCCGCATCGCGCTGCCGCTGGTCGTGTACTTCGCGGTGATGTGGGGCGGCTCGATGCTGCTCGCCCGCGTGATCGGGCTGCCCTACCCCCGTGCGGCGACCCTCGCGTTCACCGCGGCGGGCAACAACTTCGAGCTCGCGATCGCGGTGGCCATCGCGACGTTCGGGGCGACGTCCGGTCAGGCGCTCGCGGGTGTGGTGGGGCCGCTGATCGAGGTGCCGGTGCTCGTGGGGCTGGTCTACGTCTCGCTGTGGGCTCGGCCGCGGCTCTTCCCTGAACCCGCAGCCCGGGCGGCCGCAGGAGGCGGGCGATGACTCGGCCCACGGTGCTGTTCGTCTGCGTGCACAACGCCGGTCGGTCGCAGATGGCGGCCGGGTTCCTCTCGCACCTCGCGCAGGGTGGGGTCGAGGTGCTGTCAGCAGGGTCCATGCCGGCCGATCAGATCAATCCCGTTGCGGTGCAGGCGATGCACGAGGTCGGCGTCGACATCACCGCAGCCACGCCCAAGGTGCTCACCACCGAGGCGGTGCAGGCCAGCGACGTCGTCGTCACCATGGGCTGCGGCGACACCTGCCCGATCTTCCCTGGCAAGCGCTACGAGGACTGGGTGCTCGACGACCCGGCGGGCCAGGGGATCGAGTCCGTGCGCCCGATCCGCGACGAGATCCGGCGTCGGGTCGAGCGGTTGCTGAGCGAGCTGGCGCCGTCCGGCCGTTGAACGTCGCCACACAATTCGGACAACTACCCATTGACGGGACGGAACGCCGAACCTACTCTCGCTGCTCATGAGAGCGCTCTCACGGCGCTCGTTCTTCCGACAGCAAAGGCGACGACCTCATGACCTCTCCGCTCGGGGACCACACCACACCAGGAAGTCCAGGCCCGCGCACCATCCGCCTGTTCCGCCGTCCCGCCCGGTTTCGCGCGGTGGCGGTCGCCGTCGCGTCGACGCTGGTCGCCGGGCTGCTGACGGCCGCAGCCGTGGCCGTCAGCGGCACGGCGCAGGCCAGCACCGTCGGTGAGGGCAGCTACACCGAGACGCTGCCACCCGGTGGCGTGCTGCCCCAGGGCTGCGGCACGGTCAGCACCGACCCGCGCGTCTTCGTCACGGACGACGCCCCGAAGGGTGCGATCCCCACGAACGACTGGTGGTCGTCGCTGGTGTGGAAGCGCAACAACTGCGCCACGAGCGAGAACATGATGGCCCACCCCGTCGCCTACCACGCCGAGAACAACGGCCTCGGCCTGTCGTACACGACCACCCCGACGATCACGGGCACCGCCACCGGCACGGGGGAGTACCACTACCCCTACACCGAGGACGTCCGCGTGGGCGTGACCGGCATGGGTGCGCCGGTGGTGAAGGCCGCCGACTGGACCGACTGGACCGTCACGGCCGACTGGAACGACGGCGCGCGCACCATGCGAGCCACGATCGGCCACGGGCTGCCGTTCAGCTACTACCGGATCACGGGCGGCGACGCGCAGATCACGGCGGCCGCAGCGCCGACCGTGTGGGCGAACGACGGCGCCATGATCGGGTTCACCGTGCACGGGCACGACTACGTCGCCTACGCGCCGACGGGATCGACCTGGAACGTCAGTGGCGCCGGGATCAGCTCGACCCTGGGCGGCAAGGGCTACTTCTCCGTGGCGGTGCTGCCGGGCGGCTCCAGCGACAAGGCGGCGCTGGCCGCCGAGTACGGCAAGTACGCCTACGCGCACGTCACCGGCACGAAGATGACCTACGCCTACGACCAGGCGACCAGCACGGTGCGCACGACCTACGCGTTCACCACGAAGGCCATGGAGGGCACCGAGACCAAGACCGTGGTGGCGATGTACCCGCACCAGTGGCGCAGCCTCGTCTCGGCGACGCCCATCGAGCCCACCTACGTCTCGCCGCGCGGCGAGATGCGGATCCTGACCGGCGTCTCGTCGTTCACGACGAGCATGAAGTACACCGGGGTGCTGCCCGAGGTGCCCGCCGTCGGTGACTCCTCCGGTGCCGATCTCAGCACCATCACCAGCTACCTCAAGAACGAGCTGGCCAACCCCGAGGGCATCAGCGGCAAGGACACCTACTGGGCCGGTAAGGGCCTGGGGCGGGCGGCGCGCATCGCCGAGATCGCCGACCAGCTCGGGATCACCGACGTCCGCGACGCCGCGGTGGCGGCGATGGAGAAGCGGCTCACGAACTGGCTCACCGCGAGTCCGGGTGAGACGAGCCAGCTCTTCTACTACGACAAGAACTGGGGCACGCTCATCGGCTACCCCGCGTCGTACGGCTCCGACCAGGACCTCAACGACCACCACTTCCACTACGGCTACTTCGTCGCCGCAGCGGCCACGGTGGCCAAGTTCGACCCGACCTGGGCGTCCAGCAGCCACTACGGCGGCATGGTCGACATGCTGATCCGCGACGCGAACAACTACGACCGCACCGACTCCCGCTTCCCGTACCTGCGCGACTTCGACATCTACGCCGGCCACGACTGGGCGTCCGGTCTGGCACCGTTCTTCGCCGGCAACAACCAGGAGTCGTCGTCGGAGGGCATGAACTTCGCGAACGCGCTGATCCAGTGGGGCCAGGCGACCGGCAACACGGCCGTCCGTGACGCGGGCATCTTCATCTACACCACCCAGTCGGCGGCGATCTCGGAGTACTGGTTCGACGTCCACGACCAGAACTTCCCGGCCGGCTTCAAGCACGGCGAAGTCGGCATGGTGTGGGGCGACGGCGGTGCGTACGCCACGTGGTTCTCCGCCGACCCCGAGATGATCCAGGGCATCAACATGCTGCCGATCACCGGTGGCCACTTCTACCTGGGCAACGACCCGGCGTACGTGCTGAAGAACTACGACGACCTGGTCACCAACAACGGCGGCCCGCCGAACGTCTGGCAGGACGTCATCTGGGAGTTCCTGGCGCTCGGCGACGGTGACAAGGCCTTGCAGAACTTCCGCGCCAACAGCACGTTCACGAGCGAGGAGGGCGAGAGCAAGGCCCACACCTTCCACTGGATCCGCAACCTGGCGGCGCTGGGCAACGTCGACACCACGGAGACGGCGAACCACCCGCTGGCCAAGGTGTTCAGCAAGGACGGTGCTCGCACCTACGTCGCATCGAACATCACGGGGCAACCGCTCGCGGTGACGTTCTCCGACGGCACGACGCTCGCCGTCCCGGCCGGCAAGACCGTGGCCAAGGGCGCCCAGACGTGGAGCGGCGGCAGCGCCACCGGCGGCGTCGACGTGCCGGGCGGTCCGACCCCGACCGACACGGCGACCCCGACGCCCACCGACCCGACGCCCAGCCCCACGACGTCGACGTCGACCACCACGCCTCCCACCACGCCGCCGACGAGCACGACGACCACGACGACGCCCCCGCCCGCGCCGTTCAGCAGCACGCAGTACCTGCTGACCGGCGACGCGCTCGGCGCCACGGCGGGATCAGCCGGCAGCGTGTCGGTCGCCGCGGCGAACGGCAACCACGACGGCACGCCGACGAACGCGAAGGCGTTCACCCTCACCGGCGTGACGGCGGCGTACGACGGCGGCACCACCGATTTCGACCTCGCGGTCGACGCCGGCACCGCGGTCGGCAACGGCGTGCAGGCCAGGGTGTCGTACGACCTCACCGGTGACGGCACGTTCGACCGCGTCGAGACCTACCGCTACTACGCCACCGACCCGGTCGCCGGCGTCGAGCACTACACGGCCGCGCAGGGCCTGCAGTCGGCCAGCGGCAGCCTCGGCGGCCTCGCCGGAGGCACGGTGAAGGTCGAGGTGTGGAACGCCATCGGCAGCGGCGCGACGGCGCTGGGGATCGGGGACTCCTCGAAGCTGGTGCTGCCCTTCACCGGTGGCGCGGTCAGCACCCCGCCGTCCGGTGGGGACTCGTCGAGCTTCGCCGCGGCCATGTTCCTGCAGGGCACGACGGGGCTGTCGGGCTCCGGTGGCACGGCCGGCGCCGCGACGGTCGCGGCCGCGGACGGCAGCTGGGTCGGGACGCCGCACCAGCCCGTCGTCTACACGACGAAGGGCGTCACCGCGGCCTACACCGGCGGTCGCACGAGCTTCGACCTGTGGGTCGATGCCGGCAGCGGCGTGGGTGACGGCACCGAGGTGCGCGTGTCGTACGACCTCACGGGTGACGGCACGTTCGACCGGGTCGAGACGTACGAGTACTTCGCGACCGACCCGGTGGCCGGCTGGGAGCACTACACCGAGGGCAACGGCCTGAGGTCGGCGACGGGCACGCTCGGCGACCTGGCCGGCGGCACGGTGAAGGTCGAGGTGTGGAACGCCATCGGCAGCACGCCGACCACCCTCGGCACGGGTGACCGCTCGAAGGTCACGGTGCCCTTCACCAGCTGAGGACGGGGGAAACCGTGGCGGGCCGGGCAAACCACTTGCCCGGCCCGTCGCGGCCGTGATGGCCTGCAGTGGTGGATCCGCTAACGCCAGAAGAGCTCAAGGCCTCGTTCGTCAACACCTCCCGCAGCCAGCTGAAGGCCCTCCCGTTGCCGGGCGACCTCGCGACCGTGCGTTGGGACCAGCTCGACTACCTGGGCTGGCGCGACCCGCGCGCCGACCGTCGGGCGTTCCTCGTGGCTCCGCACCGCGGTGAGCTCGTCGGCCTCGCACTGCGCGCGCCGCAGGACTCCGGACGCCGCAAGGGGACGTCGATCTGCGCCGTCTGCTGGGCGGTGCGGACGTCGTCCGAGATCGACCTCTTCGTCGCTCCTCGCGCCGGGGCGGCCGGCCGCGGCGGCAACACCGTCGGCACGTACGTCTGTGCCGACCTGACGTGCTCGGCGAACGTCCGTGGACTGCGCAAGCTCGAGCTGCCCCAGGGTGAGAGCCTGCCCGTGCCCCAGCGCATCGAGCGGCTGCAGCAGCGGCTCGAGGCGTTCGTCGACCGCGCCGTGGCGGCCTGAGGCCCACGGCTCAAGGCGGCGGGACCACGGTCCGATGACTACGGGGTGAACCTGCGTGTCGACAGCCGCCTGACCGTGCAGCTCGAGGACGGCGAGCTCGTGCTGCGCGCCCACCGGGCCGAGCTGACGCTCACGACGGACGCGGACTGACTCAGCCCCGCAGACGCTCGCCCTCCGGTGTGGGGGCGAGGACGTTGCCCGGCGTCGCGCCGACCCGCTCGCCGGTGCGACCCAGCACCCGGAACAGCGGACCGACGAGCACGTCGTAGACGGCGGGCAGCAGGCTGAAGCCCAGCAGCATCAACGGGTTGGCGATGCCGACGTTCAGCACCTGCGGCGGCTTGCCGAACGACTCCACGATGCGCCGCGCCACCGTCTCGGGCCGGTAGACCGGCGGCGGCGGTGCGCCGACGAAGCCGGAGTAGTTGGCGGCCAACGTGTAGATCGGCGTGTCGACGCTGCCGGGGCGCACGAGGGTGACGTGCACGCCGTCGCGGTCGCGGTTCTCCAGCTGCAGCTGGCGAGCCAGCGCGCGCACCCCCCACTTGCTGACGACGTAGGCGCCCATGCCCGGCACGCCGATCCCGCCGATCACTGAGCCCACGAGATAGAGCCGGCCCCGATCGGCGGCGCGCATCGTCGGCAGGACGGCTCGCGCGACGTTCGCGGACCCGAGCACGTTGGTGCGCACCACGCCGTCGAACACGTCAGCCGGCACCTCCTCCAGGCGGCCGTAGGCCACGACGCCCGCGCTGTGCACCACGGCATCGAGCCGACCGTGCTCGGCGACGACGGTGTCGACCACGGCCTGCACGGCCTCGGCGTCCGCGACGTCGGCCGCGTGGGTCGCTACGGACGTCGCCCCAGCCGCCAGGCACCGCGCCGCGACGACGCCCAGCCGGTCGGCCGAGCGGGCCACCAGGGCCAGGTGGCCGCCCCGCTCGGCCACCTCGAGCGCCACGGCCAGGCCGATGCCGCTCGTGGCTCCGGTGACCAGCACGACGTCGGGGGCGACGTCCGTCGCGCCGTCCGTCACGGCTTGAGCACCACCTTGACGCAGCCGTCCGCCTTCTGCTGGAACGTCTCGTAGCCCTGCGGCGCGTACTCGAGGGGCAGGTGATGGGTGGCCAGCGACTCCAGGCCGAGCGGGTCGCCGTCCGCGAGGGCCACCGGCAGGATGTCGTCGATCCAGCGCTTCACGTGGCACTGGCCCATCCGCAGCTGCAGGCCACGGTCGAACATCTCCATCATCGGCATCGGGTCGAGCTCACCGCCGTAGACGCCGCTCACCGACACCGTGCCGCCGCGCCGCGTCGCCTTGATCGCCGTGTGCAGCGCGTCCAGACGGTCGATGGCCGCCTTGTCGGCCAACGGTTTCGCGACTGCGTCCGGCAGCAGCCCGACGGCCGCGTGGGCGAGCTTGCCGCGCGGCGAGCCGTGCGCCTCCATGCCGACGGCCTCCATGACGCCGTCCGGGCCGCGGCCGTCCGTGAGGTCGATGAGCGCTTCCGCCACGTCATCGACGTCGTCGAGGCTGAGGGTCTCGACGCCGTGAGCAGCCGCCAGGGCGAGCCGCTCGGGCACGACGTCGACACCGATGACTCGCTCGACGCCGAGGTGACGGGCCACGCGCGTGGCGAGCTGCCCCACCGGCCCGAGGCCGATGACGGCGAGCGTGCCGCCCTCGGGCACGTCGGCGTACGCCACGCCCTGCCACGCGGTGGGCAGGATGTCGGACAGGTAGAGCACCCGCTCGTCGGCGACGCCGTCGGGCACCGTGATGGGCCCGAAGTGGGCCTGGGGCACCCGTAGGCACTCGGCCTGGCCACCCGGCACCGAGCCGTAGAGCGACGTGTAGCCGAACAGCGCCGCGCCCTTGCCCTGCTCGCGCACCTGCGTCGTCTCGCACTGCGCGAACAGGCCGCGCGAGCACATCCAGCAGCTGCCGCACGAGATGTTGAACGGCACGACGACCCGGTCGCCCGGCTTGAGGTGCTGGACGTCGGGCCCGACCTCCTCGACGACCCCCATCGTCTCGTGGCCGAGCACGTCACCGGGACTCAGGAACGGACCGAGCACCTCGTACAGGTGCAGGTCGCTCCCGCAGATGGCGGTGGACGTGACCTTGATGACGGCGTCGGTGGGCTGCTCGATGCGCGGGTCGGGGACGTCGGTGACCTGCACGTCGCGCTTGCCCTGCCAGGTGAGTGCTCTCATGCATCGAGCCTCACAAGCCATGGCCCATCGCGCCCGATCTGCCCCGAATCGGGTCAGCTTTGACTCGACTGCTTCAACTTTCTACCGTCGATGGGCAGCCCTCGGCCTCACCCGAGGGCCTCCGCAACCCCACCCCGTCGAGAGGAACCCATGCGCGTCAACGCGTACGCAGCCCCCGCTGCCGGTGAGCCGCTGGCTCCCACCACGATCGAGCGCCGCGAGGTCGGCCCGAACGACGTGCTGATCGAGATCACCCACGCCGGCATCTGCCACTCCGACATCCACACCGTGAACGGCGACTGGGGACCCCAGCCGTTCCCGGTCGTGCCCGGCCACGAGATCGTCGGTCTCGTCACCGAGGTCGGCGCCGACGTCACGCGCCACCAGGTCGGCGACCGCGTCGGCGTCGGCTGCATGGTCGCCTCGTGCGACGAGTGCGTGAACTGCCGCAACGGGGACGAGCAGTACTGCGTCAAGGGCATGATCGGCACCTACGCCGCCACCGACCGCGACGGCACCACGACGCAGGGCGGCTACTCGACCCACGTGGTCGTCGACGCCGACTACGTCCTGCGTGTGCCGGACGGCATCGACTCGGCGGCTGCTGCACCGCTGCTGTGCGCGGGCATCACGACCTACACGCCGCTGCGCCACTGGGACGCCGGCCCCGGCACCAAGGTCGCCGTCGTGGGTCTCGGTGGCCTGGGGCACATGGCGGTCAAGATCGCGCACGCTCTCGGAGCGCACGTCACGGTGCTCTCGCAGTCGTTGAAGAAGCAGGAGGACGGGCTGCGGCTCGGCGCCGACGCGTACTTCGCGACGTCCGACCCGGCGACGTTCGAGCAGCTCGCCAACCAGTTCGACCTGATCATCAACACCGTCAGCGCGTCGGTCGACCTCAACGCCTACCTCGGCCTGCTGGCCGTCGACGGCACGATGGTGAACGTCGGTGCGCCACCGGAGCCGCTGAGCCTCGACGTGTTCTCCCTCATCGGGGCGCGGCGCTCGTTCGCCGGCTCGATGATCGGCGGTATCGCGCTGACGCAGGAGATGCTGGACTTCTGCGCCGAGAAGGGGATCGGCGCCGAGGTCGAGGTGATCTCGGCCGACCAGGTGAACGAGGCCTACGAGCGAGTGCTCGCCTCCGACGTCCGCTACCGGTTCGTCATCGACACCAGCACGCTCGCGAGCTGACGAGAGGCCGCGACTAGACTCGTGCCGACCTGCCGGCATGGCGCAACTGGTAGCGCACCCGACTTGTAATCGGAAGGTTGCGGGTTCAAGTCCCGCTGCCGGCTCGCGCGAGGCGTCGCCTCGAGATCGCAGAAGGGGCCCATCCAGCCGGTGCTGGAGGGGCCACTTCTGCGTTCTCGGCAGCGCCTCACCGTGTGAAATGGGTCTGTCCGGGGTACGGCAGTGGCATGCCCACGGTGCTGTCGTCGTCCGCGCGTGAGCGGGAGGTGTGGGCCCACGAGCTGCTCGACCGCCTGACGCCGGCGATGTCGGCCCTGAGCGTGCTGTTCGTGCTCGTGGTGCTGGGTGAGCAGTTCGCGCACAGCGGCTCAGGCGTTGCCACTGGCTTCACGGTGCTCGGGTGGCTGCTCTGGGCGGTGTTCGTCACCGAGTTCGTCGCGCGGATGGTCGTCGCGCCCGACACGGCGGGCTTCTGGCGGCGCAACTGGTGGCAGCTGATCTTCCTCGCGCTGCCGTTCCTGCGGGTGCTGCGCCTCGTGCGGGCCGTGCGGTTGCTGCGATCGGGACGCGTGCTGTCGTCGGCTGTGCGGTCATCGCGGTCGGCTCACCGGGTGCTCACCGGTCGCCTGGGCTGGCTCACGGCGGTCTGGGCGATCACCGTGCTCTCGGCCAGCGAGCTGCTCTACCAGTTCTCCGGCTACTCGCGGTTCGGCGAGGCGCTGCACGGCGCGGCACTGGCCACGATCACCGGCGAGCCGCTGGGCCGACACGACGGTCTGGCCCAGCTGCTCGAGGTGGTGCTGGCGATGTTCTCGGTGGTCGTCTTCGCCACGCTGGCCGGCAGCCTCGGCGCCTTCTTCCTCGACCGGCGAGCGGCCGAGCCGCTCAGGTGAGGTCGTCGATGCGCTCCCGCTGACGGCGGGCCCTGCGGCGCGGCAGGATGGAGCGCATGGCTCAGGTACGGCGCTTCGACCACGTGGGTATCACCGTCTCGGACCTGGTGGCGGCGACGGCGTTCTTCGTCGGTCTCGGGCTGGAGGTCGACGGTCCGTCGGCGGTGGTCGAGGGCGACTTCATCGACACCGTCACCGGGATCCCGGCGGCACGCAGCGAGATCGTCATGCTGAGGGCTCCGAGCGGAGAGACCACCGTCGAGCTGTCGTGCTTCCAGCGCCCGGATGCCGAGCCCGGCGCACCGGACGCCATGGCCAACGTGCTGGGTATCCGCAGCGTGGCCTTCGAGGTCGACGACCTGCCCGGTGTGGTGCAGCGCCTGCAGGCCGAGGGCCACGAGCTGGTCGGAGGCATCGGCCGGTACGAGGACGCCTGGCTCATGGCCTACGTGCGCGGACCCGACGGCATCATCGTGGCGCTCGCCGAGTCGCTCGGCTGACCGCGTCGAGACCAGAGGAACTGGGCACTCAGCGCACCGCCTGTGCCCCACTGCTCTGCACTCGATGCGCGCGCGTCCGGTTCACCCGCGCGGCGCAAGATCAAAAAGCGAGTCAAGAGTTGGTCAACTATGGTCGTTGGCATGACCGACATCGACAGCATCCTGGCCGTGGTCATCGGCTCGATCATCGCCATGGGCGGCCTGCTGGCGCTCGCGACCATGATGGAGCAGTGGATGAAGCGCGATCCCCTAGGCGATCGCGCCGACGCCGCTCTCGCCGCCGGACCCTCCGCCTCGGACCTCGACTGACCCCACCTGTGACGCGTTTCCGACCGCTCAGCGGGGGCTGAGAGGTTGAAATCCTGTCACAGGTGCCGGGCGCTAGGCTCCGAACATGGCCGCCCAGTCTCCCCTCGCCCTGTTCGACGTCGACGGGCTCGTCGGCGACGACGACCGCGCGATCCGCGACACCGTGCGTGCGTTCGTCGACGACCGGATCAAGCCGAACGTCGCCGACTGGTACGAGTCCGGCTCGCTGCCGGCGCGTGAGCTCGCCCGTGAGCTCGGCAAGCTCGGGGTGCTCGGCATGCACCTCGAGGGCTACGGCTGCGCGGGGACGTCGTCGACCGCCTACGGCCTGGCCTGCACCGAGCTCGAGGCCGGCGACTCCGGCGTCCGGTCGCTGGTGTCGGTGCAGGGTTCGCTCGCGATGTACGCGATCCACCGCTACGGCAGCGACAAGCAGAAGGACGAGTGGCTTCCGCGCATGGCGGCGGGCGAGGCGATCGGCTGCTTCGGGCTGACCGAGCCGGACTTCGGCTCCAACCCCGCGGGCATGCGCACCCGCGCGCGCCGCGACGGGTCGGACTGGGTGCTCGACGGCACGAAGATGTGGATCACCAACGGTTCCATCGCCGACGTCGCCGTCGTGTGGGCGCAGACGGACGACAAGATCCGCGGCTTCGTCGTCCCCACGGACACGCCTGGCTTCTCGGCGCCGGAGATCAAGCGCAAGATGTCGCTGCGCGCGTCGGTGACCGCCGAGCTGGTGCTCGACGGTGTCCGGCTGCCGGAGTCGGCCGCGCTGCCTGGGGCAGTAGGGCTCTCGGGGCCGCTGTCGTGCCTCACCGAGGCTCGGTTCGGCATCATCTTCGGGTCGCTGGGCGCTGCGCGCGACTGCCTCGAGACGACGATCGCGTACGCCGGCAGCCGCGAGATCTTCGACCGGCCGCTGAGCGGGTTCCAGCTCACCCAGGCGAAGCTGGCCGACATGACCCTCGAGCTCGGCAAGGGCATGCTGCTGGCCCTCCACCTGGGACGCCTCAAGGACGCCGGGCAGCTGCGTCCCGAGCAGGTGAGCCTCGGCAAGCTCAACAGCGTGCGCGAGGCCATCGCGATCGCGCGCGAGTGCCGCACGATCCTCGCCGCGGCCGGGATCACGCTCGACTACCCGGTGATGCGCCACGCCAACAACCTGGAGTCGGTGCTCACCTACGAGGGCACGTCCGAGGTGCACCAGCTGGTGATCGGTCAGGCGCTCACGGGGCAGTCGGCGTTCCGCTGAGATCACTCACACTGCCGGGATCGTCCGGGTCGTAGCTGCAGCTGGGGTCGCTGTCGAGCAGGTCGCCGGTGACGGCGTAAGCGTGCGAGCGCGAACCGCCGCACACGTCGCGGAACGCGCAGCGCCCGCACTTGCCCCTCAGCAGCTCCGGCGCGCGCAGGGCCTGGAACACGGGCGACTCGCGGTAGATCGTCACGAGGTCCTGCGTGCGGACGTCGCCCGCGACGTGCGGCAGGAAGCCGCTTGGGTAGACCTTGCCCTGGTGGTCGATGAAGACGAACCCGCGCCCGGCGTTGACGTCGATCGGTGGACGGGCTGGCCGCTGTCGCAACTGCATCCCCTGCAGCGCAATCGATGTGGCGCTCGTGAGCTCGTCGTAGAGCGGCCCCCGCACCGACCCGGCCTGGCCCGCGGCCCGCTGCATGACGACGCGCCGGTAGTGCGGTGCCTCGGTGGTCTTGATCGCGATGACGTCGGAGACGTCGGCGAGCCAGTGCAGCACGTCTTCCACCTGGTCGGCGCTCAGCGTGCGCAGCTGCTGGCCGCGGCCCGTGGGCACCAGGAAGAACACGCTCCATAGCGCGGCACCGAGATCGACCACGCGCGCGAGCAGCGATGGCAGCTCGTGGACGTTGTCGCGGGTCACGGTGGAGTTGACCTGCAGCCGGAACCCCCTGTCGCGCACCAGCCGGGCGGCGTCGAGCGTCTGGTCGAACGTGCCGGCGATGCCGCGGAACCCGTCATGCGTGGCGGCAGTGGCGCCGTCCAGCGACAGCGACACGGCCCGGGCTCCGGCGTCCCGCATCTCCTGCAGGCGGTCGCCCGTGAGGTTAGGTGTCACGGACGGCGAGAGCGACACCGACAGCCCGAGGCTCGTGCCGTAGCGGACGAGGTCGGCGAGGTCGGGCCGCTCGAACGGGTCGCCGCCGGTGAGCACGACGAGCGGGTGGGGCGTCGGGAACGACGCGATGGAGTCGAGCAGTGCGCGGCTCTCTGAAGCGTTGAGCTCCAACGGGTTCCGGCGCTTGATGGCGTGGGCCCGGCAGTGCAGGCAGGCCAGCTGGCACGCCCGGGTGACCTCCCAGATGACGATGAACGGCCGGCTGCTGACGTCGTGCCGCTGGTGCCGGACGACCGGCCGCGCCCCCGTGGTGGGGGCGCTCACGCGACGACCTCGGCTGCGGCGGCGCGGCCGAGCAGCGCGTCAGCCGCAGCCTCCCCTGAGCGCAGGCAGGCCGCGACGCCGACGCCGTCGTACGAGGCGCCCGCGAGGGCCAGCTGAGGCAGGTCGACGAGCCGCTCACGGGCTGTGGCGACGAGGTCTCGGTGGCCCACCTCCTGCTGGGGCATGCTGCGCGGCCAGCGATGCACCGACACCTCGTGCGGTCGCAGGTGGAGGCCGAGCAGCGTGCCGAGCTCGGCGACGAGTCGTTCGGCCAGGGCGTCGTCGGTGAGGTCGTCGAGGCGGGGATCGCCGGCGCGACCCGCCGACAGGCGCACGAGTGGTCGTTCGCCGTCCAGGTGCGCCCACTTGCTGCTCAGGAAGGTGGCGGCGCGCAGCAGGTGACCGCCGCTGGAGGGCAGCAGGATGCCGGTGCCCCGCAACGCAGGATGCCGGGCGAGACGCGCGTCGGCGAACGACGCGATCACTGTTGCCACAGAGGCGGTCTGGATGAGCCGGAGGGCCGCAGCCGCGCCGGGAGCCGTGGGTGCCAGGAGGTCGGCTGCGACGGCCGCCGGGGTGGCCAGCACGACCACGTCGGCGTCGATGATCTCGCCCGAGACGAGCTCCACCTCGCACGACCGCGTGCCGCGGAAGCCGACGCCGCTCACGACCTCACGCAGGCGCACCGGCTCGCCGAGGCGCGACGACAGCTCGGCGGTCAGTCGCTGCAGGCCGTCGGGCCAGGTCACCAGCCCCGCGGGCGCCTGGCCGGGCGCCTGCACGGGCGCGGAGGTGGGCGGCCGCCGGCGCAGGACGATCGAGTGGCCCTGGGCGGCGACGTCGACCAGCTGGGGTGCGCAGGCGGCGAGGCTGAGCCGGTGCACGTCACCGGCGTGGATGCCGCCGAGGAGCGGGTCGACGAAGCGGTCGACCACCTGCTGCCCGAACCGGCGTCCGACGAACTCGCCGACGGAGACGTCCCCGACGACGCGTCGGCGCGCAAGCAACGGCTCGAGACCGGCGCGGGCCAGGGCGATCGGGTTCAGCAGGCCCGAGGCCAGCACGGGTTGCAGCCGCGACGGGCCGGCCGGCCCCACGCCCGCCGGCAGGCGGCGCAGTCGGCCGTCGTGCTCCAGCCAGGTGCCCCCGGTGCGGGCGGTGGCCGCGCTCTCGAGCAGGCCGAGCTGAGCGAGCGTGGTGACGGTCGAGGTCGAGGCGACGTGCACCCCCTCGGCGCCGACGTCGACCGGGCGGCCGTCGAAGAACACCGTGCGCACCTGGCCGCCGACGAGGCCGGCGGCCTCGACGACCGTCACGTGCAGCCCACGGCGTTGCAGCCGCCAGGCCGCGCTCAGACCGCTGACACCGGCGCCGATCACCACCGCTCGGGCAACGGGAGACACGCGGCCAGGGCGGGGGGAGCTGGTCGGCACGCCGTTGAGGCTAGGTCGGCGACACCGGTTGCCCCAGGGCACAAAGTCCCGTGGTGGTCGGCCGTTGACACGCCACCCACGGGAGCAGCACGCTGCGGGGCACCACGGGTGCGGGGTGGCGTGCCCGGGTCACCTTGCGGAGGACGCCGTGCCCGGACCCGACGACACCACGACGACGCGGCCGAAGCCGCACACCGTCACCGAGCTGCGCGTCGCGCTGGTCTGCTACGGCGGGGTGTCGCTGGCGATCTACATGCACGGCGTCACCAAGGAGCTGCACAAGCTGGTGATCGCGTCGCGCGCGTTCGACGAGCTGGGCCCCGCGGCCGCCAACCCCTTCGACGAGCGCACCGACACCGAGCACGCCTACTTCGAGGCCCTGTGTGACCTGGCGCGCGAGCGGGTGCTGGTGTCGGCCAACATCGACATCGTGGCCGGCACGTCGGCCGGCGGCATCAACGGCGTCTGCCTGGCCAAGGTGCTGGCGCGCAACGGCTCCCAGGACGCGTTGAAGCGACTGTGGATCAACGAGGGTGACCTCACCAAGCTGCTCAACGCCCCGCCGGTCGGCGGTTGGCGCGCGCGGGCGGTGTTGGCGGTCGGCCGCACCGTCATGAGGCTGCGGCACCCGGTGTCACCACTGCGCGGCGAGCGCATGTCGCAGCTGCTCTACGACGCCATCAGCGCCATGGACCAGCCCGTCGACCCAGCCCGCGCGAGCCTGCTGCTGCCGGCGACGCCGCTCGACCTCTTCGTCACCGCCACCGACCTGGACGGCGCCGCGGTGCTGGTGCCGAGCGGTGGGGGCGGTGCGAGCCAGCGCGAGACCAACCACGCGCAGGTGGTGCAGTTCCGTGCCCGCGACGGCGTCGAGGTGGCCTTCGGGCCCGGCAGCGTGGGTGCGCTGGCCTTCGCGGCGCGCGCCACGTCGTCGTTCCCCGGGGCGTTCCCCCCGGTGAGCCTCACGAGCTTCCAGACCGAGATCGCGCCGCGCCCGCTCGACGCAGACGCCGTGGCGCTGATGTTCCGTCGCCGGTACGCCGACGCCGCTGCCGCCGCAGGCCGGTGGTTCGTCGACGGCGGGGTGCTCGACAACGCGCCGTTCGACCTCGTCGTCGAGTCGATCGCCGAGAAACGGGCGCGCACCGAGGTGGTGCGCCGGCTGGTCTACATCCAGCCCGATCCGGGCCTGCGACTCATGCAGCAGCCGGAGCAACCGGACGGCGACGCCGGCGCGCCCGGCTACCTCAAGGCGTTGCTGCGCAGCGTCGTCGGCGTGAAGGGCAGCCACTCGATCCTGCGCGACCTGGAGGACCTGCGCGACCTCAACGTGCGCGTCGCCGAGCTCGGAGCGATCACGGCGCAGCAGATGGGCCAGGTCACCGCGGCCATCGACCAGGCCTGGCAGCAGGCGACCGGGTCAGCGCAGGCGGCCTGGAACATCGACGACCCCGGCGACGTCAAGCGCCTGGCCGACACCCTGTACGCGCAGGCCCCGACGTTCGCCGGTGCGGGTTTCACCACCTACTGCCGGCTCAAGGTCGAGGCCGCGGGGGAGCGGCTGGCCGACGAGATCGTGGCCCGGTTCGTCTACCCTCCGGGCTCGGGCCGCACGACGTTCGTGCGCGCCGCGCTGGCGGCTTGGGCTCGCAGCCGGGTCGAGTGGCGTGAGCCCGATCCGACGCGTCTGCTCGAGATGCTGGGTCCGGTCGACGTGCCGTACCGCGAGCGCCGGCTCATGTTCATCCTCGCGGGTGTCAACGCGCTGTACCCGGTGGTCGACTCTGGCCCGGGCACACCGCGTCGAACGGAGCTGGATGCGTTGAAGGCGAGGGCCTGGGAGCTGCTCGACGCGCTGCACGCCGCGCCCCGCGACGCCGTGGGGGCGGTGACCGACTCGCTCGTCGCGTTCCTCGGTGCCGATCTCAGCGACGACGCGGTCTTCGCCAACCCCGAGGCGTTCGCGGCCGAGCACGACGCCGAGTTCACGCAGCTGTTCATGACCTACCGCGCGAGCCTCGCCGAGCGGCTCGCCGACAGCAGCGTGCCGATGTGGCAGTCGTTCGCCCAGCTGACGAAGGAGTGGGACGTCGAGACCCGTCGTGGCCTGCTGTCGCGCTATCTCGGCTTCCCCTTGTGGGACGCGCTGATCTTCCCGACCGTCGCCCTGTCGCGGCTGCCGCAGTTCACGCCGATCCCGGTGAGCCAGTTCAGCCCGCTGGCCGCGATGGCGCTGCCGACGCCGGCGGGCGGCAAGCTCAAGGGCGTGTCGCTGCACCACTTCGGCGGCTTCGTCGACGCCGCGTGGCGCGAGAACGACTACCTGTGGGGACGTCTGGACGGCGCCGAGCTGGTGCTGCGGATGCTGCGCGGCACCGCGGGGCCGACGTCCGAGCCCTTGTCGGCCGCGGAGGCCGCCGAGCAGGCCGGCCCTCAGCTGAGGACGGCGCTGAACGCCGTCCTGGGCAGTGAGCGCGACCTCGAGCGCGTCGCCACTCTGCGCGCCGACGTGGCGAAGCAGGTAGCGTCCCTGCCGTGACCGACGCCCCACCCCCGCGCGAGCGTGGCGGGTGGTCGCCGTGGCGCACGATCGTGGGCTTCGGCGTCGTGTCTCTGCTCGCCGACGTCGTCTACGAGGGCGCGCGGTCGATCACCGGGCCGCTGCTCGCGTCGCTCGGCGCGACCGCCGTGGTGGTCGGCGTCGTCACGGGCGCGGGGGAGGCCGCCGCGCTGGTGCTGCGGCTGGTGTTCGGGCCGCTCGCCGACCGGACGCACCGCTACTGGGCGATCGCCATCGCGGGGTACGCGCTGACGGCGGTGAGTGTGCCGCTGCTGGCCGTGACGCCCTTCGTGGGCGGCGCGGGGTTGGCGCTCGCGTGCGCGCTCGTGCTGGCCGAGCGCACCGGCAAGGCAGTGCGCAGCCCGGCGAAGTCGACCCTGCTCGCGGACGCCGCAGGGCACGTGGGCATGGGGCGCGGTCTGGGGGTGCACAAGGCGCTCGACCAGCTCGGGGCCTTCGTGGGGCCGCTGCTGGTCAGCGCGGTCATCGCGGTCACGGCGGCGATCTGGCCGGCGATGCTGGCGCTCGCCGTACCGGGCATCGCGGCCGTCGTGCTGCTGGGCTGGATGCGGGCGCGGCTGGACGGCAGCCGAGCGCGAGCGTCAGAGCCGGCTGCAGCGGACGTCGGTGTCGACGTCCCGCACACGAGACTGCCGCGAGCCTTCTACCTCTTCGCCGCCTCAGCCGGTGCCGTGAGCGCTGGCCTGGGGACCTTCGGGC
>JBQCES010000222.1:0-4343 GCA_051960055.1 Angustibacter sp. | reverse complement strand
GACAGCGCCGCCATGGGCTCACCCTGCGAGCCGGTGCACATGAGCACCACCTGGTCGTCCGGCAGGTCGCCCACGGCCTTGAGGTCGACCAGGACGCCGTCCGGCACGTCGAGGTAGCCGAGGTCGCGGGCCACGCCCATGTTTCGCACCATCGAGCGGCCGACGAGCGCCACGCGCCGGCCGTGGTCGTGCGCGGCGTTCAGCACCTGCTGCACGCGGTGCACGTGCGAGGCGAAGGACGCCACGATGATCCGCCGGTCGGCGTTCGCGAAGACCCGGTCGAGCACCGGCGAGATCTCGCGCTCGGACACCGTGAACCCCGGCACCTCGGCGTTCGTGGAGTCGATCATCAGCAGGTCGACGCCCTGCTCGCCGAGCCGGGCGAACGCCCGCAGGTCGGTGATGCGGCCGTCGAGCGGCAGCTGGTCCATCTTGAAGTCGCCGGTGTGCAGCACGGTGCCCGCGCCGGTCGTGACGGCCACGGCGAGGGCGTCGGGGATGGAGTGGTTGACCGCCACGAACTCGCAGCGGAACGGCCCGAGCTCCTCGACCTGCCCCTCGCGCACCCCCAGGGTGTAGGGCGTGATGCGGTGCTCCTTGAGCTTGGCCTCGATGAAGGCCAGCGTGAGCTGCGAACCGACCAGCGGGATGTCGGGGCGCAGGCGCAGCAGGTAGGGCACCGCGCCGATGTGGTCCTCGTGGCCGTGGGTCAGGACGACGGCGACGACGTCGTCGAGCCGGTCGGCGATGTGGCTGAAGTCGGGCAGGATCAGGTCGACGCCGGGCTGGTGGTCCTCGGGGAAGAGCACGCCGCAGTCGATGACGAGCAGCTTGCCGTCGTACTCCAGCACGGCCATGTTGCGGCCGACCTCGCCGAGCCCTCCGAGGGCCACGACGCGCAGCGCGCCGGGTGCGAGTGACGGGGGCAGGCCGAGCTCAGGATGCGGGTGGGTCACGCGCGGGCCTCCAGGAGGGCGCAGTCGGCGAGGTCGGTCTTGAGCAGCGACACCTGCTCGGGCGTCGCCTCGACGAGCGGGAGTCGGACGGCGCGGGTGGCCAGCACGCCCTGCAGCTGCAGAGCGGCCTTGGCCATGATCGCGCCCTGGGTGATGGTCATGATGCCCCGGACGGCGGGCAGCACCTCGCGGTAGACGCGCTGGGCGGTCGTGAGGTCACCTTCGAGGACGGCCTTGACCATGGCGCGGTACTGCAGGCCCGCCACGTGCGACACCACGCTCACGAGTCCGGACGCACCGTGCGCCAGCCACGAGAGGTTGGCCGCGTCGTCGCCGGAGTAGTACGCGAGGTCGCTGCGGGCCATGACCCAGGTGCCCTCGAACACGTCGCCCACGGCGTCCTTCACCGCGACGATGCGCTCGTGCTCAGCGGCCCGCACGAGGGTGTCGGCCGCGATCTTCGTGGCCGTGCGACCCGGGATGTCGTAGAGCATCACGGGCAGGTCGGTCGCGTCGGCGACGGCGGTGAAGTGCGCGAGCACGCCGGCCTGCGGCGGCTTGTTGTAGTACGGCGTGACGACGAGCAGGCCGTGGGCGCCGGCCGCGGCGGCCGCGCGGGCGCCCTCGATCGTGTGCCGGGTGTCGTTCGTGCCGACGCCGGCCACCACGGTGGCCCGGTCGCCGACCGCGTCGAGCACGACTCGCAGCAGCTCGACCTTCTCCTCGTCGGTGGTGGTCGGCGACTCCCCCGTGGTGCCGCTGACGACCAGGCCGTCGTTGCCGTGGTCGACGAGGTGCTCCGCCAGGCGAGCGGCCGCGTCGAGGTCGAGCCGGTGGTCGTCGGTGAAGGGCGTGACCATCGCGGTCAGGACGCGCCCGAACGGCGCCGGCGACAGGTCCGCCGAGGGTGTGCTGGGCATGACCACCAACCTACCGCCCCTCCGCCACGAGCCCGCCTCGGCGAGCGCCAGGCGCCGGACACACAGAACGCGTCGTTGCCCGCTCGGGGGTCCGGGCAACGACGCGTTCCACCGGCATATCGCCGTCGCCCCCGGGGGCGTTACAGGGTCGCCGAACTTTTTTTCCGGGCCCGAGCGCCGGGTCCTGGCCCCGTCGGCCCGCACGGTTAGGCTCGCCTCGTGGAGACCCAGCGCCAGCAGCCCGACACCCAGTACGAGGACCTGCTGCGCCACGTGATGGCCAGCGGGACGCCGAAGAGCGACCGCACCGGCACGGGCACCCGCAGCGTCTTCGGGCACCAGCTGCGTTATCCGCTGGCGGGCGGGTTCCCGCTCGTGACGACCAAGCGCGTGCACGTGCGGTCGGTGGTGGCGGAGCTGCTGTGGTTCCTGCGTGGCGAGAGCAACGTGCGCTGGCTGCAGGAGCGCGGCGTCACGATCTGGGACGAGTGGGCCGACGCCGACGGCGAGCTGGGGCCGGTGTACGGCGTCCAGTGGCGCGCGTGGCCGACGCCCGACGGACGCCACGTCGACCAGATCAGCGACGTGCTCGACACGCTGCGCCGCGATCCGGACTCGCGCCGCATGGTCGTCTCGGCCTGGAACGTCGGCGAGATCCCGCAGATGGCGCTCGCGCCCTGCCACGCGCTCTTCCAGTTCTACGTGGCGGACGGCCGCCTGTCGTGCCAGCTCTACCAGCGCAGCGCCGACCTGTTCCTGGGTGTGCCGTTCAACATCGCCAGCTACGCGCTGCTGACCCACATGGTGGCGCAGCAGGTCGGGCTCGACGTCGGCGACTTCATCTGGACCGGCGGCGACTGCCACGTCTACGACAACCACGTCGCCCAGGTCACCGAGCAGCTCTCGCGCGAGCCGTTCGCGTTCCCCACCCTGCGCCTGCGCCAGGCGCCGTCGCTGTTCGAGTACGACCTCGACGACGTCGAGATCGTCGGCTACCAGCACCACCCCGCCATCAAGGCGCCGGTGGCCGTGTGAGCGTCGCGCTGGTCTGGGCCCAGGGCCGGGAGGGCGTGATCGGGCGCGACGGCGCGCTGCCGTGGCACCTGCCCGAGGACCTCGCGCATTTTCGCGCTGTGACCCGCGGCGGCACGGTCGTGATGGGCCGGACCACCTGGGAGTCGCTGCCCGAGCGCTTCCGGCCCCTGCCCGGACGCCGCAACATCGTGCTGTCGCGCCGTCCGGGCTTTCGGGCCGAGGGCGCCGAGGTGCGCACCGACCTCGCGGCGGCGCTGGCCGACGCGGCTGAGCCCGCCGGCGTCGCTGGCGCCACCGTCTGGGTCATCGGCGGCGCCCAGGTCTACGCCGCCGCGCTCGCCGAGGCCGACCGGCTGGTCGTCACCGAGATCGACGCGACGGTCGACGGTGACGCCCACGCACCGTCGATCGGCCCTGAGTGGGAGCTGGTGAGCCGCGACCCCGCCGACGGGTGGCACACCTCGACGTCCGGCCTGCGCTACCGCTTCTGCGATTACCGGCGCCGCGCGTAGCTACTCGCGACGGCGCACGCGGCGCACCGGGTCGACGGCACCCACCCAGCGGTGCATGGCAGCGGCGCCGAGCAGGCCGACGACGCCCATCACCCACACCCCGGCGGCCAGGGACGCCACCACCGTCGCGAGCGAGACGACCACCGGCCCGCCGGCCACGCCGGCGTCCGCGCACAACCGCCACGCGCCCAGGAACTGCGATCGCCCGACCGCCGGCGAGGCGTCGGCGCCGAGCGTCATGACGATGCCGCTGCCCGCACCGTTGGCCAGGCCGAGCACCAGGGCGACGGCGAGGATGCCCCCCGCGCCTGTGGTGAACGGCAGCAGCAGGTGGCCGACACCGAGCAGGGCGGTGCTGGGCACGGCCACCCAGCGCCGGCCCAGGCGGTCCATCACGTGCCCGGCCGGGTAGAAGAGCAGCATGTCGACGGCGCCGGACGCACCGAAGATCAGGCTCGTCGCCGTCGCGTCGAGGCCCCGGTGCTCGGCCCACAGCGGCACCACCACCTGCCGGCTGGCCCGGACGGCGGCCAGCACGACCACGCCGAGCCCCAGCGTGCGCAGCACCGGCAGGTGCGCCCGCACCACCGACCAGGTGCTGGCCGCAGGCTGCTCGCCCAGCGCGGGGCGAGGCACCTCGCGCACGGCCAGCAGCACGACGCACGCCACGGCGGCGGCGACCGCGTGCAGGCCGTACGCGGCGTCCAAACCCCACCGACCGATCGCCCACGCCCCGGCGAACGGGCCGACGAACACCCCGATCCGGTGGGTGCCGCCGAGAGTCGAGAGCGCCCGCGCGCGTTGGCCGACCGGCACGACCTCGGCCAGGTACGCCTGGCGGGCCAGTCCCCAGACGGCACCCGCCGCGCCGAGCGCCGCCACCGACACGCCCAGCAGCACTACCCCACCCGCCAGCACGC
>JBQCES010000221.1:0-3460 GCA_051960055.1 Angustibacter sp. | reverse complement strand
GGGTCAGGCGTGGTCCATGCCTTGTTGATCTGCTCGACGTAGAACTCGGCGAAGGCTTGGGCACCGGCGAAGGTGTGCGCCCTCGCGGCCTTGGGGACGCGCGCCCGCGCCGCGGCCTCGTCGCCGCCCGTCGCCGACCCGCTCGGCGAGGTGGTCGGTGTACCCGAGGCCGATACCTCGGTCGGACGAACCACCGAGGGACTCGGCGCGGCGTCGTCCGAGCCCTGACACGCAGCCACGGCCACGACAGCACTGACGCCTACGACAAACCGCCGCAAATGCCCCCGAGTGATCATGGTCGATGACCCTACCGACGATCATGGTCGACCCTCCACCGTCTCGGCCGCACCTGTGGACAGTCCGCCGGTGACCGACCGCTCAGTCGGCGGCGACGTCCTCGGGGTCGAGCGGTGTGTGGCCCTTCAACAGCAGCGCACCCATGCCGGCGACGGCCACCAGGTAGAGCGGCCAGCCCAACGCGATCTTGGTGATGCCGAGCCAGGTCACCTGGTCGGCGAGGTACAGCGGCAGCATGACCACCGCGCGCACGGCGTACAGGCCCGCGAGCACCAGCGTCAGGCGCTGGCACAGTCGCACGACGCCGTCGTGGGTGCGCCAGGCGAGCGGGTCCTCGGGGTGGGTCGCGCCCACGATGAACCCGATCATCGGCCAGCGCGTCACCACCGACAGCAGGCTGAGGACGAGCAGAGCGCAGCTGTAGAGGATCCCCGGCAGGAAGGCGTCCTCGGCTCGCCCGCTGCGCAGCGCGAAGAACGCCGCGATCGCGAGTGCCGCCAGGCTGCTGAGCGCGAACTTGGGGGTCTGGCGCTGGGCCACGCGCACCGCCAGGGCGACGACGACGCAGACCGCCGCGGCCCCCAGGGAGGTACGCACGTCGTGCGACGCCGACCACGCGACGACGAACGCCACCGTGGGCAGCGCGGCCTCGATCGAGCCCCGCACGCCCCCGACGCCCTCGGCCAGGCGGTGCCGCACGACCTCCTCGACCGTCGTGGCACCCGGCGGCACGTGACCGAGCAGGCTCACCACGCGATCACTCGACCCCACCCGGGAGCAGGTCGTACGACGGGTTGAACACCACGGGCTTGCCCTCGCGCTGAGCGACGCGACCGAGAACGCGGATGCGTCGACCCGGCTCGATCCCCGCGATCTGCCGTCGACCCAGCCAGACGACGTGCAGGATCCCGGTGCCGTCGTAGAGCTCGGCGACGAGCGCCGGGACGCCGGCCCGCGGCCGCAACGTCACCGACTTGAGGGTCCCGCAGACGCACGCCGTCCGACGGTCGGGCAGCTCCTGCACGGGCGTACCACCGAACCGGTCGGCGGTCTCCCGCAGGTCCTCGGCCTCGAGGGTCTGGTCGGAGCTCGACAGCCGGTGCAGCACCGACCGCAGGCGTCCGCGCGTCTCACCCATGCCCCCAGCGTAACGGCGTGGGCGAGCCCGGGATCACCGCCGCTCGGTGATCTCCGGACCCCGCTCGAAGGGTGACAGGTCGTCGAAGCCCTGGGGCTGCTCGTCGTGCGCGATCTGCTCGCGCGGGTCGGCGTCGGCCGCCGCCTCCCCCGCCACCCCGGCTCCGTCGGGAAGGTGCAGCGGCAGCAGCTCGCGGGGGCCCATCGGCTCGGCGCCGCGGTCGACCACGACCTGGGCCACGAGCTCCTCCAGCTCGCGGGCGTTCTCGGGCTCGATGGCCGCCCGTCCGTGGAACACCGCCCGCAGCAGCCAGCGCGGGCCGTCGACGCCGGTGAAGCGCAGCGGCTGGAAGCCCACCTTGCCGTCCGGCTGCTGGCTCGGGACGCGCGCCAGCAGCTCGCGCCCGAAGGTGCCGTAGCCGGGGTCGGCGGTGCCGCCCTGCTCGGTGATGCCCGCGGCGATCTCGTCGCACACCTCGGCCCAGATGCCCTCGCTGCGCGGCGCGGCGAACGCCTGCACCTGCACGGCGGAGTCACCGAGGACGACGAACACGCCAGTCACCTGGCCCGTGCCCTCGTCCATCTGCAGCTGCAGCTCCATGCCCTCGACCAGCGGCACCCAGAGCGCGCCGAGGTCGAGGCGGCCCTCGATCCCGTCGACCTCCGTGCGGTCGAACGGACCTCCCGAGCGCTCGAAGGTCTGCGCCCGCGCCGACGTCGACTCGGGCGAGGTCGAGGCGTCGTCCTCGGCGACGGCGTCCACGGCGCGGTCGGCGTCCACGGCGTCGTCGTCGGCCGGGACCTCAGCGCTCTCGGTCACCTCGACCGCGTCAGCGCCCTCGGCGGGATCGGCGTCGTTCTTGCGGCGGCGGAACAGGCTCACGAGATCTCTCCCTCCGGGGCGAGGGACGCCCCGATGTTGGTTCCAGGGGCGGGCGCGGTGCCGGCGAAACCGCCGGTCGACCCGTGACCACCGGCGCCGCGTGCGGACTCCGGCAGCTCGGGGACGACCCGGAAGGCCGCCTGCTCGACCCGCTGCACCACCAGCTGCGCGACCCGGTCGCCCCGCCTGAGCGAGACGGCTTGGGTGCGGTCGGTGTTGACCAGGTTGACGTGGATCTCCCCGCGGTACCCGCAGTCGATCGTGCCCGGCGCGTTGAGCGTGGTGACGCCGTGCCGGGCCGCCAGACCCGACCGAGGGTGAACGAACGCGGCGTACCCCAGGGGCAGGGCGATGGCCACGCCCGTGGGGACGCTCACCCGCTCACCGGGCTGCAAGGTGACGTCGACGCGCGTCATCAGGTCGGCGCCGGCGTCACCGGGGTGCGCGTACGTCGGCAGGGGCAGGCCGTCGTCCAGCTGCTGGAGCAGGACCTCGACCACCGGCGCGCTCTCGGGGTGTCTCATCGCAGAGCGACCCTAGTCCCTGTGGCTGGGTTCGCGCGTGCCACCCTGGGTGCGTGAGCGAGCAGAGCCCCGCCCCGGCCGCCCATCGGGAGACCCTGCTGCCCGGGCCGTGGGCCTGGGTGGCCGCGCTGGCCGTGGCGGCGACGCTGGGGCTGGTGTTCCTGCCCTCGCTCGGGCCGGCCGTGGCGCTCACCACCGCGGCAGCCGCGATGGCCGGAGCCGCGCTGGGCCTGTGGCTCACCAGCGCTCGGATCGAGGTGCGCGACGGCGAGCTGCTGGCTGGTCGGGCGCAGATGCCGGTGCGTTTCGTCGGCCGCGTCCGGGTCATGACGCCCGAGCGCATGCGCGCGCTGCGCGGGCCCGAGGCAGACGCCCGGGCCTACCTGTGCCAGCGGTCGTGGGTGCCCGGTGGCGTGCTGATCGAGGTAGTCGACCCGGCCGACCCCACGCCGTACTGGCTGGTGTCGTCCCGGACGCCGCAGCGGCTCGCCGCGGCCCTGGAGCGGGCCAAGGAGGCGTCCTCCCTGACCGGCACGGACCGCGGCGAGCCGCCGGAGTCGAGCTGAGCTGCTGAGCTGCTGCGTCGTGGTGCGCTGAGTCCTCAGGCGCACTCGAGGCA
>JBQCES010000220.1:0-8729 GCA_051960055.1 Angustibacter sp. | reverse complement strand
CGGGCTCACCGAAGTAGAGCTCGTGCAGCGCGGCCAGGCGCTCCAGCTCGGCCACCGGCTGCTCGTGGTCGTCGACCCGCAGGTCGAGCGCCGTGTCGTCGCCGCCGTAGCCGGCGCCCGGACGCACCACGAGGATCGCGGCGCTCTGCCGGCCCCGCCGGTCACCGCCCGCCTCGTCACCCGCTCGCAGCGCGGCGAGCAGCCGCTGGCTGATCGGCGACCCGGCGGACGCCGTCCACGCCGCCTCCATCGCCTCGACCACCTGCTCGCCGACCAGGATGTTGCCCTGCACCGCGTAGTCGTCACCCGCCCGACCACCGGCCCAGTCGTGGCAGGCCGGCCCGGTGAACGTCGCGGCGCCGTCCGCCGACACCACACCCACCTGCCGCTGGTCGCGCCCGTCGTCAGCGCCGGTCAGCTGCTCGACGACGTCGGCGCTGGAGCGCCCCGACGACAGCAGGTCCAGCCCCTGCGGGCGGTAGGCGAGGTTGGCGTACGCCTGGGTGGCGACGGCGCCCACACCGGCGCGCGCGCCGGGCACGGCGGAGCCCACGGCGAGGAACTTGCTGGCGACGGCCACGCCGTACGCGTCACCGTCACGACCCACGATCGAGAACGTCATGGCGCGACCCTAGCGGGCACTCCGCCCGCCGACGTGACCACGACCTGGTCAGCCGGTGCCTGCCGTGGGGTCGACCTGGCTAGGGTGAGGTCATGCGCATCGGTCTGCTCACCGGCGGGGGAGACTGCCCCGGCCTCAACGCCGTCATCCGCGCCGTGGTCCGCAAGGGCACGCGGCTCGGCCACGAGTTCGTCGGCTTCCAGGACGGTTGGCGTGGCCCTCTCGAGGGCCGCTCGCGCCCGCTCGGCGAAGAGGACGTCGACGACGTCCTCGCCCGCGGCGGCACCATCCTCGGCTCGTCGCGCACGAACCCCTACAAGGTCGACGGCGGGGTCGAGCAGATCCGCGAGAACCTCACCGCCGCCGGTGTCGACGCGCTCATCGCGATCGGCGGCGAGGACACCCTCGGCGTCGCCAAGCGGCTCACCGACGACGGCATCCCGGTGGTCGGCGTCCCCAAGACGATCGACAACGACCTCGGTGCCACCGACTACACCTTCGGCTTCGACACCGCGGTCTCCATCGCCACCGAGTCGATCGACCGGCTGCGCACGACGGCCGAGTCGCACCACCGCGCGCTGGTCGTCGAGGTGATGGGACGCCACGCCGGCTGGATCGCGCTGCACTCGGGCCTCGCCGGGGGCGCCAACGGCATCCTCATCCCCGAGACGCCGTTCGACGTCGACACCGTCTGCGGCTGGGTGCGCTCGCGGTTCGAGCGCGGCCACGCCTCGATCATCGTCGTGGCCGAGGGTGCGGTGCCCGAGGGTGGCGCCGAGGTGCTCGCCACCGGTGAGACCGACGCGTTCGGTCACGTCCGGCTCGGTGGGGTGGGCACGTGGCTGGCCGCCGAGATCGAGCAGCGCACCGGTCACGAGACGCGCGCGGTGGTGCTCGGCCACGTCCAGCGCGGCGGGACGCCCACGGCCTACGACCGAGTGCTCTCGACCCGCTTCGGGCTGCAGGCGATCGACGCCGCGCACGAAGGCGACTTCGGCGTGATGGTCGCCCTGCGCGGCACCGACATCGTGCGCGTGCCGCTGTCGGAGGCCACGGCCGAGCTCAAGACCGTGCCGCCCGAGCGCTACGCCGAGGTCGAGACCTTCTTCGGCTGACCCGCCCGTCGACGTCCCGTCATCCGGACCGCGCGCAGGAGGGTCCGGGGGCGCGCCTACCCTGGACCCGTGAGCCTCGACAGCGTGAGCACCCTGGGTGACCCGGCCACCGCCGACCACGAGCGTCTCGTGCTCGAGGGCCTGGACGCCTGGCGCGCGCTGCCCGCCGCCCAGCAGCCGACGTGGGACGACGAGGCCGCGCTCGCCGAGGCCGTGCAGACGCTGCGCAAGAGCCCGCCCCTGGTGTTCGCGGGGGAGTGCGACGAGCTGCGTGGCCGGCTGGCGGCCGCCGCGCGCGGTGAGGCGTTCGTGCTGCAGGGCGGCGACTGCGCCGAGACCTTCCGCGGCACGAACGCCGACGACATCCGCGACCGGATCAAGACGATCCTGCAGATGGCCGTCGTGCTGACGTACGGCGCGAGCCTGCCGGTGGTCAAGCTCGGCCGGATGGCGGGGCAGTTCGCCAAGCCGCGCAGCAGCGACGTCGAGACCCGCGACGGCGTGAGCCTGCCGGCCTACCGCGGTGACGCCGTCAACGACTACGCGTTCACCGCGCAGGCGCGCCGGCACGACCCGGCGCGGCTCGTGCAGGCGTACCACGCGAGCAGCTCGACGCTGAACCTCATCCGCGCCTTCACCCAGGGTGGTTTCGCCGACCTGCGCCAGGTGCACGAGTGGAACCGTGGCTTCGTCGGCAACACCGCCAAGGCCCGCTACGAGGTCATGGCCCGCGACATCGACAAGGCCATGCGGTTCATGGACGCGTGCGGCGCCGACTTCGACGCGCTGCGCACGGTCGCGTTCTACGCGAGCCACGAGGCGCTGATCCTCGAGTACGAGCGCGCGCTCACCCGCATCGACTCGCGCACCGGCGACCCGTACGACGTCTCGGGGCACTTCGTGTGGATCGGCGAGCGCACCCGCCAGCTCGACGGCGCCCACGTCGACCTGCTCTCGCGCGTGCGCAACCCGATCGGCGTCAAGCTCGGCCCCTCGACGTCCCCCGACGACGTCCTGCGGCTCATCGACACCCTCGACCCCGACCGCGAGCCCGGGCGCCTGACCTTCATCAGCCGCATGGGCGCCGAGCGCATCCGCGATGCGCTGCCCGCTCTCGTCGAGACCGTCGCCTCGGCTGAGGGTCAGGTGCTGTGGATCTGCGATCCCATGCACGGCAACGGTTTCGAGTCGCCGTCGGGCTACAAGACGCGCCGGTTCGACGACATCATCGAGGAGCTGCGCGGCTTCTTCGAGGTGCACAAGGCGCTCGGGACCGTGCCGGGCGGCGTCCACCTCGAGCTGACGGGCTCCGACGTCACCGAGTGCCTGGGTGGCTACGAGCAGATCGACGAGCAGGGCCTGGCCACTCGGTACGAGTCCGTGTGCGACCCGCGGCTCAACCACCAGCAGAGCCTCGAGGTCGCCTTCCTGGTCGCGGAGATGCTGGGAGAGCGCTGACATGACCACCGCAGGGGGAGCAGGGCCGGTCGTCGACCTGCGCAGCGACACCGTGACGCGTCCGGTGCCCGCCATGCGCGAGGCCATGGCGCAGGCGCCGGTGGGCGACGACGTCTACGGCGAGGACCCCACCGTCAACAGCCTGGAGCGGCGGGTCGCCCGCCTGCTCGGTCACGAGGCGGGGCTCTTCACGCCGACCGGCTCGCTGGCCAACCAGCTCGGGCTGCGCCTGCTCGTGCCGCCGGGCAAGGAGCTGCTCTGTGACGTCACGGCCCACGTGGTGCGAGCCGAGCTGGGCGCGGCCGCAGCGCTGAGCGGCATCACCACCCGCACCTGGCACACCGGCGACGGCCGCCTCGACGCCACCGCGCCGCTGGCGATGATGCAGCCGGACGCCGGGCCGTACCTGGTGTCCACCGCCGCCATCGCGGTCGAGAACACCCACAACTTCGGTGGCGGCACGGTGCAGTCGCTCCAGCAGGCCAAGGCGCTGCGGGCCGTCGTCGAGGACTCGGGCGTGCGGCTGCACCTCGACGGCGCGCGGCTGTGGAACGCGCACGTCGCCACCGGTGAGCCGCTGGCCGAGTGGGGCGCGCTGTTCGACACGGTGTCGGTGTGCCTCAGCAAGGGGCTGGGCGCGCCGGTGGGGTCGGTGCTCGTCGGCTCGGCCGAGCTCATCGCCCAGGCCAGGGTGTGGCGCAAGCGCTACGGCGCCGGGATGCGCCAGGCGGGGATCCTCGCGGCAGCCGGCCACTACGCCCTCGACCACCACGTCGACCGGCTCGCCGACGACCACGCCCGCGCCCGTCGACTGGCCGAGGCCTGCGCCGACGTCGATGCCACCGTCGTCGACCCGGCCGCAGTGAGCACCAACATCCTCATCCTCGACCTGGCCGCCGCGCGCCGCAGCGCTGCCGACGTCGTCGACTCGCTTGCGGCACAAGGCGTGCTGGCCTCGGCGTTCGGGCCGCAGCGGATCCGGCTCGTCACGCACCTCGACGTCGACGACGACGCCACCGCTCGCGCCGGGCGGGCGCTGCGCCGGGCGCTGTCGGCCTGACCATGGGCGCCGGCAGCGACTCCACGAGCGACTGCCAGGATCGTCGGGTGAACCACGCGGACGACCGGGCGCTCCCGCCGGGCCAGCGCCCGGCGGCGGGCTGGCCGGTGCTGCACTACGGTCCGGTGCCGCACGACCGCGGGGAACGCTGGGACCTGCGGGTCAGCGGCGCCACCGAGGACGGTCAGGAGCACGTGCTCGACGCCGCGCAGTTCGCTGCGCTGCCCCGCACCGACGTCCACGGTGACCTGCACTGCGTGACCCGGTGGTCGGTGCCCGACAACCGCTGGTCGGGCGTCGCGGCGCGCACGCTCATCGACCTGTTCCCGCCCGCACCGGGCGCCGACTACGTGATGGTGTGGGCGGAGTACGGCTACTCGGCCAACCTGCGCCTGGAGGACCTCGCGTCCCCGCGCACGCTGCTGGCCACGCACCACGACGGTGATCCGCTCACCCCTGAGCACGGCTGGCCGCTGCGGCTCGTCGTGCCGCACCTCTACGCCTACAAGGGCCCCAAGTGGCTGCGTGGCGTCGAGTACCTCACCGAGCCCGGTCGGGGCTTCTGGGAGCAGCGCGGCTACCACGCGAGCGGCGACGCCTGGCGCGAGGAACGATGGTCCTACCAGGAGTGAGCTCGACGACGTACATCGCGGCGAGCACGAGCAGTCCGCCACCGAGCATCCGCGCGGTGAGGTGCTCACCGCCCACGGCCACGGCGAACAGCGCCGCGAACACCGGCTCCATGGTCATGATGATCGCCGCCCGCGTGGCCGTCAGGTGGGCCTGGGCCCAGGTCTGCGCGATCAGCGCACCGGCCCCCGCCAGCAGTGCGGTGTAGAGGACGGCGAACCACGCCCCGGACGTCGTCGGCAGCCGCACCCCCCCGGGCAGCGCAGCCACCGAGCACAGCGCCGCGATGGCCACCATCTGCACCGTGGCCAGTCCCAGCGCGTCCTTGCCGCCCGACCAGGCGCCGAGGGCCACGATGTGCAGCGCGTAGAGCAGCGCCGAGGCCAGCACCAGCAGTTCGCCGGTGCCGACCGAGAACCCCCGCAGCGCCAGCAGCGCGAGGCCGGCGGTCGACATCGCGACGGCGACCCACGTCGCCGCGGGGGCGCGCTGGCGCAGCAGCACGGCGCCGAGCACGGGCGTGAGGACGACGTACATGCCCGTGACGAACCCGCTGACCGCGGCCGAGGTGTGCGACAGACCGAAGGTCTGCAGGATCTGCGCGAACCCGTAGACCACGCCCAGCGCCACACCGCGCCGCACCTGGTCGCGGTGCATGCGCCGCAGCGGCCCCCAGAACGCGATCACCATCGCGACCGCCGCGATGACGAACCGCACGGCCAGGAAGTCGACCACCGGCAGGTCGCGCACGACGTCCTTGATCATCACGAACGTGCTGCCCCACACCGCTGTCACGGCGACGAGCAGCGCCGCCGCCACGAGGGACGTGCGCGTGGCGCGTCCGGGGCCCGGGGGTGCCGGCTCGACCTCCGGGCTGACCAGCCCCTCGCTCACAGGACGGCGATGGTGACGGTGGAGCCCGGCTTGACCTTGCTACCGGCACCAGGTCGTTGGGCGATCACGGTGCCGCCGCCGTTACCGAAGACCGACGTGACGTTGACCTTGAAGCCGGCGGCCTCCAGCTTGTCACGTGCCTTCTTCGCCGACATGCCGACGACGCGCGGCACCGGCACGAGCTCGGGCCCCTTCGACACGACGAGCTTGACGGTGTCGCCCTTGAACGCCGAGCCGGGCCCGGGGTCCTGGCTCACGACGCTGCCCTTCGGCACCTGGTCGTCGAACGCCTCGGTGGTGGTGACCTTCAGCCCCGAGCCCTCGAGCGCCTGCGTCGCCTGGTCGGCGGGCTTACCCACCCAGTCGCCGACCGCCACGGGCTCACGTCCCCGGCTGATGACGAGGTCGACGGCGGTGTCGCGACGCACCTTCGTGCCGGCCTGGAGCGACGCCGAGACGACCGAGCCGTCCGGCACGGAGTCGTCGAAGCGTCGAGAGACCTTGCCGACCACGAGGTGAGCGGTGGCGATGGCCGCGCGGGCGGCGTCCTCGGTGAGGCCGGCCAGCTTCGGGACGCCGTAGCGCTCCGGCCCGCGCGAGATGACCAGCTGCACCGCGCTGCCCTTGCGGGCTCGGGCGCCTTCACCGGGGTCGGCCGACACGACGCTGCCTGCGGCGACGGTCTCGCTGAAGCCGGGCGAGGTCTCGGCGTCCAGGCCCCGCTTGGTGAGCGCGGCGGTGGCCTCGGCCTGCGTGAGGCCCACCACCGTCGGGACGCGCACGTACGCGCCGGGGCCGGCGCCGACGTACCAGCCGCCGACGCCGAGCAGCAGCGCCAGGCCGAGCACGACGGCCAGCGCGATGCGTCCCCGCGACCGCCGCCGGTGGCCCCGGGCCGGGGCAGCGGCCGGCGCCGTCACGGCGTCGAGGGCCATCGTGCGCTCGGCGGGCGTGTCGGCCGGGGGCTGGTGGGGTTCGGGGACGACGGTCACCGGGCGGGCGTCGAGGGCCGGAGCGGGCAGCACCCGCCGCGTCTCGCGCAGCGCCATGAGCAGGTCGCGGGCGTCCGCAGGGCGCTCGGCCGGGTCGCGCGCCGTGGCCAGCAGGACGAGGTCGTCGAGTGCCGGGTGGATGCCGGCGGCGCGGCTGGACGGCGCGGGCACGCGGCTCGAGACGTGCTGGAGCGCGATCTGCACGGGCGTGTCGCCGCCGAACGGCTTGGTGCCCGTGAGCATCTCGAAGAGCACGACGCCCGTGGCGTAGACGTCGCTGCGGGCGTCGGCCGACCCCCGCTCGACCTGCTCCGGGGCGAGGTACGACACCGTGCCGATCAGCAGGCCGGTCTGGCTGTGCGCGGTGGAGGCGCCGACGGCGCGGGCGAGACCGAAGTCAGCCACCTTCACCCGGCCGTCGTCGCGGATCAGCACGTTCTCGGGCTTGATGTCCCGGTGCACGATGCCGGCGCTGTGCGCGGCGCCCAGCGCGTCGAGCACGGGCTCGAGCAGGTCGAGGGCCTCGTGGGCCGTCATCGGGCCGCGGTCGCGCATGACGTCGCGCAGCGTGCGGCCGGGGACGTGCTCCATGGCGAGGAACACCACGCCGTCGTGGCTGCCCTGGTCGAAGACCTGCACGATGCCCGGGTGGTTGAGCCGGGCGGCCGAGCGCGCCTCGCGGGTGAACCGGCTGACGAACGCCTCGTCGTCCACGAGGTTGGGGTGCATGACCTTCAGGGCCACCTCGCGGTCGAGCCGCTGGTCGAGGGCGAGGTACACCGTGGCCATGCCGCCGCGCGCGATGCGCGAACGCACCACGTAGCGCCCGTCGAGCTCACGCCCGACGAGCGGGTCGGCGACCGTCACGTCCACGGCCCCGAGTCTACGGTGGGCCCGGACCGAGCTACGCGAACTGCCTCTTCAGCGCCAGGACGCTGCGGACGTACTGCTGGGTGTCGGCGTGCATGCCGCGGCTGCGCACCGAGCCCAGGCCCTGGTAGTAGCCGGCGATCGCGTGGTCGAGCCGGCCGGCCGACGTCGTGAGGGCCTTGAGGATCACGACGCCCGCGGTGATGTTGTCCTCGGCGTCGAGCAGGTTGAGGCGCCGGCCCACCAGCGTGCTGGCCCACTGGCCGGACGAGGGGATCACCTGCATGGTGCCGATGGCGTTGGCCACCGACACCTGGCGCTGGTTCCAGCCGGACTCCTGGTAGCCGACGGCCAGTGCGAGCGCGGGGTCGACGCCGTAACGGCGGGCGGTGCGCTCGATCAGCCGCCGTGTCGCCTCGCGGCTGGGCACCGCGCGGCTGGCGAGGTGGTGCCGGTTGGTGGCGGCGGCCCGCACGACGGCGTCGGCGTAGGTGCGGCCGGCGAAGCTGTTGGCGGTCGGTCGGGTGGCCGGCTTCGTGGCGGCGGGGACGCGGGGCACGCGCAGGCGCTGACCCGGGTGGATCACCGAGGTGCTCCGCAGCCGGTTCGCCTTGAGGATCGTGGCCTGGGAGGTGCCGAGTCGGGTGGCGATGTGGCTCACGGTGTCGCCGCCGCGCACCGTGTAGGTGGTCCAGCGCGCCGCGAGCGCGCGGGCGGCCGCGGCCTTCGCCTGAGCGCGGGCCGCGGCGGCAGGGACGGCCAGGTGCTGCCCGACGTAGATGCGGCCCCGGGCGTCCAGGTGGTTTAGGCGCAGCAGCGTGGACGGCGACACCTTCAGCCGCAGCGCGATGTGGCTGATCGTGTCGCCCGCGCGCACGACGTAGCGCGCCGTGCGGGCCGGCGTGGCCCGGGCCCTGCGGGCCGGCGTCCGGTGTGGCGTCGTGGCCGTGGAACGCCCTGGGACGCGCAGCGTGGCGCCCGCGCGGATGAGGTGACCGCCGTCGCTGAGGTGGTTGGCCCGCACGAGGGTGCGCACGTCCGTGCGGTGCTTGCTGGCGATGTCCCAGACGGTGTCGCCGGGGCGGACG
>JBQCES010000219.1:0-3282 GCA_051960055.1 Angustibacter sp. | reverse complement strand
AGTCCAGGCTCCGCGAGCGAGTGGGCCCCGGCGCGCGAATCTCCGCGACGAGCGAGGTCCGCGACGGAGTACCAGCTCCGTGAACGGGGTGAGTCCGGCCCCACCCGGCTGAGGAGATCACGCAAACCGGTTGTGAGTGAGTGCTCACTCATTCAGAATGGTCCGGTGCGACAGCGAACGGGGCGCGCCGCGCCCATGCACCCGGACGACCGCCGGGAGGCCCTCATCGGCGTCTTCCTCGACCTCGCGCACCGCGAGGGCCGGGCTCCGACGACGAGTGAGATCGCCCGTGAGGCCGGGGTCGCGGAGGGCACGATCTTCCGGGTCTTCGCCACCAAGGACGCACTGCAGGACGAGGCGGTGCAGACCGCGTTCTGCCCGGCCCCCGTCCGGCGCTCCATCACCGCCATCGGCACCGACCTGCCGGTCCGCGACCGGCTCGTCGCCTTCACGACGATCATGCAGCGCCGGTTCACCGAGGTCTTCGGCCTCATGGGTGCCCTCGGCCTGACCGAACCGCCGAACCGCGGCCCGCACCTGGCCTGCTACGCGGCAGGTCACCACCTGCGCGGCGCCACCGACGAGGGCGCCGAGGACTGCGAGCCGCACCAGCCGCTGCTCGACTCGATCCACGACCTCGTGCTCGGCGAGACCGACACCTTCACCGTGCCGGCCCGCGACGTCGTCCACCGGATCCGGCTGCTGTGCTTCTCCGGCAGCCACCCCGGCATCGCCGACGGTCAGACGCTGACGCCCGAGGAGATCGTCGACACCGTCCTCTACGGGCTCGTCGTGCGACCGGCGCCCTCGGGCAGCGGCCTGGCGATCGTCGAGCTCTACGAGCAGCTCGGCGGCGACCCGGGCGCGCTCACCGACGACGGCCCTGCCGGCTTCCACGGCGGCGTCGACGACGGGAAGGAGGCGCGCCGGCATGGAAAAGCCGTTGACCCTCACCCGGCGTGAGGCCGTAGCGTCCACGACCGCACCGCCGCCACAGGCGCCCCCGCGCCCCACGAACCTCTCCACCGACCGCACCCACCGAAAGGCACACGCATGTTGATGCGACTGCTCCGCAGCCACCTGCGGCCCTACGGGGGCGAGATCACGCTCATCGTGCTGCTCCAGCTGATCAGCACCCTCGCCTCCCTGTACCTGCCGAGCCTCAACGGCGAGATCATCGACGAGGGTGTGGCCGTCGGCGACACCGGCTTCATCCTGCGCCACGGCGGGCTCATGCTCGTCGTCAGCCTCGTGCAGATCGCCGCCGCCGTCGGGGCCACCTACCTCGCCGCCAAGGTGGCGATGGGCATGGGCCGCGACCTGCGCGCCAACATCTTCGGCACCGTCGTCGACTACTCGGCCCAGGAGGTCGCCAAGTTCGGCGCCCCGACGCTCATCTCGCGCAACACCAACGACGTCACCCAGGTGCAGATGGTGACGTTCATGTCGTTCGCGCTGCTCGTCACGACGCCGATCATGATGGTGGGCGGCGTCATCATGGCGCTGCGCGAGGACGTCGGGCTGTCGTGGCTCGTCGCCGCCGCGGTCCCGCTGCTCGGCCTGTGCGTCGGCCTCGTCATCTGGCGGATGGTGCCGTGGTTCGGGCGGATGCAGAAGGCGCTCGACGGCGTGAACCGCGTTCTGCGAGAGCAGATCACCGGCATCCGCGTGGTGCGGGCGTTCGTCCGCGAGGGCCACGAGGAAGAGCGCTTCGCCGAGGCCAACGGCACGCTGACCGAGGCCGGGTTGCGCGTCGGGCGTCTCATGGCGCTCGTGTTCCCGATCGTCATGTTCGTCTTCAACATCTCGTCGGTGGCGGTGCTGTGGTTCGGTGCGCACCGCATCGCCTCGGGCGACATGCAGATCGGGGCGCTGACGGCGTTCCTGTCCTACCTGATCCAGATCCTCATGGGCGTCATGATGGCGACCTTCATGGCCACGATGATCCCGCGCGCCGCGGTGTCGGCCGGCCGCATCCAGGAGGTCCTCCACACGACGTCCTCGGTCGGCGAGTCGGTCCAGCCGCTGCCGATCAAGACCGCCCGGGCCGGGGTCGAGCTCGTCGACGTCGACTTCCACTACCCGGGTGCCGAGAACGCCGTGCTGCACGACGTCAGCCTCGTGGCCGAGCCGGGGCGCACCACCGCCATCATCGGCTCGACCGGTGCCGGCAAGACCACCCTCATCGGCCTCATCCCGCGCCTGTTCGACGTGTCGTCGGGCCGGGTCAAGGTGGGCGGCGTCGACGTGCGCGACCTCTCACTCGAGGAGCTGTGGTCGCGCATCGGGCTCGTGCCGCAGAAGCCGTACCTGTTCAGCGGCACGGTCGCCTCGAACCTGCGTTACGGCAACCCCGACGCCACCGACGAGGAGCTGTGGGACGCCCTGCGGATCTCGCAGGCCGCCGACTTCGTCGAGCGGATGGAGGGCGGCCTCGACGCGCCGATCGCCCAGGGCGGCACCAACGTCTCCGGCGGCCAGCGCCAGCGCCTCGCCATCGCGCGAGCCGTCATCAAGCGGCCTGACGTCTACCTCTTCGACGACTCGTTCTCGGCGCTCGACCTCTCCACGGACGCCCGCCTGCGGCAGGCCCTGCGGCCGGTGACGCGCGACAGCGCCGTCGTCATCGTGGCCCAGCGCGTCTCGACGATCGTCGACGCCGACCACATCATCGTGCTCGAGGACGGCCGCGTCGTCGGCACGGGCACCCACGACCAGCTCGTCGCCTCCTGCGAGACCTACCAGGAGATCGTCGAGTCCCAGCGCAGCGCGGAGGAGGCGGCCTGATGGCCGAGGGAGTCAAGAGCGCGGAGGAGAAGGCCGCCGAGGCCCGACGCGGTCCCGCCCGACGCCCCGGCGGACCGATGGCCATGGGCCAGCCCGGGGAGAAGTCGCTGGACTTCGGCCCGTCGGCCAAGCGCCTGCTCGGCCTGCTGCGCCCCGAGCGCACCAAGCTCGTCGTCGTCGTCACGCTGGCAGTGGTGAGCGTCCTGCTCAGCTCGGTCGGCCCGAAGATCCTCGGCCGCGCCACCGACATCATCTTCGCCGGCTTCATCGGCTCGAAGCTGCCGGCCGGCATCACCAAGGAGCAGGCGGTCGCGGGGGTCCGCGCGTCCGGCAACACGACCCAGGCCGAGCTGCTGTCGAACGTCGACTTCATCCCCGGCGTCGGCATCGACTTCGAGGCGCTCAAGAACGTGCTGCTGCTCGTCGTGGCGATCTTCGCGGTCGCCTCGTTCCTCATGTGGATCCAGGGGTGGATCCTGCAGGGCCTGCTCCAGC
>JBQCES010000218.1:0-7193 GCA_051960055.1 Angustibacter sp. | reverse complement strand
AAGGTGTGGGGTGACGACCTGCGCGTCGAGGGGGTCGTCGTCGAGATGCTGGACGGCGTCGACGACCTCGCCGCGGCGGTGCGTGACTTCGCGCCGGAGCCCGGCCGCCGTCTCGGGGTGCTCGTCGACCACCTGGTGCCGGGCTCGAAGGAGTCGCGGCTCGTGGCCGAGGCCGTCGCCCAGCGCCGGTACGCGCCCCACCTGCTGGTGGTCGGGCACCCCTTCGTCGACGTCTGGCAGTCGGTGCGGCCCGCCCGCCTCGGACTGGACGCGTGGCCGGTGATCCCCCGCGACCTCGAGTGGAAGCGCGGCGTGCTCGCGCACCTGGGCTGGCCGCACGCCACGCAGATCGACGTCGCGCAGGGCTGGAAGCGCATCCTGGCCACCGTGCGGTCGTACGCCGATCTCGAGCCGGCGCTGCTCGGCCGGGTCGAGGAGCTCATCGACTTCGTGACGGCAGATCCCGAAGACGGCTGAATCCGGGTGCTCTCTCCCCTACGCTGTCGGGCGCACAGGGGAGACCACCATCGGGAGGAACCGTGACCCAGCAGCCTGACCCGAACGCGCCGCGTGAGGGTGAGCCGGACGCCGGCGCGACGCCTCCGCCTGCCCCGCCGACCTACGGCGGGCCGCCCACGCCCCCGCCCCCTGCACCTCCCGCGCCGGGTGGCTACCCCGGCCAGGGGTCGTACGGCCCGCCCGCCGGTGCGGCGGCGATGACCGAGAGCGACGAGCGCATGTGGGCGATGCTCGGCCACCTCGGCGGCATCGTCCTCGGCTTCATCGCGCCGCTGGTCGTCTGGCTGGTCTACCGCGAGCGCTCGGCCTTCATCGACGACCAGGGCAAGGAGGCGCTGAACTTCCAGATCGCCGTCGCCATCGCCACCGTGGTGGGCTTCGTCCTCCTCCTCATCTTCATCGGCGGCCTGGTCCTGCTCGCGGTGTGGGCGGCGAACCTCGTCCTGTCGATCATGGCCGGTATCGCGGCCAACCGCGGCGAGCGCTACCGCTACCCGGTGACGCTGCGGCTCATCAAGTAGCGCGCCGGAAGACACCCGTGAACCAGCCGTACCCACCCCAGCAGGGCTACCCGCCGCCCTACCCGCCGTACCCCGTGCACCCGCCGCTTTCGCCGTCGGACGAGCGAACCTGGGCCATGCTCGCCCACCTCGCGCCGTTCGCCGGCTCGGTCGTGGGCCTGCCGGTCGTGGGGCCGCTCGTGGTCTACCTGATGTACAAGGACCGCTCGGCGTTCGTGCGCCGGCACGCCGCCGCGTCGCTGAATTTCCAGATCATGCTGCTCATCGTCAGCGTGGTCGGGTTCGTCGTCGCGGTGCCGCTGGCCGTGCTGACCTTCGGCATCGGCCTGTTCGCGTTCATCATCGGAGCCATCGTCGTGGCCGTCGGCGCCATCGTGCTGCAGGTGGTCGCGGCGATGACGGCCAACCGCGGGCAGGACTTCCAGTACCCGCTCACCCCGACGCTGGTGAGCTGACCGCCGAGGCGGACGCCGTCAGAGCAGCGCGCGGACGACCGCGTCGGCGAGCAGGCGCCCGCGCAGGGTCAGCACGACACGCCCGGACGACGCCGCCTCGGCCTGCACGAGGCCGTCGGCGACGAGCTCCGGCACCGCGGCGCGGCCGGCGTCGGTGAGCACCGCGGTGTCGAGGCCCTCGCGCAGCCGCACGCCGAGCAGCACGCGCTCGGCGTGCTGCTGCTCGGGTGACAGCACCTCGCGCGCCTGCGCCGGGCTGTGCCCGGCGCCGAGCCGGGTGGCGTACGCGCTGGGGTGCTTGACGTTCCACCACCGCACGCCGCCCACGTGGCTGTGCGCGCCCGGCCCGATCCCCCACCAGTCTCCGCCGGCCCAGTAGCCGACGTTGTGGCGGCACCGGGTGGCCGGCGACGTCGACCAGTTGCTCACCTCGTACCACTGCAGTCCCGCGCCGGTGAGCACGGCGTCGGCCAGCTCGTACTTGTCGGCCTCGTCGTCGTCGTCGGGCATGGTCACCTCGCCCCGGCGCACCTGCGCCGCGAGCCGGGTGCCGGCCTCGACCACGAGCGCGTAGGCCGAGACGTGGTCGGGCTCGCAGGCCAGCGCGGCCTGCAGGCTGGTGCGCCAGTCGTCGAGCGTCTCGCCCGGCGTGCCGTAGATGAGGTCGAGGCTGACGTCGAGCCCGGCCGCCCGCGCCCACGCCACCACCTGCGGCACGCGCTCGGGGTCGTGGGTGCGGTCGAGCGTGGCCAGCACGTGCGGCACGGCCGACTGCATACCGAAGCTGACCCGCGTGACACCCTTGTCGCGCAACGCCCTGAGGGAGTCCGCGGTGACGGAGTCGGGGTTGGCCTCCGTGGTCACCTCGGCGGTGGCGGCGAGGCCGAACCGCGCCCGCACCGCTTCGAGCAGCAGGCCGAGGTCGTCGACGGGCAGCAGGGTGGGAGTGCCACCGCCCACGAAGACCGTGTCGACCGGCGGGGCCGCGTCGCCCAGCACCTGCCCGGCCAGCGCCACCTCGGCGCAGGCGGTGCGCGCGTACGACGCCTGGCTCGCCCCGCCGCCGAGCTCGGTGGCCGTGTAGGTGTTGAAGTCGCAGTAGCCGCAGCGCACGCTGCAGAACGGCACGTGCAGGTACATGCCGAACGGCCGGGTGCCGAGCCCCTCGAGCGCAGCGGCAGGCAGGGCGCCGTCGTCGGGCACGGGCTCGCCCTCGGGCAGGGTGCTGGGCATCAGGTACGAGCGAGCGACCGCTCCGCGAACCCGCGCAGCGCGGGTGCGAGGTCGAGGTCGCCGGAGCCGCCCGCCTCGATGAGGCGGCGTCCGATCTCCGCGTCGAACCGCAGGAAGCAGTCGCCGATGGTCACGCCGTGCGCCGGGCGGCGCTCGACCCGGACCCGGTCACCCGCCGCGACCGTCCCCTCGCGCACGACGCGCAGGTACGCGCCTGGCGCGCCGTGGTCGGTGAAGCGCTTGACCCACTGGGGCTCGTCGAGCCAGCGCTGGAACGTCGAGCACGGGATCCGGGGCATCGTCACCTCGAGCACGACGCCGTCGTCCGGGTCGCCGACGTGCCACTGCTCGCCGATCACGGCACCGGTGACGTCGAGCCCCGTGGTGCGCAGGTTCTCGCCGAAGACGCCGGGCTCGAGCTCGCGGTCGAGCTGGCCGGCCCACCACGAGACGTCCTCACCGGCGTAGGCGTACACCGCCTTGTCGGGGCCGCCGTGGTGGTCGCTGTCCATCTGCCGGTCACCCTCGACCCCCAGCCGGCGCACGGCCGAGCGACCCGCCACCGCTCGCTTGTCGATCGCGGTGAGGTTGCCTTGCCGGGGGTCGTCCGGCCGCAGCTCGTGGACGACGCACACCGCCTCGATCAGCGCCATGGGGCAAGTTCACCACACCACCAGCCGCCGCACGCGCGACTCACCCGGAGCGCTGGTCGCCGTAGAAGGCATCGAGCACCTCGGAGTAGCGGGTCTCGACGACGCGGCGGCGGAGCTTCAGCGAGGGCGTGAGCTCGCCGGTCTCGACGGCCAGGTCGCGGTCGAGGATGTGGAACTTCTTCACCGTCTCCCAGCGGCCCAGACCGTGGTTGAGCTGGTCGACGTACTGCTGCACCATCTCGCGCACCTGGGGCGTCGTGACGACGTCCGCGTAGCGCGCCCCCGCCATGCCGTTGCGCTCGGCCCAGGTGGCCATCGCGTCGGGGTCGAGGGTGATGAGCGCCGTGATGAAGTTCCGGCCGTCGCCGTGGACGGCGATCTGGCTGGCGTAGGGGCACACGGCCTTGAAGCGGCTCTCGATCCCCTGCGGCGCGACGTACTTGCCGCCAGGGGTCTTGATGAGGTCCTTCTTGCGGTCGGTGATCCGCAGGCAGCCGTGGTCGAACTCACCGATGTCACCGGTGCGCAGCCAGCCGTCGACGTCGAGCACCTCCGCGGTCTGCTCGGGCAGCTCGTGGTAGCCCGACATCACACCGGGACCGCGCAGCAGCACCTCGCCGTCGGCGGCCAGGCGCACCTCGGTGCCGGGGAACGGCCGTCCGACGGTGCCGAACACCACGCTGCCGGGCCGGTTCATGAACGACGCGGCCGACGTCTCGGTGAGGCCGTACCCCTCGAGCACGAGCACACCGAGGGAGTGGAACCACTCGGCGATCTCGCGGCTCAGCGCGGCCGATCCCGACACGAAGAAGCGCACCCGGCCGCCGAAGCGCTGGCGGATGGCGCGCAGCACCAGGCGGTCGGCCACCGCGTGCTGCAGCGCGAGGAAGCCGGTGGGCTCGCGCCCGGCCTGACGCGCCGCCGAGACGCGCCGTCCGACGTCCAGGGCCCAGGAGGCGATGGCCGCCTTGGGCTGGCGCTCGGACGCCAGCTGCGTCATCACGCGACCGTGCACCTTCTCGAACAGCCGCGGGGCGCCGGCCATGAACGTCGGCCGCACGACCGCGAGGTTGTCGACGATGCGGTCGAGGTCGCCGCTCACGGCCGTCGAGAAGCCCACCGTCAGCTGCACCGTCAGCAGCACCTTGCCGAACGCGTGCGACAGCGGCAGCCAGAGGTACTGCAGGTCGTCGGAGTTGAGCAGGTCGGTGGCGCGCGTGGCCGTGCCCGTGTAGACCCACGCCGAGTGCGGCAGCCGCACGCCCTTCGGCCGCCCCGTCGTGCCCGAGGTGTACATCAGCGTGGCCAGCTGCGACGGCGCGACGGCGGCCGAGGCGCGCTCGACCGCCCACGGGTCGTCGACGAGCAGCCGGCGCCCGCGCTCGCGCAGCTCGTCGAGGCTCATCACCCGCTGGTCGCCGGCGTGCTCGGAGTCCGGCCCGACGGCGCTGGCGTCGATCACGACGACGGCGGTCAGGTGCGGCAGCCGGGCCCAGTGGTCGCGCACCTTCGCGAGCTGCTCGGCGTTCTCGGCGATCACGACGGCGGAGCCGGAGTCGGTGAGGATGTACCCGACGTCGTCCGGCGTGGTCGAGGGGTAGACCGTGGTCGTCGCACCGCCCGCACGCATCACGGCGAGGTCGGCGAGCACCCACTCCCAGCGCGTGGCCGAGGCGATGGCCACCGGCTGCTCGGCCTGCAGGCCGAGCGAGAGCAGGCCGGCCGCCACCTCGTCGACGGCGCTCCCCGTCTCGCGCCAGGTCAGGGCCTGCCAGTCGCCGTCGTCCTGCTGGAACCGGAAGGCCTCCCGCTCAGGGCTCTGCCGCACGCGCCAGGCCAGCAGCTCGCCCAGCGACTCCGGCAGCTGGGCCGCCAGGGCCGCGAACGTCGCGACCTCCGCGGGCGACGCGACGGGAGCGGCTGCGGCCGACGAGGCCGGACCGCCCGGACGCTCGTCGTGGTCGAGCGGGACGTGGGTGGCGCTCACGGCGGTCCTCTCCGGTCGGGACGCGGACTCCCACGGTGGCCCGGAGGCCGACCGCGGACACCGGCGGGAGGCCTTGTGGGCAGCGTCCGCCAGTACTCAAGTGTGGCCGTAACAGTAAAGGGCTGGTCAAGACCTGAGCCCGGTTTCGTCAGGTCGGACCAACCGGACCGGCCGCTGTCGCCGGCCCGGCCTACGGTCGTCAGGGAGGAGGCACACATGACGACCTGTCCCGGTTCATCCCCGCACGAGCTCCACGCAGTCCACGGCTTCGTTCCGCCCTACCTGCTCGAGCGCATCACCCGAGCCGCAGCCGGCGAGCAGGCCCGGCACGCCGCCCGGGCGCTGGAGCTCGACACCGAGCACCGGGCGAGGCGCGAGAGCACGGCCATGCCCCTGGTGCGCGGCACGCTGCCGGAGGCGGCTGCCGGTGGGCGTCCGCAGCGGACGATCGCGGACTGCCACGGCAGCACCAGCCTGCCCGGCGACGTCGTGCGCGCCGAGGGCGGCCCCGCCACGGGCGACCCGGCGGCCGACGAGGCCTACGACGGGCTGGGAGCCACCTGGTCGCTGTACTTCGACGTGTACGGCCGCGACTCCCTCGACGGCCGCGGCCTACCGCTGGACGCGAGCGTCCACTACGGCGAGCAGTACGACAACGCCTTCTGGGACGGCACGCGCATGGTGTTCGGTGACGGGGACGGCGTGACGTTCACGCGGTTCACCGCCGCCGTCGACGTCATGGGCCACGAGCTCACCCACGGCGTCACCCAGCTCACGGCCGGACTGGCCTACCGCGACCAGTCCGGTGCGCTGAACGAGAGCATCTCCGACGTCTTCGGTTCGCTGGTCAAGCAGCGCCTGCTGGGCCAGGACGCCGCGAGCGCCGACTGGCTCATCGGCGCCGGACTGTTCACCGACCAGGTCAAGGGCGTGGCTCTGCGCTCGATGAAGGCGCCGGGCACTGCCTACGACGACCCCACGCTGGGCCACGACCCGCAACCGGCCACGATGTCCGGCTACGTCACGACCACCAGCGACAACGGCGGCGTACACATCAACTCCGGCATCCCCAACCACGCGTTCTACCTCGCGGCGACGGCGATCGGCGGCAACGCCTGGGAGGCGGCCGGGCAGATCTGGTACGACGTGCTCACCGGCGGCACGCTGGCGCCCGACGTCGACTTCGCCGGCTTCGCGGCGGCCACGGTCGCCGCCGCCGGAGCACGGTTCGGCGAGGGATCGTCGCAGCAGGCGGCGGTGCGCGACGCGTGGGCTCAGGTCGAGGTCGGCGTCACGGCGGGCGGGGGCGGGGGGTCGCCGGCCCCGCCACCCGCCGGCGAGGTCGTGCGCGTCGAGCGCAGCGGAGGCATCGCCGGCCGCCAGGTCGCCCGCGACGTCGACCTCACCGAGCTGGCCGACGCGGACGCCCGGTCGTGGCAGCAGCTGCTGCGCTCGGGCCGGCTGCAGCGGATCGAGGTCGGTCCACCGCAGCCCGACCGGTTCGTCTACCGCGTCTGCTGCCCACCGCGTGACGTCGACGTCACGGCCGCCGAGCACGAGCTGCCGGACGACGTGCGGGCGCTGCTCGAGCGGACGCTGCGCGAGGGCTAGCGCGAGCAGAGGCGGCCGGCCGCCTTGTCCGCGTACATCGCGGCGTCGGCCTCGCGCAGCAGCTGCTCGGCGGTCCGTCCGGAGTCCGGGTCGTGCACGGCGATGCCGACGCTGGTGCCGATCGACACCGCGGTGCCGTCCAGGCGGAACGGCTCGGTGAAGCAGCCGTGCACCCGCGCCGCCAGGTGGTCGGCGTCCCCGGGCTGCACCAGCC
>JBQCES010000217.1:0-20562 GCA_051960055.1 Angustibacter sp. | reverse complement strand
CTGTACGTCCACCTCCTGCGCTGTGGGCTGGGCGTTGGGTGCGTGGTTTGTCGCGCGCCGGGGGCCGTTCGACGGCGGCCCGCTGGACGCCTTCGAGCTGCCGGACCCCGAGCCGGGCCCGGGTGAGGTGCGGCTGCAGGTGACTGCCTGCGGCGTCTGCCGCACCGACCTGCACCTGGCCGAGGGCGATCTGGCGCCGCGCCGCGCGCGGACGGTGCCGGGCCACGAGATCGTGGGAGTCGTCGACGCGCAAGGCGCTGGGGCGCAACGGTTCGAGATCGGTGAGCGGGTCGGCGTCGCCTGGCTGCGAGGGACGTGCGGGCGCTGCCGGTGGTGCCGCTCGGGCGCCGAGAACCTCTGCCCGGACGCCCGGTTCACCGGGTGGGACGCCGACGGCGGCTTCGCCGAGCGGGCCGTCGTGCCGGAGGCGTACGCGTACCGGCTCCCGAAGGCGCTGGACGACGCGCACGCCGCGCCGCTGCTGTGCTCAGGGATCGTCGGCTACCGAGCGCTGCGCCGTACCTCGCTACCGCCGGGCGGCCGGCTCGGGCTCTACGGTTTCGGCGGTTCGGCGCACGTGGTGCTGCAGGTTGCGGTGGCGCAGGGCGCGACGGTGCACGTGCTCACGCGGTCGGCGGAGGCCCAGCGGCTCGCGCTCACGCTCGGCGCGGCCTCGGTGGCCGGTGCGTTCGACCAGCCGCCGGAGCCGCTCGACGCCGCGATCTGCTTCGCGCCGGTGGGCACGTTGGTGCCCGTCGCGCTGCGCGCTCTCGACCGCGGTGGCGTGCTGGTGATCGCCGGGATCCACCTCTCCGACGTGCCACCGCTGGTGTACGAGCGGGAGCTGTTCTACGAGAAGCAGGTGCGCTCGGTGACGGCCAACACCCGCTCGGACGGCGACGAGCTGCTGCGGCTGGCAGCCAACCTGAGCGTGCTCCCGCACGTCGTGGAGCGTCCGCTCGACCAGGCTCAGGCAACCCTCGCCGAGCTGGCTGCCGACGGGTACGCCGGGGCGGCCGTTCTCGTGCGGCGGGCTTGATCGAGCGGGGATAAGCGGGTGATCATGGGTTGGTGGTGCCTGCCGGTAACGGCATAATCCACCCATGCGGCGGGTTCAGCGTCAGGCAGCGGCGCCCCGCCGGCGGACGAGGTACTCGACGAACGGACGCCTGTGCGCGCGACGCTGCTAGCGAACGGTGAGATCGGCCACGACCTGCTGGCCGTGGACTGGGACAACACGCCCCTGGGGCAGCCCGAGGACTGGCCGCGGAGCCTGCAGAACGCCGTCCGCATCCTGCTGACCTCGCGGTTCTCGATGTGGATGGCCTGGGGCCCGGACCTCACGTTCTTCTGCAACGACGCCTATCGGCGCGACACCCTCGGCGCGAAGTACCCGTGGGCTCTGGGCCGGCCGGCGTCCGAGGTGTGGTCGGAGATCTGGGACGACATCGGCCCGCGGATCAACCGCGTGATGACCGACCGCGTGGCCACCTGGGACGAGTCGCTGCTGCTGTTCCTGGAGCGCAGCGGTTACGTCGAGGAGACGTACCACACCTTCTCCTACAGCCCGCTGGCCGACGACGACGGCAACGTCGAGGGCATGCTCTGCGTCGTCAAGGAGGACACTGAGCAGGTCATCGCCGCCCGGCGGATGATGACGCTGCGCGACCTCGGCTCGCGGGCGCACAGCGACCTCACCGAGGCCGACACCATCGCCTCGGCGTGCAAGCACCTGGCTGACAACGCGCAGTCGGTGCCGTTCGGTCTGGTGTACCTCTTCGATGACGACGGCAGCGCGCGCCTCGCCGGCCGGAGCCTGGTGCCGGCGGGGCACCCCATGGCGGTGCCGCGGCTGGACGTGTCCGACCCAGACGCGGCGTGGCCGGTGACAGAGCTGGCGGCCGGCCGCAGCGTCACGGTCGACGACCTGCCGTCGCGCTTCGCAGACGTGCCCGTCGGTGCCTGGAAAGACCCTGTGCTGCAAGCGTTCTGCCTGCCGCTGAGCCAGAACGCGCAGTCGACGCCGTACGGCTTCCTCGTCCTCGGGCTCAACCGCTACCGGCCGTTCGACGAGTCGTACCGCGTCTTCGCGCAGCTCGTCGCGGGCCAGATCGCGGCCGCCATCACGGACGCGCGCACGTTCGAGTTCGAGCGCCGACGGGCGGAGGCCCTGGCCGAGCTCGACCAGGCGAAGACGGACTTCTTCACCAACGTCAGCCACGAGTTCCGCACACCCCTCACGCTGCTGCTGGGGCCGGCCGAGGACGCGCTCGCCGACCAGAGCGAGCCGCTGTCGCCGGGTCAGCGCGAGCGCATGGAGGTGATCCACCGCAACGGGCAGCGCCTGCTGCGCCTGGTCAACAGCCTGCTCGACTTCTCGCGGCTGGAGGCCGGCCGGGCCGAGCCCGAGTTCGCCGCGGTGGCGCTCGACCGCTACACCAGCGAGCTGGTGAGCATGTTCGACAGCGCCATGAAGTCGGCGGGACTCGAGCTCACGACGGACGTGCAGCCGCTCGAGGCACCGGTGTGGGTCGACCCCGACCACTGGGCGAAGATCGTCCTCAACCTGCTCTCGAACGCGTTGAAGTTCACCTTCCAGGGTGGCGTCACCGTGGCGCTGCGCCAGCAGGCCGGTCACGTGGTGCTGAGGGTGACCGACACCGGCATCGGCATCCCCGCGAGCGAGGTCCAGCACCTCTTCGAGCGCTTCCACCGCGTGCACGGCGCGCAGTCGCGCAGCTACGAAGGCTCCGGTATCGGTCTGGCGCTGGTGGCCGAGCTGGCCGCCGTCCACGGCGGAGAGGTACAGGCCGAGAGCGCTGTCGGTGAGGGCACGACGTTCACTGTGCGGATTCCCCTGCAGGACAGAGTTTCTACCGGCCAGGCCGCCGACAGCCGCCGCCACGCACTGAACGCCCAGGAGCAGTCGCGCGGGTTCGTGCTCGAGGCGCAGCGCTGGGTGGACGGCGAGAGCCAGCACCGCGGGTCGCGGGCGCTGGCCGACACCGTGGCCGTCGACGCCGACCGTCCCCGCGTGCTCGTGGTCGACGACAACGCCGACATGCGCCACTACATGGCCGGCCTGCTCGCGTCCGAGTACGAGGTGCAGACCGCCTCGGACGGCGTCGAGGCGCTGCGCGCGGCGTTCCGGCGTCCGCCCGACCTCGTCGTGACCGACGTGATGATGCCGCACCTCGATGGCTTCGGGCTGATGCGCGCGCTGAACGACGACCCCCGCACGGTGGGTGTACCGGTGCTGATGGTGTCGGCGCGTGGTGGTGAGGACGGCACCATCGAGGGCCTTGAGGCTGGAGCCGACGACTACCTGGTGAAGCCGTTCGCCGCGCGTGAGCTGATGGCCCGCGTACGCGTCAACCTCGAGCTCGACCGCGTGCGACGCACGCGCCGTGTGCTCGAGCACAGCCAGACCCTGCTCGACCAGGCTCAGCGGCTCGCCAAGGTGGGCAGCTGGGAGGCCGACCTCGACGCCGACGTCCTGCTCGCCTCGCCCGAGCTTCAGCGCATCATCGGGCGCACGCAGGACGAGATCGACGCACTGGGTCTCGACCGCCTGATGCGCCAGGTGGTGCACCCCGACGACCTGCCGACCGTGCTGAACGCGTTGCGCGGCAGGGATTCTGAGGGAAACCCGGTAGACGAGCAGCTCATCACGTACGAGACCCGGCTCGCCGACGGGTCCGGCGGGTACCGCCTCGCGCACGTGCGCGCCGAGGTCGTGATCGACGACGGCAGCGGTCGCCGTCTGCTGCGCGGCTCGCTGCAGGACGTCACCGAGCAGCGCGACGCCGAGCTGGCGCTGGCGGCGTCGACCGCCCGGGAGGAGGCGTCAGCTCGCGAGCACGCGATCGCCGACGAGCTGCAGCGCAGCCTGCTGCCGGAGCGCGACTTCGAGCTCGAGCACCTCGACGTCGCCACCTACTACCGCGCGGGCGTCGAGGGCACCCAGGTGGGCGGTGACTGGTACGACATCATCGACATGGGCGCCGGTCGCACCGCGCTCGTGGTCGGTGACGTCATGGGGCGCGGGGTGCGCGCGGCGGCGGTGATGGGCCAGCTGCGTTCGGGCGTCAGGGCTTTCGCGAAGATGGGGGTGCGCCCGGCCGAGGTGCTCGAGCACCTCGACAGCATGGTGCAGGACCTCGGGGCCGACCACATCGTCACGTGCGTCTACGCCGTGTTCGACTCCACCGACCAGACCCTCACGCTCGCCAACGCCGGTCACCTGCCGCCGCTGCTGGTGGTGCCCGGTGAGCCGTCGCGCCGACTGGGCGGCTCGGTGGCTCCTCCGCTCGGCACCGGGGTGTTCGGTATCGAGGCGCAGACCGTGCGGCTGCAGCCCGAGGCGATGGTCACGTTCTACACCGACGGGCTCGTCGAGCGCCGCGGCCGCGACCTCGACGTCGGCATCGACGCGGTGGCCCGTGAGCTCGAGCGGCTGCGCGACATCCCCCTCGGCCAGCTGCCCGAGCGGTTGGTGCAGGCCGGCATGCCGGAGGGGCCGGACGACGACGTCGCGCTGCTGATCGCCCGAGTGAACGCCCAGCCCTTCGCCGCGGGCATCACGCACCGCTTCCGCACCGGCGAGCTGGCGGCGTCAAGCGCCCGGCGACTCGTCGAGGAGCACCTCGACTCCTGGGGCGTCGACAGCGAGATCGTGCACGACGTCGTGCTCATGGCCAGCGAGCTGGTCACGAACGCCATGGTGCACGGGCGCTCGCCGATCGACCTGCTGCTGCGCAGCAACGGCACGCAGATCATCCTCGAGGTGCAGGACCGCGGGGCCTACCGCCCGCGGCGCGTCTCGCCGTCCGAGGACGACGAGCGCGGTCGCGGACTGCACATCGTGGCTGAGCTGTCCGACCAGTGGGGGAGCAGGTCGACCAGCAACGGCAAGTCGGTGTGGGCCACGCGTTCGCTCGCTTGACCGGCGTCCGGCATCCGCTCAGGTCGTGCGGGCCTCCGCCGATGAGGTCGGTGAGACCTTGAGGAAGTGAGCCCGATGTTCGGTGTGCGCGCAGGTGCGCGGTCTGGTGATGCTGGTGTGCTGCGGTCGGCGGAGGCGCTGGTGGCGGTGCTGGAGCACCTGCCGTCGGTGGTGCTGCTGACCGATCGCGATGGGCAGATCTTCTACCGCAACGCGGCGGCGACGGCCATGGCGCAGCGCACGGCCGCGGCGCACGGCGAGGCGGCGCTCGACCAGCTGCGCGCGGTGCTGCGCCGCCTGCTCAGCGAGTCCATGTCGTACCCGGCGAGCGAGCTCGTGCACGTCGGCAGCGGTGACTCGGCCGTGTACGTCGAGGTCACCGTCGCGCAGACGCCCGACGGTTACGCCGTCGGTTGGCAGGACGTCACCGCGAAGGTGCGCTCGCTGGCGGAGAACCGTTCGCTGGCCGGCGACCTGGCCGGCGCGTCGTCGTCGCTCACGGGCCTCGGCGAGTCCCTGACGCGGGGGGCGAGCGAGACGTCGGCGCAGGCCGACGCGCTGTCGGCCGGCTCGGCGCAGATGGCGCAGAGCGTGGCCGAGATCTCGGGCCGCGTGCACACTGCGGCGGCGCGCACCACGACGGCCGTCGAGTCGGCGCGCGCGGCGAGCGACAACATGACGGCGCTCGCGCAGTCGAGCGACGAGATCGGCACGATCACCGCGATGATCCGCGGTGTGGCCGAGCAGACCCGGCTGCTCGCCCTCAACGCGACGATCGAGGCGGCGCGAGCCGGCGAGTTCGGCAAGGGCTTCGCGGTGGTGGCGGGCGAGGTCAAGGAGCTCGCGGCGCGCACCGCCGAGGCGACCGGCAAGATCACCGAGATGATCGAGCGCACGCAGGGACAGACCAGCGAGGCGTCCGCGGCGATCAGCGGGGTCGTCGACCTGATCGCCGACGTCGCCGACCAGCAGGCGCTCATCGCCAGTGCGGTCGAGGAGCAGAACGCCACGACGCGCGAGATGTCGACGTGGATCGGCAATGTCGCTCAGTCGGTGCAGGACTCCGCTGCTGCGGCGCAGACGGTGCAGGACGCTGCCGCGGCGATCAACGAGCAGGCCGAGCGGTTGCGGCGTCGGGTGCTCGAGGCCGGTGACGCGAGCGTCGTGACGCGCGAGTACGCCTGAGGGAAACTGCGTCGCGCTGTCGTCCGCTGCTCGCCAGACTGGCGCGCATGACTTCCTGGATCTCTCACGTCGCCGTCGACTGCGCCAACGCCTACGAGCTGTCCGAGTGGTGGAAGCCGGTGCTCGGGTACGTCGACCTCGCTGACGACCCGAACGCGCCCGGCCACACCGAGTGCGTGATCGTGCACCCGGACGACGAGCGCGTCGGCCTCATCTTCATCGAGGTGCCGGAGGGCAAGTCGGTGAAGAACCGGCTGCACCTCGACCTGCGCCCGCGCGACGGTGAGACGCGCGACCAGGAGGTCGAGCGGCTCATCGGCCTGGGCGCCAAGCAGTTCGACGACCAGCGCAAGCCCGACGGCGGCGGCTGGGTCGTGCTGCAGGACCCCGAGGGCAACGAGTTCTGCATCCTGCGCAGTCGCGCCGAGGTGCAGGCGATGTCGCAGTGACGGTGCGGTGAACGGCGCGCCCGCTGCTGTTCGGCGACCGTTCGCGTCGCCGTCGAACCACCGTCACGTCCCGCTGCTCGGATGATCTCGCGCTCGCTGCCCGCTAGGGAGGCGCGAGCGCCGACGAGATGAGGGACGACAGATGATGCATGGCTCGAAGAAGCTGCGGGTGCTCACCGTGGCGGTCGGCGCCGCCTCGCTGCTGGGTTCCGCGGCTGCGGCGTCCGCGCACGCCGACGGCGCGGGCGACCACCGGGGCTACGGCACCCGGGCGAAGAACGTGATCCTGTTCATCGGCGACGGCATGGGCGACAGCGAGATCACGATCGCCCGCAACTACCTCAAGGGCGCGAACGGCCGCCTGGCGATGGACTCCCTGCCGATGACGGGTGCATACACGACGTACTCGGTCGACAAGGACGGCACCACCAACTACGTGACCGACTCGGCGGCGAGCGGCACCGGCTGGGCCACCGGCACCAAGACCTACAACGGCGCGATCTCGGTCGACCGGAGCGACCGCGACCTGCGCACGATCCTCGAGCTCGCGCAGCGCCGCGGCTACGTCACCGGTGACGTGACGACCGCGGAGCTCACCGACGCGACGCCGGCGGTGCTGGCCTCGCACGTCGCCGACCGCGGCTGCCAGGGCCCGGCCAACATGGCCGCCTGCCCGCAGGACCGCAAGGAGGCCGGTGGGCCGGGCTCGATCGCCGAGCAGATGGTCGACCACGGCGTCGACGTCCTGCTCGGTGGTGGGCAGGGTCGCTTCACGCAGACGGTGACGGGCGGCCGGTACGCCGGCCAGACGGTGCTGCAGCAGGCGTCGGCGCAGGGCTACGCCGTGGTGGGCGACGCGCAGGGGCTCTCGGCCGCGTCCGCGAAGCAGAAGGTGCTGGGGCTGTTCAGCGCCGGGACGATGCCGACCCAGTGGTCGGGGCCGGTCGCCCAGCCGTACACGTCCGACGACGCGGCGAACACCACCGCCGACGGCACCGAGTGCCAGCCGGGCAACGCGCCGTCCGGGCAGCCGTCGCTGACCCAGATGACGAGCAAGGCGCTGTCGCTGCTCGACACGAAGGCCAAGGCGGCCAAGGGCGGGCGCGGGTTCTTCCTGCAGGTGGAGGGCGCTTCGATCGACAAGCAGGACCACGCCTCCAACCCCTGTGCGCAGATCGGTGAGACGGCCGACTTCGACTCGGCGATCGCGCAGGGCCTGGCGTACGCGAAGCAGCACCCCGACACCCTCGTGGTCGTCACCGCTGACCACGCGCACACCAGCCAGATCGTGGAGTACCCGCAGGACGCCGGTCACCACTCGCCCGGTGCGTTCCAGACGCTGCGGACGGCGGACGGCGCGCCCATGGTGGTCAGCTACGCCACCGTCACCGCGGGCAAGTCGCAGGACCACACCGGCAGTGAGGTGCGGATCGCCGCCAAGGGCCCGCAGTCGCAGCGGGTTCTGGGGGTCACGAACCAGACGGACCTGTTCCGCACCATGGCGATCGCGCTCGGGCTGAAGTAGCCGCGCCACTCGTCAGCGGAGGGCCTTCCCGGTATGAGCGGGGAGGCCCTTCGGCGTGCCCGGGTGACGTCAGCTGGCGGCGAGCCACTCGGCGTAGAAGAGGCCGAGGCCGCCCATCGCGCAGATACCGCCGACGATCCAGAAGCGGATGACGATGGTGATCTCGGGCCAGCCGGCCTGCTCGAAGTGGTGGTGGACGGGGGCGATGCGGAAGATGCGCTTGCCGGTGAGCTTGAAGCTCGCGACCTGCAGGACGACGGAGAGCGTGATCAGCACGAAGAGGCCACCGATCACGATGAGCAGCAGCTCGGTGCGGGTGACGATGGCCAGGCCCGCCAACGCCGCGCCGAGCGACAGGGAACCGGTGTCGCCCATGATGATGCTGGCGGGGGAGGCGTTCCACCACAGAAAGCCGAAGCACGCGCCCGCGATGGAGCAGGCGACCACGGCCAGGTCGAGCGCGTCGCGCACCTCGTAGCAGGCGGGGCCGGGCGTCGCGGCGCAGCTCTGGTTGTACTGCCACAGGCTGATGCCGGTGTAAGCGCCGAACACCATGACCGACGTGCCGGCGGCCAGACCGTCGAGGCCGTCGGTGATGTTGACGCCGTTCGACGCGCCGGCGATGAGGATGCTTGCCCAGGAGATGAAGAGGGCGACGCCGAGGAACGAGCCGAGCGCCCCGAGGTCGAGGGGGGTGTCGCGGACGATCGAGATGGCCGTCGAGGCCGGGGCGCGGCCGCTCGAGTCGGTGACGAGCAAGGCCGGTACGGCGAAGGCGACGGTGACGATGGTCTGGCCGACGAGCTTCTGCTTCGAGGTCAGGCCGAGGCTGCGGGCCTTGGAGATCTTGATGTAGTCGTCGAGGAAGCCCACGAAGCCCATGCCGACGAGCAGGAAGAGCACGAGCAGGGCGCTGAGGCTGATCGAGCCGGGCGAGACCCCTGCGACGTCGCTCGCGCTCACCCCGACCAGCGCGAGGTGGGACACGAAGTACCCGACGACGGCGGCGCCGATGATCACCGCGCCACCCATGGTGGGCTTGCCGCGCTTGTAGTGGTGCTGCACGAGGTCGTCACGGATGAACTGCCCGTAGCCGTGCCCCGCGAGGAACCGCACGAGCAGCGGCGTGGCGAAGAGGGCCAGCACCAGGGAGATCCCGCCGGCCAGCAGGATGTTGACCACTCGGTTCCCCCTCGTGCGTTCCGGTGCGGCGGCGTGCGCGGTCGACCGGTCCCCACGCCGGTGCGGTCCGGCGTCCAGGTGGCGCGGCGGACCGATATGTCGGCGTCCAACCTACGGGACGGCCGCGCGCCTGGCCGGAACCGCCGCGCCCGGTGGTCTGCGTGGACTCGCCGTCGTCCGAGACGGTCGCGGCAGCCAGGAGGGCGGCGGCTGGTGGGCCCCGTGGGGCTCGAACCCACAACCTACGGATTAAAAGTCCGCAGCTCTGCCAATTGAGCTAGAGGCCCGGGAGGTCGGTTGATGAATCTGGACAACCCTGGGGGCAACTGCCCACCGCCCTGCCCGCATCATCGCAGACGAGGCGGCCGCCAGGCAGGGGCCAGGGCGGTGCCGACAGCCCGGGGGCAGCGTGTGCCCGTTCGGAGATGCGTGGGCGCGCTCAGCTGAGCTGGGACGCACCGAGTGCACGGGATGGACGCTGCATACCGCCCAGAATGACGTGCGCCCGGATCGGCAGACTTCCTCAGAACTCGACCCGTGCGTGCTTGCCAGAGGCGCCATCGCGACTGGGGATGCGAGGACTTTGTGATGACCGACTCAACCGTAGAGTCGTGCCGCGTGTCAGAGACGGGCTTGGCGACCGTGGATCGACGAGTCCAGGAGTTTGACGTGACGATGCAGAACGCAGACGGCGACGGCCGCGCAAACCCGGACGCCACCCTGACTAGCCTCGCCTACATCAACGTCACCTGGAACAAGTCCAGAACTAGCTACTTGGACGACTTTGTCCCGTACGCCTTGGAGTCCCTCCGGCAGGCAGGTGCACCCCGATCGCCTGCATGCATCTCGTAAGACGTCAGCGATCGGTTGGGCTGAACTTACCCGTTCAGGTGGTCAAAGCCCTGATTGACCGTGCAGTGAGAACCAACAAGGCCTCTCGGACACCGCGGCCCGACCGGGTTCAGCTGGCTGTCGGCGTTGCCGATTCCCTGCCGAGCTCGCTTGCTTCCGACATAGCGTGAGGGAAATGCGCGGAATCTTGCAGGCGTGAAGGGCGTCCTAGGTCGGTTCCCGGCGCCGAATCGGCGACACGAGGGGTAGCCAAGCACTTCCGTGCGAGGTCTTTGTGGCCAAGGGCGGCACGGCTGAGCTGACCAACACGACCCTGTCCGCCGACGAGGCACAAGACCTGGTCGAGCGGATGTTGACGAGGTACGACACCTGATCGAGCGGATGTTGAAGTCAACGGGTCGCAGGGTGGACCTCTCCTCGCCGGTGGTGGACGCGACCTTGCCCGAGGGCTCGACCTCGTGGCACTTCTCGATGAGCTCAATGACCCCCCGACGCGCGCATTATTGATGAGTCAACACGTCGGGTTGACAGGTTGACGGCGCGCTTGGAACCTGAGGAGTGGCGGCTATTTGGACTTCTGTGTGCCGCCGTCCTCCGACAAGGAGATGGACCATGAAACGCCTACTGGTCGTCGTCGTATCAAGCCTGTTACTGGTGTTGTCCGGCGGGACTCCAGCGGTGGCGCAGGAGTCGACGGTCGGGCTCGAGGTCGTGGCCGAGAGCCAGGGTCTTAGCATCCCGATCGGCCGCACGGTCGGAACAGTGTGCGACCCGCAGCACTGGGCCGAGCCCGGCGCCCGTCCGTGTGATGTCCTGATCTTCGGGACGTACCACGGGACGCTCACCCGGGGTTCGACTGGGACCCCCGAGCTCGTGTGGGGCTTCTACCGAGCGCGTGTCACCATCACGACCGCGGCGCATGCGCCCGGCTGCCTTGAAGTGGGGGGTGGGCCCGTCACCTATGCAACATACGGTGCGGGTGGCCGGTGGGGCACGGTCGTCTCCGCGCTGGATGAGAGCGACAGCCAGGCGTGCCAGTTGCCCGGTTCGACGGACCGGAACTACTTCCTCCGTTCCGATCCGGTGAGCGGCACCGGCATGTTCGCCGGCGTGCAGGGAGGGACCACCAACTTGGTAGGTGGGGGGACGCGGGCGTCCGGTCGCTCGGCCGTCTACCGCAACCACCTCTCCTTCTACGCGAGCGTGTGGTTCCCTAACTGACCCCACCGGCGCAGGTCTCGGGCAGCGTCGTTGGCAGATCATGCCTTCGCTCCACTCTCCGGGCAGCCGGTCGGTCCCTCCACACAATGACCTGCTCGAACCGCTCTGGCGAGGCCAGCAGCGCACTCCATTCAGCACGCAGGGAGCGCGCAACACGGTGCGCCTCGCTCGCGGCTACTAGACGATTCCCGTAGGACCGGTGTCTGGCCAGACTCGGTCCAGGTGATCGGCGGGTGGCTCTCTATGCGGCTGCCCACCGGCTGTTCTGGTGTGGCTCACTTCCGGTCTGCGGCCCGCCGGTCACCGTGACGAGGCGTGGCTCAAGAAGGGACTGCCCTCCTAGTAGCAATACCCACCTCGCCGTCCACATCGGGTCGAGTCGGTCCGGTCGGCGGTGCACTCTCATGCCGATGAGCGGCCGCCCCGCTCTACGATTTCAGTGTGATAGCGCCGCCTGCCTGTGTGGTCGTTGCGTGTGCGTAGGCGGTTCGGGCGGCACGATGTCTGGCATGGCACGAGGTCGGCGGTCCCCGGTTCCGTGGACGGAACGCCCTGGGTCGGTGTGCTTCGCTTCCGCGGGCGCATCGGCATCGCTGCGGTTCGACGCGTGGGGCGTTCACTGGCGCGCGCGGCCGGGGTCTGAGGAGATGGGCGCGGAGTGGGCCGATGTGAACTGGTGGTGGCCCGCGATGGGGGCACCGCGCACGATCGAGGTCAATGTTGGGCTGCGACGTACGAACGTGGAACTCGACCTTGGCCGGCCCATGCGCTGCTCGTGGCGACTTCAGGTCGTGCTGGACGACCTGCATGAGGTCCTGCGGAAGGGGCGCGACTTCAGCCCGTTGGCGCGCCCGGACGTCATGCGGGAGGTGGAACGACTGACTCACCGCGTGCCCGCAGTCGCGCGGGTGTTCGTGTACACGGACTTCGTTGGCCTGGAGAGGTTCGTTGGCGCTCGTGGCGCTTACCGGTCGGACCTCTCCACGCCATCGCGGCGGCCGGTTGAGCAAGGCGGACCGGTGACGCATCACGCCCGAAGGCTCCCGGGTAGCACCGACAGGGAAGCGAGGGTCGACGCGCGGATCTTCGGCTCGCCGCCGTCCCGCAGTACCCCAGACGCTTCGAGCGATGCCGCGGGCAGGCCGGTGCGGCCGCCCCCGGCTGCTGTCACTCCCGATCGCGGTGCACGTGCGCGCGCTGGCCATCGCGGTCGAAGATCATCAGCAGCTCGGTCGGCTCGTCGAGGGCGACGAACGCGTGAGGCGTCATGGTGGCGAACTCGGCCGCCTCGCCGGTCTCGACCGTGATCTCGCGATCGCCGAGCGCCAGCAGCAGCCGGCCGCTGAGTACGAACAGCCAGTCGTGACCCGGGTGGACCTGCTGCTGCGGCCTCGCCGTGGTGGGCTCGACGAGCATCTTCAGTGCGACCGTGCTGCTGTCCGGCCGGCTCAGTGCCCACGTCGTGCGGCCCCCGACCCGGCTGGCCTTCGGCCGGATCACCACGTCCTCGTCGCTGCTCACGTCGAGCAGCGCCTCGAGGCCCACCTCGAGCGCGGCCGCGAGCGGGAGCAGTACGTCGAGGCTGATCGCGCGACGCCCGGTCTCGATGCGACTGATCGTCGACGGACTGAGGTTCGTGCGGGCGGCCAGGTCGTCGAGCGACAGCCCCTGCGTGGTCCGCAGCGACCGCAGCCGCGCACGCACCACCTGTTCGATGTCGGCCGGTGCTGTCACTGATCCTCCTTGCGAATACTGCAAGGAGGATCGCAGATATGGCCAAGCGGGTCTACGCTCGAAGCATGACCGATCGACACCATCATTCCGACGCTCTCACCGCCGCACCTGCTGACGTCCGCCGCTGCGACGTGGCCGTGGTCGGCGGATCGGCCGCCGGGCTGGCCGCCGCCCTCCAGCTCGGCCGCCAGCGCAGGTCGGTGATCGTGATCGACTCCGGCGAGCCGCGCAACGCCCCGGCCGCGCACATGCACAGCTTCCTCGGCCGAGATGGCACCGACCCGGCGGAGCTGCTCGCCGCCGGCCGTGCGGAGGTCCGCAGCTACGGCGGCGAGGTCCTCGCCGGCCGGGCCGTTCAGGTGTCGCGCGACGACGGCGGCCGCTTCGTCGTCGACCTCGCCTCAGGAGACAGCGTGGTGGCTCGACGTCTCGTCGTGGCGACCGGTCTCGCCGACGAGCTGCCCGACGTCGAGGGCCTGGCCCAGCACTGGGGTCGAGCCGTGATCCACTGCCCGTTCTGCCACGGCTACGAGGTGCGCGACCAACGGCTCGTCCAGCTCGTGACGCACCCGATGGGGTTGCACGTCGCACCCCTCCTCCGCCAGCTCACCGACCGCCTGACCGTGCTGGTCGCGCCAGGCGTCGAGGTCGATGCGGCGCAGATCGAGACCCTGGTGGCGGGAGGCGTCGACGTGCGCGTCGACGCCACGGCCAAGCGTGTCCTGGCCGACGCCGATGGCCGCCTGACCGGGGTCGCGTTGGCCGACGGCTCGCAGCTCGAAGCCGATGCGATGCTGGTCGGACCGCGGTTCCGCGCACGGGTCGAGCCGTTCGGTGCGATCGGGCTGCACGCCGCGGCGCACGTCACTGGCCTCGGTGATGTGCTCGAGGTGGATGCGATGGGTGCCACCGCCGTCGAGGGCCTCTTCGCCGTCGGCAGCATCACCGACCCCAGCCAGCAGGTGCTCTCGGCGGCCGCGCACGGCAGCCGCGTCGGCGGCGCCGTCGCGATCAGCCTCGCCACGGAGGACCTGCAGTCCGCGACGCGCCCGTCGGGCTCGGACGCCGAGTGGGAGCACCGCTACTCCGGCGAGCAGATCTGGAGCGGCAAGCCGAACGGCTCGCTGGTCGTTGAGGTGACGGGCCTGGCCACGGGTCGTGCGCTCGACGTCGGCGCCGGCGAGGGTGGCGATGCCCTCTGGCTGGCCGCGCAGGGTTGGGAGGTGACGGCGAGCGACATCTCCTCGCGCGCCCTGGACAGGATCGGGCGCGAGGCCGAGCGGCGCGGCCTGCCCATCACGTGCGAAGCGGCGGACGCCAACGCCCGAGAGCCCTACGCGCACAGCGGGTTCGACCTCGTCTCGGCGGCGTACGCCTCCATCCCGCGGACGCCGGACCTGCGCGGCGTCCACAACATCCTCGACGCGGTCGCCCCCGGGGGGACGCTGCTCATCCTCAGTCACGACCTGGAGGCGATGCGCGCCAACCAGCACCGCCACCGTCCGTTCGACCCCGACGCCTACGTCCACGCCGAGGACTTCGCGGCCGTGTTGGCCGGCGCGCCCGACTGGACTGTCGAGATCGACGACAAGCGAGCCCGGCCGGCGGGCTCGGCCACGGCGGCCCACCACGTGGAGGATCGGGTCCTGCGAGCGCGGCGGGCGAGCTGATCGAGGGGAGTCCGGATCTGCCGCGACGAGGGGTCATCTCGCCGCTCGTCGCTAGCTAGCCCAGCAGGCCCCGCTCGTGCCACGGAAGCTCGCGCCGCGCCCGGCGCACGGCAGCCTTGTGGATCTGCTCGTTCTCCCGCCGGCGCTTGCGCTCCGCCGGAGAGACGTACGAACTGGGCTCGTCGTCGCCGCCTCCCCCACCCCCGAGGACTGCGCCGACCAGGTCCAAGGTCAGGAGGGCAGCCCCCAGTCCCACGCCCTTCGCGACCTGGGTCGCGCGCGCATTGCGCTCGGCGCGCTCCTGCTCCTGCTCGATCACCCGGGCCTGGTGCTCCTGGTGCAGAGCGGCGAACCGGCGATGCTGCCACTCGTCGATGAGTCGTTGACCATTGGCCCGCAGGTAGGCGTCGACGCTGGCGAACCGCTCCGAGTAGGCGTCCCAGTCGAAGCTCTCGTTCGGGTAGAGCAGGAACGTGGGCAGGGGGGTGCGTTCACGGGTGAGGTGTGCGAACCGCATGACGTCGTCGACCCGGTCCACGCCCATGATGCTGAGGGTGTCGGCCCACTGCCACCCGCCGTCCGGGCCCTCGAAAATCAGGGAGGACTGCTGCAAGAAGATGAGCACCCGGATGTTCCACATCTCCATGTCCTCACCGGGGTGCGGGTCGGTGATGCTGGGATGAAGCCAGTACATGGGGTGGCTGATCACGCCCAGCCCGGCGTTGTCCGGGAACAGGACGACGCGGTCGTGCACCTGCCGACTGAGGGGCTTGGGTAGGACGGGCAAGCCCCACCGGTTCCAGATCAACTGGTCCGTTGTGAGGCCGTAGCGGCTCTGCCACGAGGCGAGCGTCGCGTCGACCGCCTCGGGGTCCTGGAAGTTGAACTGCATACCCTCTCCCACCGTCGTCCTGCCACCGGTATCGGCAGGCGGTGCTGGCCGTTGAGCTGTTGGCAGTGTCGTTGAACCGGTTGGGCTAGGTCCGTGGCTCGAGTGGATGCGAGGACAACCATCACGACTGGTTGCCGATGCGACAGCGTTGGTGGGCCGATCGGGTACACCGTGCGCCCCTGCGGTCAAGACGCAGTCGGCTGCGCCGAAGGAAACGACGAGCATCGCGAGTGCATGCGCAATGTGGCTAGCCGGTCAGGGGGCACAGTGCATCGACGGACGACGGCGCGCCTGCGGACGGTCTGGACGCCGCTCACGGTGGCCGCTGTCATCATCGCGATGCCCGCCCCGGCGGTGTCAGCCGAAGCCGCACCGTCAGCGGTGTCAGCGCAGACGTCCCCGCTGGCACTCTCGGTGACTCCGACGGCCACGAGCGCTCTGACCTCCCATGGCGTCCTGGTCCAAGCCACACCGACGTCGGCGACCGTGTCGTGGCCCTCCGCGGGCACCAGCGTGTCCTACACCGCGATGCGTGACGCTGCTGGGGCAGTGGGCACACCCGCAGGTGGCGGCGGGATGGACGGAACGCCGGCAGGTGGCCTGATGTCGTGGACAGACGCCGACACCCGCCTGGCTCCGAACACCGTCTACACCTTCACCGTCATCGAGCAAGACCGTCTCAGTGGTGCAGTGCGCTGGAGCGACGCGGTGTCCATCACGACACCGCAGGCTCTCGCCACCTCCGGGACTGTGACCGCGACGCCGACCGAGTCCACCCTGGACCTGGCCTGGCCCGCGGTCGCCGGAGCGAGTGCCTACCGTGTGCGCCGGGGTGACCTGGTCGCCGCGGTAACCAGCGCCCCCCGCCTTCTCGACGTGGGCCTGGCGCCGTCCACGACGTACCCCTACAGCATCGACGCTCTCGACACCCGGACCGCCCCGGCACAGGTCCTGCAGACCCTCACGTTCGCAGCGAGCACCTTCCGGGGCCCGACGCCGTTCATGGTGAGCGGTCTGACGGCGCAGACACCGACCGACACCCACGTGCGGCTGGCGTGGACGCCGGTCAGCTGGGTCAACACCTACGACGTCCTTCGGGACGGAGTGCTGATCGCCAGCGTGGACGTCCCCGCATTCGACGACACCACAGCCCCCGCCACCACCTACACCTACCGGGTCATCGCGCACCTGCCCGACGGGGTCAGCCTCGCCGCGTCCAGACCGCTGCGGGTCCTGACCCCCCCGGTCGGCACGGCACCGAACATCACGGCGCTCACCGTCACCGGGTCCGGCGTGGTCGGTGGCGCTCTGACCGCCCACATCACCACGTCCGAGACGCCGACGAAGGTGACCTACCAGTGGTTCAGTGACGCCGGCCCGCTGGCGTTCCAGTCGAACGCCACGTACCCGCCTAGCTCGGAGGCATTCGGCCACAAGGTCTTCGTGCGAGTCACCGCCACGTGGCGCGACGGACCACCCTCGACCCGGCAGAGTGCACCCGTCCTGGTCGGAGCCGGAACGTACGTTGCTGCCCGGCCGAAGCTGACTGGAACGCCGCGCGTCGGGCAGATCGTCCGGATGCAGTTCCCCGACGAGGCCACCGGCTGGGCGCAGCGGCACTACCAGTGGCTGCGTGACGGGGTCGCGATCCCCGGCGCCGTGACCTCGTCCTACCGGCTGTCCGCGGCCGACTACAGGCATCTGGTGGTGCTGCGAGTGACCGAGTCGGTACACGGCTACCTCCCGGTGGCCGTGACGTCGGCGGCCGTCAAGGTCGGGTGGGGTGGGACGTTGCGCGCGCTGAGCGCAGCACACATCGTCGGGACCGTCCGCGCTGGGCGCCTGGTGCGGGCCGCTGTGCCCAGCTACAGCGCCGCTCCGACGAAGTACTCGTACGTGTGGAGGCTCTCGGGCCGCACGGTCAGCCACTCGCGCACCTACCGGCTCCCTCGCTCGGCGAACGGGCGCTCCCTGCGGCTGTACGTGCGCGCCTACGCGCCGGCACACTCGCGCTCGTCGTGGTCGACCACCAGATGCGCGCGTGTGGCGCACTGCCGCCGGTACGTTCCCTCGACCAACCCGTCGGACCCGGCTGTGGCTGCTGCGGTCATCAAGTGGGTGAACTACTACCACCGCAGCGTCACGCAGCGACCGAGCCTGCCCGCTGATCCCTACCTGATGGCCGTGTCGCAGGCTCATGCGGTGGCGATGCGCGCGAAAGGGTACATCTACCACACGGTGAGCCCCGGCGGGCAGAACGTCGGTGCGACGTTCGGGTCGGCGGACGAAACGGCTGACCAGATCGCACGCCGCATGGTCGTGGCCTGGATGAACTCCGCCGGCCACCGGGCTCAGATCGTGCGGACGAACGGAGTCTCCTGGGGTGCGGGAGTGGCCCACGACGCCGATGGCGCGTACTTCTTCGCACTGAACGTCTGGACCAAGTAGCGCCCACCGAGCCGCTCACTGTCCGCGATGACCCCGTGGACGGCGGGCCTGTTCGCTAGCGGCGCGGCACGGGCACGCGGTCGAGATCGCGCGCTGCGTGGACGTCGGCGAAGACCTGCTCCGCCTCGCGCTGGTAGTCGCCGACATCCGGGTGACGCTGGGAGAAGTGGGTCAGCACGAGCTGCCGCACACCGGCGTCCCATGCGATCTCGGCCGCCTGCGCCGCGGTGAGGTGGCCGTAGGCGGCCGCGAGGTCCGACTCGTCCGACAGGAACGTCGACTCGCACACCAGCAGGTCGGCGCCCACGGCCAGCCGGGCGGCGGCCTCGCAGCGGCGGGTGTCCATGACGAACGCCACCACCTGGCCGGCCCGCACCTCGCTGACCTCGGCGAGGCTCACCTCGCCGTCCGCAGTTGCGAGCCGGCCCTCCCGCTGCAAGCGACCGACGTCCAGGCCGCGGATTCCCTTCTGCGCCAACTGTTCCGGCAGCATGCGTCGCCCGTCGGGTTCGACGAGCCGCCACCCCACCGCTGGCACGGTGTGGTCGAGCGCCATGGCGTGCAGGGCGAACGCGCCCCGGTCGTCGACCACGCCGTCGGACGCCACGGGGTGCCGCCGCACCTCGGGCAGCTCCCGCACCATGCTGGCGCCGAGCAGCCGGTCGACGTATTCCTCGCCCGCGGCGGGGTAGTAGAGGTCGACCGGACGCCGCACGCCGTCCAATGCCATGCGCTGCACCACTCCTGGCAGCCCCAGGCAGTGGTCGCCGTGCAGGTGCGTGAGGCAGATGCGGGTGATGCTGCTGGCGGTGACCCCGGCCAGCGTCAGCTGGCGTTGCGTGCCCTCGCCGGGGTCGAAGAGCACGGCTTCGTCGTCCCAGCGCAGTAGCGCCGCGTGGTGCGACCGGTCACGCGTCGGCACCTGCGAGGCGGTTCCCAGCACCACGAGCTCGCGCACGCTCATGGCGCGAGCCTAGGTGAGTGCTAGCCGCGCTGAGGCAGCGCCACCGTCCCGTCGAAGCTGTAGACGCCGCCGTTGCGCAGGAAGCAGTACCGGCCGGTGAAGGTGGCCGAGCCGCTCGCCCCGACGAACCGGCCCGTACCGCCGGTGAACGTCATCGTGCCCGAGAAGGCGATGGGCCACGGAGCCTCGCCCGTGTCGGCGGCGAACGACTCGTAGGTGGCCGCGAAGGTGAAGTACAGCCGGTCGCCGGACGCGGACTGCAGGTACACCGGCTCGGTCGGGTCGCTCACGATGGTGCCGAAGTACGTCTGGTGACCGAACGGCGGGCTGGCCGGGTCGGGTTGCACCACCTGGCGCTGGTGCAGGCTCACGCGGCCGAGACCGGAGACGGTCGAGGGGTGGGTCGGCGACGCGACGATCAACGGGTTGAGCGGGTTCGGTGACGCGGCCGGGTCCATCGTCGTCACCAGTGCGCCGTGGATGCGGAACGTGCCGGTGGCAGTGGCGCTGCTCGGTGTCGCCAGCGCCAGCAGCGCTGCGAGGGCGACGCTCAAGGCGACCAGGATGCGCGCACGGTTTCTCATCGGTCTCTCCCTCCGTGGGCGCAGGGAGTCCCCCTGCTCGAGCCACCGTGCCTCAGGCCGCCGGCGCGCCACGTAGGGAGAAGGTCCCGGGGGCGGCGGCTAGCGGCGTACCGCGTTGCCGACCTCTGAGACGACCGTGAGCACGAGCGCGCCCAGCCAGGCGAGGGAGGCGATCACGAGCGGTGCCACACCTCGCCGGTCTCCCGCTCGGATGCACCGGCGGCCGTAGACGACCGCGGCGACGCAGGGAACCGCCAGCACCAGCAGCACCAGCGCCGACGTGACCAGTACCACCCAGAGCGGCGCGTCGGCGTTCTCCGGCGCGTAGCCGAGCACGGCGTAGGCGCCCTCGCCCACAGCGAACGCGATCACGAAGAACACGGGCGTCAGGGCCACGCCGAGCCAGGCGCGTGCGAGCCAGCCGCCGTGCGCGTGGTCGGTGCTGGGATGGGTGTGCGCGGAACCGGTGGTCATGACGTCGCCTCCTCGGCCACACCAGCCTGGTCGGCAGCCCCAGCGCGGCGGCAGGGTCGAAGGGCCCGCCGGACCCTCCACAGGGAGGGGGCGGCTCAAGCGAGGCCGGAGCACGCCGATACCTCGGGTGCCGGGTGCGTTCGCCTCGGCTCCGGCGGTGAGGGGGGCGGGACACGTGGCACGAGCACGCCGTCGTCCGGTCGCCGCGGTCGTGGCTGCCGCATCGAGCCGTGCCGTCGTGCTTCCGGTGATGGCCGCGCTGCTGGCGGCGTGCGGTGCGCCGGCAGGCCCGACGTCTGCCACCTCGACGACGGCCCTCCCGAGCAGCAGCCGCATCACCTCGACCGAGCCGACGGCCGGCCCCGCCACCACGGCGCCGGCCACCGAGCCGTCGACCACGACACCGACCACCACGCTGCCGACGACGAGCGCACCGC
>JBQCES010000216.1:0-9342 GCA_051960055.1 Angustibacter sp. | reverse complement strand
TCAACAGCGCCGGCGTTGGGATCGGACAGGCCGTCTCGGATCTGGGCACCAAGTACCTCGATATGCAGCTCGATGTCAACCTGCGCGCGACCATTCTGTTCTACCGCGAATGCGCCGAACTGCTCAAGGCGGCAGGTCAGGAGCACAACAACGCCCTCGTGCTCTCGATCGGCGCGCGGATGAACAGCACCGACGAGGCCAAGGCGATGGTCCGCACGTTCCTCGGCACGGAGTACTCCGGAGAGACCCGCCACCAGCGGCGCATCGACATGGTGAGCACCTACGAGCAGTCAGGCACCCTGCCGCCACTCCCGGGTTCTGTGGATTGACCGGGGGGTCGGTGCGCACGGTCACTAGGCTGTGCGCACGCGCGCGGTTCAGAGGTGGAGCCGTCGTGAGAGCCATCCCGGGGGAGTGCCGGCCGTTGCGAAGGTGCATCAGACGTGGAAGTCCATAGCGAGGTGTTGGCCCGGCGGCGGCTGAGCACTCGCCTGCAGCGGTACTTCCGCGCGCACCCCAGCGCCGTCTGGGCCCGTGCCGTGCAGCCGACCACCGCAGCCCTGACCTGTATCGGGGTGCTCCTGACCGCTCTGGCCATGAACGCCTGGCCCTCGGTCGTGCCGTTCTCCGGCTTCATCCCGTTCGCCGTGCTGGCCGGTCTCCTGCTCAGGCCCCGGACCCTCGCCGTCGTCGACACGGTGGTGCTGGCCTGCTCGATCTGGGTCGCGGTCGACCGCACCGACAACCCGTGGGTCTACCTCAACGCGGTCATCGTGCTCGTCGTGGTCATGCTCATCATGTTCACCGTGGCGACCTCGCGCGCCCGGCTGGGCGTCCAGGGCACCCTCGGCGAGACCATGCTCGTCGACCTGCGCGACCGGCTCCGCACCCAGGGCGAGCTGCCGGACCTGCCGCGTGAGTGGGGCGCCGAGCAGTGCGTGCTCTCGGCCTACGGCGACTCGTTCTCCGGTGACTTCCTGGTGGCCAACCGGTCGACCGACGGCCGGCGCCTGGAGGTCGCGCTGGTCGACGTCTCGGGCAAGGGCGCCGCCGCGGGCACGCGGGCGCTCATGCTGTCCGGCGCGTTCGGTGGCCTGCTGGGCGCCATGGCGCCGCACGACTTCCTGCACGCGGCCAACCAGTACCTGCTGCGCCAGCGGTGGGACGAGGGCTTCGCCACGGCCGTGCACCTCGACCTCGACTTCACCACCGGCCGCTACCGGATCGCGGGCGCGGGCCACCCGCCGGCCGCGCACTTCCAGGCGGGCTCGGGCCGCTGGACCCTCACCAGCGGCGGCGACGGGCCCCTGCTGGGCGTCATGGACGGCGTGAACTACCCGGGCGTCGTGGGCACGCTGGCCCGCGGCGACGCCCTGCTGCTCTACACCGACGGCGTCGTCGAGACGCCGGGCCGCGACCTCGACGTCGGCATCGACCGCATGCTCGGGCAGGCCGAGCGGCTGGTGAAGGACGGCTTTCGCGGCGGCGCGCGGCGCATCGTCGAGGGCGCGCGCGCCGGTGAGACGGACGACCGCGCCCTCGTGCTGATCTGGCGGGCCTGAGGGCCGACTCCGCAGCTTCGACGGCTGCGAGCGGTCAGCCGAAGGTGCGCCCCTCGCCGCGGTAGGTGAGGGCCTCGTCGACGACGCGGTCGCCCTCGACCAGGTGCAGCCGGTCGAACCGCTCGCACAGCTCGCCGGCCTTGGCGTGCCGGAACCACACGCGGTCGCCGATGGACAGCTCGCGCGCGGCGTCACCGCGCACCGGCGTCTGCACCTCGCCGGCGCCCTCGGTGCGCAGCAGCGACAGCCCGGACGGCGCCACCGGCCGCGGCTCGCGGGAGTGCCCCACCGGCCCGGACGCGATGTAGCCGCCGGAGAAGCACGTGACGACGTCGGGCGCGGGACGGCGCACGACCGGCAGGGCGAACCACGCCGCCGGACGCGACGTGAAGGCCCGGTAGCCGTCGAACAGCGTGGGGCAGTAGAGGCCCGAGCCCGCGGTGAGCTCGGTGACCGACGCGTCGGCCGCCGTGGCCTCGAGGCTGCCCGTGCCGCCACCGTTGACCAGCTCGAGGGGGTGCCCGCACGCGTGCTCGACCGCCCGCACCACCGCGGTGCGCCGCTGGGCGAGGTCACCGAGCGAGCGCCGCTTCACCAGGCGCACGGCCGGCCCGGAGTCGGGCAGGCCCGCCACCTGCGCCTCGTAGAACATCACGCCCACCAGCCGCAGCTCGCGGTGGGTGCGGACGTGCTCGGCGAGGCGCGCGGCGTCGTCCGGCGTGTGCACGGGTGAGCGCCGGACGCCCAGGTGCACCGGGCCGAGCCGCAGCGAGGAGTCGACGTCGAGGCACACCCGCACGGGGGCGCTCGCGTGCTGGGCGTGGGCGCGCCAGGCGGAGGCAGCCAGGCGCAGGTGGGCCTCGTCGTCCGCCATGATCGCGATGGCGGCGAGCAGCGCGGGCTCGCCGGTGAGCTCGGCGAGCGCCCGGCGGTCGACCGTCGGGTAGGCGACGAGCACGTCGCGGCACGCGCCGCTGCGCACCAGCCAGATCGCCTCGGCGAGCGAGTAGGCCAGCACGCCCTCGAAGCCGGGGTGGGCGAGCGCCTCGGCCATGACGCGGCGGCTGCGCACCGACTTGCTCGCCAGCCGGATGGGCCGGCCGCCCGCGCGCCGGGCGAGGTCGTCGACGTTGGCGCGCAGGGCCGTGAGGTCGACGACGGCGAGGGGCGGGTCGAGGTGGGCGGTGGCGGCGTCGAGGCGGTGGCCGAGGGCGTCGTCGGCGTGGGTCATGCGGCCACCTGCTCGCCGCGGCGCACTGCCGCGAACGCCGGGGCGATCGCGATGACGGCGAGCGCGAACAGCAGCGGGGCCAGGTAGCCCAGGCGCAGGTCGCCCAGGGCTCCGAGCACGCCGACGAGCACGCCACCCACCACGAAGCCGAGGTAGTTCGAGAGGTTGAGCCGGGCGATCGTGACGTCGCGGACGGCCGGCGCCAGGTGATCGGTGGTGGCGAAGGCCAGCGGCGCGATCACGGCCAGGCCGAGGCCGGTGATCGCGAACCCGACGATCGCCACGGCCGGCGCAGGGGCGACGACGACGAGCAGCAGGCCGAGGCCACCCACCAGCCCGGCGGCACGTACCACCGGCACCGAGCCCACCTGCCGCACCGCCAGGTCGGCCAGCGCTCGGGAGACCAGCGACGTCGCCTGGTAGGCGGCGAAGCCGAAGGCCGCGGTGCCCAGCGACGCGTGCAGCACCTCGTGCAGGTACAGCGAGCTCCAGCTCGAGATGCCCGAGTCGACCACGTAGAAGCAGACGACGGCGGCGCCCACGAGCGCGACGGCGCGCCACGGCACGAGCACGGACCCGTCGTCCGGCCCGGGCTCGGCGCTCGCGCGTGCCGGAGCTCGCTGGGGCTCGTGGCCCGCGCCCACCACGGCGCGCATCACGGCCAGGGCCAGCACGATCGCGGCCACCACCAGCACCGACGGCCTGAGCCCGACGTGCCAGTGGCCGTCGGCCGACGTCCACAGCGCGCCGACGATGCCGCCGAGGCTCCAGACGGCGTGGAACTGCGCGAGCACGCTGCGGCCGAAGGCGCTCTGGACGTCGACCGCCTGCATGTTCATGCTCGCGTCGACCGCCCCGACGGCCAGACCCCACAGCAGGAAGGCGACGAAGAAGGCCGGCTTCACGGGGACGAGCACGGTGAGGGCGGCGCCGGCCGCCAACAGCCCGACCGCGCCGGTGAGCGCGTGGTGGCTGCCCCGGCGCACGGCCACGGCACCGGCCGCGACACTGCCCACCCCGGCGCACACCGACACACCGAACACCAGGGCGGTGACGGCCGCGTCGCCGACGTCCCAGCGGTGGGTGTACGCCGGCAGGTGCGTGAGCAGCGTCGCGAAGGTCAGCCCCTGCGCGAAGAAGCCCGCCGCGACGAGGGCGCGGCGACGGGCGAGGCGGGAGTCACCCATCGCAGATCACCGTCACCCGTGCATCATGCCGCCGCGAGGGCGGCCCGTGCGCGATCATGGGCCGATGAGCGACACGCCGACCTGGACCAACTGGGCGCGCACCGAGACCGCTCACCCCGAAGCCGTCGTGTCGCCACGCGACGTCGACGAGGTCGCCCGCGTGGTGTGGGCGGCCGAGCGGGCGGGACGACGCGTGAAGGCCGTGGGCTCCGGTCACTCCTTCACCGGCGCGGCGGTCACCGACGGCGTGATGGTGCGGCTCGACCGGTTGCGGCGGCTCGACGTCGGCGCGGGCGGCGTGGTCACCGTGGGTGCGGGATGGACGCTGCACGAGCTCAACCTCGCGCTGCACCAGCGTGGGCTGGCCATGACGAACCTCGGCGACATCGACGTCCAGACCATCGCGGGCGCCATCGGCACGGGCACGCACGGCACGGGCGCGCGCTTCGGTGGCATCGCCGACCAGGTGCGGGGCCTGCAGCTCGTGCTCGCCGACGGCTCGGTGGTCGAGTGCGGCCCGGACGCCGACCCCGACCTCTTCCAGGCCGCCCGCATCGGTGTCGGCGCCTTCGGCGTCGTCACCGCGGTGACGCTGCAGTGCGAGCCGGTCTTCGGGCTGCGGGCCGAGGAGTCACCCATGGCGCTCGACGACGTCCTCGACGGGCTCGATGACCTCGTCGCCGACACCGACCACTTCGAGTTCTACTGGTTCCCGCACACCCACCGCACGCTCACCAAGCGCAACCACCGGCTGCCGGCCGGCACGCCGCTGCAGCCGCTCAGCCCCCGCCGCGCCTACCTCGACGACGAGCTGCTCTCCAACCGCGTCTTCGAGGTCGTCAACCGCGCCGCCACCGTGGCCCCGCGGCTCACCCGCCCCCTCAACGCCGTGAGCGCCCGCGCGCTGAGCGCCCGCACCTACAGCGACGTGTCGTACCGCGTCTTCGCCTCGACGCGGCGCGTGCGGTTCCGCGAGAGCGAGTGGGCGCTGCCGCGCGCGGTGCTGCCCGACGTCCTGCGCGAGATCGACGTGTGGCTCGAGGCCAGCGGTGAGCTCGTGCCGTTCCCCGTCGAGGTGCGGTTCGGCGCGGCGGACGAGCCGTGGCTGTCGACGGCGCACGACCGCGACACCGCCTGGGTCGCCGTCCACCAGTACCACCGGCTCGACCACCGCCGGTACTTCGACGCCGTGCAGCAGATCGCGTCGTCCGTCGAGGGCCGCCCGCACTGGGGCAAGCTGCACACGCTGGATGCCGCCCGGCTGCGCGAGCTGTACCCGCGCTACGACGACGCCATGGCCGTGCGAGCGCGGGTCGACCCGGCCCGCGTGTTCGCGAACCCCTACCTGGAGAGGGTCTTCGCGACCTGAACGCGGGGGACGTCGGCCAGCTCGGCTCGGCGCGCAGCCGACAGCCGCAGGGTGATGTCGGCGCACTCCTCGCACACCGAGCGGGGGATCACGCCCAGCCGCATGAGCAGCGCGAAGGCGATGCAGCCGACGCAGACGCCGAACGCCGCCTCGAGCAGCGGGAAGGCCACCATCCCCCCGGCGATCACCCACGTCACCGTGGGCCAGCCGGCGGCGTAGAAGGCCGCGGTGGCGGCCAGCGTCAGCACGGCGCCGATGGCCGCGGCGAACCGCTTGGGCGGCCCAGGGGTCGGGCGCGGTGCGGCGCTGACCCGCGGTCGCAGCACCACCGCCGCCAGCCGCGCGAGCGGGCTCAGCACCGGGCCGAACGCGGCCCGCACCGTGAAGTCGACGGCCAGCAGCGCGAGCACCCAGGCCTGGCCGGTCACCAGAGCCAGCACGCTGAGGACGAGCACCTCACCGGCGATCAGCCGGACGGTGACGTCGTCGACGGTGCGCGGGAAGGTGAAGGCACGGGACGGGCGGACGGCGCTCACGGCGGATCTCCTGACGGGCGGGGGATTCCAGGGAACCTCGCCCGCGCGCCCGCGGCGACGCCGTCTTGGATGGTGGACGCAGACCGGTGAACGGGTCAGGAGGTGAGCGCGGCCGGGCTGCGGTAGCGGTGGAGGAAGGGCCGCGGGTCGCCGTGGCTCTCGCGCAGGTAGACCACCACCCGGCAGCCCGGGTCACCGACGGCGATGCGCTCCTCGAGCACCACCGCGGCTCCCTCGTCGGCGTTGCGCGCGGCGATGCCGCCGAACACCGAGCTGGTCATGCGGCACAGGGCGGGGGCACGCCGCACGGCGTCGCCGAACGGACACCGGGTGTTGACCAGCACGATGCGCTCGTCGGTGACCTCGACCACCGAGAAGTCGCCGTCGATCGCGTGCTTGAGGCGCACGAGGCAGTCGGCGACCTGCTCGGGCGACAGCCGCCCCACGATCTCGTGGGCCAGCCGGTACTCCGCCTCCATCTGGCCCCCCACGGCGACGCCCACCTGGGCCACGACCTCCTCGCCGACGTCCGGACCCGCCGTGTGCTCGACCGCCTGCGACAGCTGGACGACGAGCGCGCGCAGGAACGACTCGCGGCCGAAACCGCCCTCGGGCTGGGCCTCGTCCAGCGATGGCAGGACGTCGACCGGTAGCGGCAGCGGGTCGATGCTGCGCGAGGCCATGCGCTGCACCGGCAGCACGGCGTGCACCTCGGTGCCGCCACCGCGCCGCGCCGCGACGGCGAGCTCGCCGGCCAGGTGCGTCACCAGCCACAGGCCGCGGCCGCCCTCCGACCACAGGGCCTCGTCGTCGTCCAGGCCGGCCGGGGGAGCGTCCGGGGCCGCGGACTCCGGCAACGTGAAGCCCGCTCCGAGATCGCGCACCACCAGGTGCGGCCGGTCGTCGGCCCACGTCAGGTGCACCCACGCCGGGCCGTCCGCGTGCTCGAAGGCGTTGGCCAGCAGCTCCTGCACGACCAGCTCGGCGTCCGACACGTTGGAGCCGGGGACGGCATGGCGCAGCAGGTGGTCACGAATGCGATGGCGCAGCGCCGTCACGTCTGCCGGGTCGTCCCCGGCGAGGTACCAGTCCACTCGGGGGCCTCCGCCTCTCGATCCTCAGCACGGTAGCGCGTCCGGACCCGCAGACCCCGGTGACGGCGCCGAAGCGCGCCAGCCGCGTCGTGCCGGATCAGCCCTCGACGGTCAGGGCGATCGCCACCACGTCGCCCACCTCGACCTGCTCGGCCCGGCGTACGGCGTCCTTCAGCGGGACGACGTAACCGCCGTCCTTGGGCCACAGCGCCGTCGTCCAGGAGGTGCCACCGAGCCGGACGGCGACCGGCACCATCCCCCACCCGTAGCTGACCCGGGGAGCGACGTCCGCGAGCTGGTCGCTCTCGGCGTCCGGCACGCTGACGAAGTGGTACGGCGCCGGGCCGCGCCAGTGCCACACCTCGCCGGTGAACGACAGCTCCACGGCGGCAGCCTAGGAGCCGGCACCGACGACGGCAGCGCCCCGCCCGGACCAGGGGGTCCGGACGGGGCGCCGATCGGTCGGCGGCTCAGCAGTGCCGAGCAACCTGCTGAGTCACCTGCTGAGTCACTTGATGGAGTACCCGCGGGCGTTCCAGAAGTTCGTCGGGTTCGGGTTGTCGAGCGTGTAGTCGTTCACGCTCTTGGCCGCGAGCGTGTGGTAGCCGAGGCGCATCTCGACGTGGGTGTGCGCGGCCGAGCTCGACGACACACCGCGCCACGACTCGTCGGCGATGATGTCGCCCTTGCTGATCGACTGCCCCACCGCCAGCGCCGACCGCGGCGCGCTGTGCAGGTAGATGATCGTCTTGTCGAACGTCGCGTTGTAGATCGCGATGGTCGACAGGCCACCGCTGCCGGTGTAGCCGCGGCTGATGTTGATGACCTTGCCGCCGATCAGCGCGTGGACGTCGGAGCCGACGCCTCGGGCGATGTCGATGCCCTCGTGCCGGCCCGGGGTGTTGACGTAGCCGTCGAAGCCGCAGGTGATCCGGCCGCCCGTCGTGCGGTACAGGCCGTACGACAGGGCCGTGAGCGACTTGAATGGGCCGAACTTGTGCGAGGCGTCGTTGTTCTTCAGCGTCGAGTTGAGGTTGCGCTTGGTGCCGGCCGGGATCTCCTGGTAGGCGCCGCCGTACCCGGAGTTGTAGAAGACACGCACGGCGACGCTGCTGCGGTTCCAGACCGAGGCGGCGTTGTTCTTGATGCACAGGCCCTTTCCGTTGCCGGAGCCCTTGAAGTCGTAGCAGTCGGGCTGGGTCGTGCCGTAGTCGCTGATCGAGCCGGTGAAGTCCGACACCGACCCAGCCTGGTCGCTGTTGTAGTAGTAGCAGAACTCGCCGCTGTTGCAGACGCCGTCGCGCCCCGCGGCGGACGCCGAGCTGGCGCCCGCCAGCGTGGACGCCGCCAGCGCGCCCAGCATCGCGCCCGCGGTCATCACCGTGCGGAACCTCATGAGCTGTCCTCTCGTGGAGTGGGGCCGTGCGAGCCGCGGTGCGACCCGATGGCGTCACTGTGGAGGGAAGCCGGCGATGTCCGACATGGGGCGAGTCCTCATCGAGGCGTCAGAACGCCCGGAGTACCCCTCTGACCTGCAGCGATGCGGGCGTTGTCAGATCGCGCAGCGGGCTTGCTGACACCGTCGGCGAGGGGTGCGCGGCGCCCGCGTCAGCCCAGCACGCGGTCGAGGTCGTCCAGGGAGTCGTTCCAGCTGCGGGCGAGCACCGTGGGCACGTCACCCTCCAGCGCGGCCGCCACCGCACGACGCAGCGAGCGCCGCGTGTCCGGTGTCAGCGGCAGCCAGGGGAACGCGGCGCCGATGACCTTGCCCATCGCCTGGCCCGACCGACGGGCGAGCGCCAGGCCGTCGAGGACGTACCGCTCGACGTAGGGCGCGACGAGGTCGGCCTGCTCCCAGCCCCAGAACCCGGATGCGACGGCGCTCAGCTCGTGGCTGCCCAGCGTGCCGCTCATCAGCAGGTCCCACGACGCGCGCTTGGCCTCGGAGGTCGGGACGGCGGCGCGGGCCGCAAGCGCCGCGTGGTGACCGGACACCGACCGGTCGCGGGCCTCCTCGGGGGCGATGAAGGACTCGTCGCCCAGGCTCGCCAGCCGCTGGACGGCCGCCCAGCGGACCTCCTGGTCGACGTCGGGCCGGTCGAGCCAGCGGACGAGGTGCTCGCGGTCGGCGGTCGTCGACGCCAGCGCCCGGGACGCCGCCGGCGCGAGAGTCGCGTCGCCGCCGTCGAGGGCGTGCTCGGCGACGGCGGCGATCCGCTCGAGCAGCGCAGCGACGTCCTGCGGCTCGGCGTAGCGCCGCACCGTGCGCAGGACGAGGGCGAGCACCGCCTCGAAGACGACGGGGTGACGCTCCGGGCGCAGGTGCTGGTCGAGCAGGCCGACCAGCTCGGGCAGGGTGAGCG
>JBQCES010000215.1:0-3216 GCA_051960055.1 Angustibacter sp. | reverse complement strand
CATCGGGTCCACCTGGACGTTGGCGTGCGCGAGCTTCTCGAGGAACTTGGGACGCAAACCGGTGGCACGCAGCCGTCCCAGCGTCTTGCCGTTCTCGTCGAAGCCCGCGGAGTGGTCGTAGACGAAGATGTCCTGGAGGGTGATCACGTCTCCCTCCATCCGCTCGACCTCGGTCAGATGGGTGAGCTTGCGCGAACCGTCCTTGAAACGCGTCTGGTGGACGATCAGGTCGACCGCGGAGGCCACCTGCTCGCGGATCGCTCGCACCGGCAGGTCCATGCCCGCCATGAGCACCATGGTCTCCATGCGGGCCAGGGTGTCGCGCGGACCGTTGGAGTGGAGCGTGCAGATCGAGCCGTCGTGACCGGTGTTCATGGCCTGCAGCATGTCGAGCGCGGAAGCGTCACGGACCTCACCGACGATGATCCGGTCGGGTCGCATGCGCAGTGCGTTGCGGACCAGGTCGCGGATCGAGACCTGCCCGCGGCCCTCGACGTTCGGCGGTCGCGTCTCGAGCCGGATCAGGTGCTCCTGCGAGAGCGAGAGCTCCGCGGCGTCCTCGATGGTGATGATCCGCTCGGAGTTCGGGATGAACGCCGACAGCGCGTTGAGCATGGTCGTCTTACCGGAGGCGGTTCCCCCCGACACGATGATGTTCAGCCGCGCCCGCACGCACGCCGCGAGCAGGCGCGCGGTCTGCTGGTCGAGGCTGCCGCGGGCGAGCAGCTCGTCGAGGCCATAGGCCTTGGGGAACAACCGGATCGTGACCGTCGGGCCGTTGAGCGCGAGCGGTGGCAGGACGACGTGCACGCGGGCGCCGCGGGGCATGCGCGCGTCGGGTGGGAGCCGGGCGTCCACCATCGGGCTCGACTCGTCCACCCGGCGGTTCACCGTGCTGACCATCCGGTCGATGGTCTGCAGCAGCTGCTCCTCGCTGGTGAAGCCGGAGGCCACCTTCTGCAGCTGACCGAACCGCTCGACGTAGATCTCCCGGTGGCCGTTGATCATGATCTCGCTGATGGTCTCGTCGCTGAGCAGCGGCTCCAGGACGCCGAGGCCGACCGCCTCGTCGACGACCCGTCGGATCAGCGCGTTGCGCTCGCGGCTCGACAGGATGATGCCCTCGCGCGACACGAGGTGGGCCATGACGCGCTCGAGGCGCACGCGGCGCTGGGCGCTGTCGAGGCGGCCCAGCTCGTAGAGGTCGACCTCGTCGAGCAACCTGGCCTTGAACTGCTCGACCAGCCGCTGGTCGGTGTCGCCGGCCTCGCTCCCGCGCGTCGCGGGGGCGTCGGAGTACCCGGCGAAGCCCTCGGAGAAGCGGCCTCTCACGGCATGACCGCCTTCCGCGTGACGGTCCAGTCGGGCAGGACGGGTGCCACCAGCGGCACGCGCACCCGCAGCTCCACACCGTGCCCGGGCCCGACGTACCGCAGACTGTCGACCGAGAGCCGGCCCGGCAGCGAGTCGGCCGCGGCGTCGCTCGCGCTGCGGCCGAGGCTGTAGGCCCGCGCCGCCTGACGTGCGGCGTCGTTGGTGGCCTGCACGGTGGCCAGCGCGAGCACGAGCTGCACGACGAGCGCTACGACGAAGAAGACGACCGGCAGCAGGGCGACCAGCTCGAGCGACGCGACGCCACCGTCGCCGCGGGCGACGCGGCATCGACGAGCCCCGTCCCGGCGGGTCGTCGCGGCACCGCGGGCCCTCACGGCTCGGTCACCACCTTGCGCGTGACACTCAGGTGCAAGGGCGAGCCGATCTGGAAGGTGATCAGCGGGACGTTCACGGTGACCCGCACCGTCCCGCCGGCCACCGGCGCGTCGTACGGCGTGACGGTCACCCTGCGCCGGAAGCCGTCGGGCACGCGGTCCTGGCCGGCCGGTCCCGGGTCCTGGCCCACCGAGGCCGCGTGCGAGGCGGCGGTGGCTGCGCTGTTCAGCCAGACGCTGGACACGGCGACGATGCCGATCTGCCAGCAGACGGCGAGCAGGACGATCACTGACGGCAGGATGCCCACGGTCTCGAGCGTGATGCTGCCCTCGTCGCCACCGGCCCGGCGGCTGCCGCGGCCGCCGCGGCGGCCCTTCGACCGGTCCTTCGCGCGGTCCTTGCCGGAGCGGCGGCTCTCGCCGGTGAGCGCGGCCGCGGCGACCCCCTGGTTGTCCGGGATGGTGACCATCCCCACCTCCTGCCCGATCGCGCGCAGCGCGTCGAACCAGACGGGCTCCTTCAGCCCGCGCGCGTCGCGCGAGTTCACCACCGGCTCGAGCCGGCGGAAGATCGCGGGGAGCGCCGCTGACACGACCGGCGACTGGGCGAGGCGGCGGATCGTCTCGGGCTGCACCTCGTCGTCGCGGCTCGCCCGGTTGACCAGCACGCGCACGCCGTCCGGCTTGCGGACGCCGAGCTGCTCCCAGCTCGTCGTCTGGCGGCGCAGCGAGCGCAGCGAGAGCACGTCCGGCGTGGTGACGACCAGCACCTCGTCGGACAGCTCGACGGCGGACGCCTGCACCGGGGTGACGTGGCTCCCGACGTCCAGCAGCACCAGGTCGTAGTGCTGGCGCAGCAGCGTGATGATCCGCCGCACGGCCTGCGGACTGACGAACTCGACGTCCCGGACGTCGGTGGGGGCAGGCAGCAGGTGCAGCCCCGACTCGTGCGGCACGACGGCGTCGACGACCGTGCGGGCACTGAGGTCGTCGGCGACCTTCGCGAGATCGGCGATGCTGGTGCGGAAGCGGACGTCGATGAGGCTGGTGACGTCGCCCTTCTCCAGGTCGAGGTCGACGACGACGACGCGGTGGCCGGGCACCTGGTCGACGACGTCCAGGCCGAAGTGCAGGCAGAGCGTGGTGACGCCGACCCCGCCCTTGGCACCGGCCAGCGCGATCACCCGGGCGCCGCCGAGCGCGGCCTCGTCGGAGGAGTCGCCCGACACGATGCGCTGCATGGTGCGCGCCCACTCGGCGGCGGTCTGCAGCCTCGCCTGGACCTCGTCGAAGGTCAGCGGGTAGGAGACGATGCCGCGGGCGCCCGCCTCCATCGCCGCGATGTAGGACTCCGTGCCGGTGTCGCTGCTGACGACGACCGTGGCCGTGCCGGGACGGCGCAGCGACAGGTCGCGCAGGACGTCGACGTAGGGCTGCGGGCCGAGGTCGTCGTGGAGGAACACGACGTCCGGCGTGAAGCGCAGGACGGCGGAGGTGAGCTCCTGGC
>JBQCES010000214.1:0-27249 GCA_051960055.1 Angustibacter sp. | reverse complement strand
TGCAGCTGCTCCGCCGGCGTCTCGCTCTCCTGGAGCAGCGCCGCGACCGTGCGGGCGAAGTCGAGGGACCCGAGGTTGCGGGCCGAGACGTTGACGGCGACGGTCCAGGACACGCCCTGCGCCGTCCAGCGCGCGTGGTCGGCGAGCGCCCGGCGCAGGACCCACACGGTGAGCGGCTCGATGAGCTCGGAGCGCTCGGCCACGGGCAGGAACTGCCCCGGCTGCAGCAGCCCGCGCTCGGGGTGTTCCCAGCGCACGAGCGCCTCGACGCCGTGCACCTCGCCGGTGCCGAGATCGAGCTTGGGCTGGTAGTGCAGCACGAGCTCGTCGCGCTCCAGGGCCAGGCGCAGCTCCTGCTGCACCACGAGCGAGTGCGTGGGGTGCTGCTGGCCCGCGGGCTCGTAGACGACGACCCCGGTGGTGCCGTGCTTGCCCTGGTACATGGCGGCGTCGGCGTGCTGCAGCAGCTCCTCGAGGCTCTGTGCGTCGTCGGGGTAGAAGCAGACGCCGAAGCTGGCCTCGACGCTCAGCTTCACGCCCTCGATCACGATCTCCTCGGCCAGCTGGCTGCGCACGCGCGCGAGCAGGGCCACGGTGCCGGCGCGATCGGTGGCGCGCGGCAGCACGATGCCGAACTCGTCACCGCCGAGGCGGGCCACCGTGTCGTCGGTGCGCAGGGCGCCGTACAGGCGCTGAGCCACGACCTTCAACAGCTCGTCACCGGCGTGGTGGCCGAGGGTGTCGTTGACCTCCTTGAAGTGGTCGAGGTCGACCAGCACCAGCGCGCCACCCTCGCCGCGCTGCCCGTCCTGCACCGCCTCGGCGGCGACCCGCCGGAACAGCTCGCGGTTGGCGAGCCCGGTGAGCGGGTCGTGCAGCGCCTGGTGCTCGTGGGCGGCGGCGTGGCGGCGCAGCGCGCGCGTCGTCCACCACGAGATCAGGGCCAGCACCGCGTACAGCGCGAGCAGGCTGAGGCCCAGGTGCCAGATGGCGCGCCGGGTCTCGGCCTGCACCTTGGTGGCGATCGCGTCGTAGGGCAGGTAGACCTCGAGCACGCCGATCGCCTGGCCGCTCGCGGCGGCGATCACGGGCTGCAGCACGCGCACGGTCGCGCCCGGAGCCTGCTGGGGGTCGTCGACGATCCGCACGTCGGTGCCGCCGGCGGCCGCCTTCTGGAACGCCGGGTCGCTGGGTGGGACGGCGCCGAGCACGCTGCCGTCGTCGGAGAACGCGACGCCACCGCCGAAGCTGCGCAGCCGCAGCCGCGCGACGGAGCCGTGGAAGAGTGCGAGGTCGGTGGCCGAGCGCAGCCGCTCCAGCTCGGTGTCGCTGAGACCTGAGGCGAGGTCGGCACCGGTGAGCGCCGGGCCGATCGCCATCTCGTCGATGACGGCGGCCTGCGCACGGCCCTGGTCGCGACCGCGCTCGAGCGCCTGGTCGTGGTACCCGCGCAGCAGGACGGCGCCGAGCACCGCCACCGGCACGAGGCTCGCGGCAGCGTAGACGACGAACAGGCGCGAGCCCGTGCGTCGTCGACTGCGTGAGGTCATGCCGTCCTATCGGCACGCCTCGGCGTGACTGAACCGCCTGCGGCGGGCGGCCTCCGGACGGGTCAGCGAGCCCGGCGACGCAGCCGCTCGACGTCCATGAGGACGACGGCGCGCGCCTCGAGCCGCAGCCAGCCGCGCGTGGCGAAGTCGGCGAGCGCCTTGTTGACGGTCTCGCGCGACGCCCCGACGAGCTGGGCGAGCTCCTCCTGGGTGAGCTCGTGGGCGACGAGGATGCCGTCGTCGGTGGGGCGGCCGAAGCGCGTCGACAGGTCGAGCAGCGCCTTGGCCACGCGGCCGGGGACGTCGGAGAACACCAGGTCGGCGAGGGTCTCGTTGGTGCGGCGCAGCCGGCGGGCGAGGGCGTTGAGGAGCGTGAGGGCCACCTCGGGGTGCTGGATCAGCCACGGCTTCAGGGCGTCGTGGCCGAGACCGATGAGCCGGGTGTCACCCACCGACGTCGCGGTGGCCGTGCGCGGGCCGGGGTCGAACAGGCTCAGCTCGCCGAACATCTCGCCGGGCCCCAGGATCGCGAGGAGGTTCTCGCGGCCGTCGCTGCTCGTGCGGCCGAGCTTGATCTTGCCTTCGACGATGACGTACAGGCGGTCGCCCTGGTCGCCCTCGGTGAACAGCACCTCCGACCGGCCGAGGCTGACCTCGACCATCGAGCGGCGCAGCGAGGCGGCCGACTCCTCGTCGAGTGCGGCGAACAGCGGGGCGCTGCGCACGATGTCGTCGTCCACGAGGTCTCCTTCGCCGGGCGGCGCGGTGCCCGTCGACGCCCGCGTCCGGGGGAAGTCTGCCCTACCGTGACGTTCGACACTAACCGCCACCCGCCCCCACGCCCGGCCACGGACGGGTCGGGCGTGGGGTGGGGCTGGGGTGGGGTGGAGGGGGCGAGCGATCAGAGGCCGAGGCAGCCGGCGGGGTCCTCGGCCAGCTGGTCGAGCAGCTGCTCGGTGACCTGCGCGAGCTCAGCCCGCGCCTCGCTGCCCGCGGCGTCGAGCCCGCGGGCGGTGTCGGACAGCGAGCGCAGCAGCTCGGGGCCGCGCACCTCGCCCATGGCCAGAGCCGACCGCACGAGCGGGTCGAGCTCGTCGGGTCCGGTCAGCTCGTCCAGGCCGGTGAGCCGGGCGACCTCGAGGTCGGAGCGCGCCTGCACCAGCCGACGCAGCCACGACAGGCGCTGCACCTCACCCAGGAGGCGCCGACGCTCGGTGCGCAGCCGCTCGCACGGGGTGGCGTCGAGCCGGGGCTGCAGGGTGGCGTTCACCCCAGCGATGTCGGAGCGCCGCGAGCAGCGCTTGAGGAGCCGCCGCCACGCTCACCCGACCGGATCATCGGCCCGAGCTGTCGGCGGCGCCACGTACTCTGAAGGGCGTGCCGACACCGCTCGAAGCGCCGCCCACGGCCCTCGTCCGCCGGGCTCGCAAGACCTACCGCGAGCTGCATGACCTGTACCCGTACGCCCACTGCGAGCTGGACTTCGACAACCCGCTGCAGCTGCTCGTGGCCACGGTGCTGTCGGCCCAGACCACCGACGTCATGGTCAACAAGGTGACGCCGGAGCTCTTCGCGCGCTATCCGGACGCCGCAGCGCTGGCTGGCGCCGACCGCGACGACCTCGAGACGCTCCTGAAGCCCACCGGCTTCTTCCGGGCCAAGACCGACAGCGTCCTGAAGCTGAGCGCGGCGATCGTCGAGCGGTTCGACGGCCAGGTGCCGCCCCGCCTGACCGACCTGGTGACGCTGCCCGGCGTCGGCCGCAAGACCGCCAACGTGGTGCTGGGCAACGCCTTCGGCATCCCGGGCATCACCGTCGACACGCACTTCGGGCGTCTCGTACGCCGCTTCGGCTGGACGACGGAGACCGACCCGGTGAAGGTCGAGCACGCCGTCGGTGCGCTGTTTCCCAAGAAGGACTGGACGATGCTCTCGCACGTCCTGATCTTCCACGGCCGCCGCACCTGCCACGCCAAGCGCCCGGCCTGCGGCGCCTGCCCGATCCAGCGGCTCTGCCCGGCGTACGGCGAGGGCGAGACCGACCCCGTCAAGGCCCGCAAGCTGCTCAAGTACGAGCGCGCGCAGGAGGCCTCGGCGTGACGCCGGCGGTGCCCAGCGACTGGCTCGACCGTCTGGCGGGCGTGCCCACGACCGCGCGACCCGAGCAGCTGTCGCGGTTCCTGCCGCCGGAGACCGGTGGGCGGCCCTCCGCCGTGCTCATGCTGTTCGGCACCGACGACGCCGGGCAGCCCGACGTCCTGCTCACCCAGCGGTCGAGCTCGATGCGCTCGCACGCCGGCCAGGTGTCGTTCCCCGGAGGTTCGCTCGACCCGGACGACGACGGGCCGGTCGACGCCGCGCTGCGCGAGGCCCACGAGGAGGCCGGTGTGCTGCGCGACGGCGTGGAGGTGCTCGGTGAGCTGCCCTCCCTCTTCCTACCGCCGAGTGGCTTCGTCGTGACCCCCGTGCTGGCGTGGTGGCGCCAGCCCTCACCGGTGGCCGCGGTCGACCCCGGCGAGGTCGCCCGCGTCGAGCGCGTGCCGCTCGCTGACCTGCTCGATCCCGACAACCGCGTGACCGCCCGCCACCCGAGCGGCTACCTCGGCCCGGCGTTCACCGTGCGCGGCCTGTTCGTCTGGGGGTTCACCGCCGGACTGCTCTCGCGCGTGCTCGACCTTGCGGGACTCACGTTCCCCTGGCAGCGTGAGCGCGTGGTCGACCTGCCCGCCGACGTCCTGGCGCTGCTGCAGTGATCGACCTCCTGCTCGCGCTCGTGATCCTGGGGTACGCCGTGTCCGGCTACCGCCAGGGCGCCGTCGTCGGCTTCATGTCGCTCGCGGGCTTCCTCGGCGGTGGCGCCCTGGCCATGTGGGGGCTGCCGCGGCTGCTCGACCGCTCGCTCGCCATGGACGGCACCGACCTGCGCCGCGTGCTGCTGCTCGTCGTCGGCGTGCTGCTCGCCGCCGCGTTGGGGCAGGCGCTCGCGGTGGCGGTGGGCGTCCGGCTGCGCAGCCGCGTGACCGCGCGCCCGGCCCGCGTGGTCGACGCGCTGCTGGGCGCGGTCGCGAGCGTCGTCGCGGTGTGCCTCATGGTGTGGCTCATCGCCGCCGCGGTGCGCGGGGGCCCGTCCGAGTCGCTGTCGCGGGCCGTCGCGCAGTCGCGGATCGTCACCGCCATCAGCAAGGTCGTGCCGCCGCAGACCGGCCGGGTGTTCGCGGGGTTCCGCTCGTTGCTCGACGCCGAGGGGTTCCCGCGGGTGTTCGAGGGCTTCGGCCCCGAGATCATCCGCCCGGTCGACCCGCCCGACCCGGCCGTCGTGCAGACCGCCGGCGTGCAGCGCGCGGCCGAGAGCATCGTGAAGATCACCGGCGACGCCAGCTCGTGCGGCCGGTCGCAGGAGGGCAGCGGCTGGGTGCTCGACCGTGGCGTGGTGGTCACCAACGCCCACGTCGTGGCCGGCGTGCGCGAGCCGTCGGTGCGCGTGGGAGGCGAGGGGCGCCGCTACACCGCGCGCGTGGTGGTCTTCGACCCCGTCCGCGACCTCGCCGTGCTCGACGTCGACGGGCTGACGGCGCCGGCCCTCACCCGGGCCGACGACCTGTCGCGCGGCGACCAGGCCGTCGTGGCCGGGTTCCCGCTCAACGGGCCCTACCGCCTCGACTCGGCGCGCGTCCGCGACGTGATCACCGCCCGCGGTGAGGACATCTACGGCAGCAAGCCGTCGGTGCGCGAGGTCTACTCGCTGTTCGCCCGCGTGCAGCCGGGCAACTCCGGCGGCCCGCTGCTCGACCCGCAGGGGCACGTCGTGGGCGTCGTCTTCGCCAAGAGCCTCGACGACGACTCCACGGGCTACGCGCTGACGCTCAAGGAGGCCGCGCCGGTGCTGCAGAAGGGCCTGACGGCCGATCGCGCGGTGTCGACGGGTCCCTGCGCCGCCGGCTGAGCCTCACGGCAGGGTGGCGAGCCACTCCAGCAGCAGGGCGGTGACGTCGTCCGCGCGCTCCTCGGGCAGGAAGTGGCCCGCGCCCTCGAGCTCGAAGTAGCGGTACGACCCCTGCACCCAGCGGGTCGACTCGCGCACGGTCGAGGCGAGCACCGCGGGGTCACGCGCACCCTGGATGTGCAGCACCGGCACCGTCACCGGCTGGTCGACCCGCTCGACGAACCGGCGGCCGTCCGAGCGCACGGAGGAGCGCACCACCCAGCGGTAGTACTCCATCGCGGAGTGCGCGACGAACGGCACCTGCATCGCCTCGGTGTAGGTGCGCACGATGTCGCGCCCGGCGTCGTCGACGCCCGGCCACGACGTGCCGGACCCCTTGCGCAGCAGCTCCTCCACCGCCGTCCCGCCGCTCGAGAGCTGGCGCTCGGGGTGGAAGGGCAGCTGGAACGACCAGATGTAGCTGCTCGCGCCGAGTTGGCGGGCCGAGCGGCGCAGCGAGCGCTTCATGGCCAGCGGGTGCGGGATCGACAGCGCCGCCACCGCGCGCGTCACGGCCGGCTCGAGCGCCGGCATCGACCAGGCGATCCAGCCGCCCCAGTCGTGGCCCACGATCACGGCGTCGTCGCTGCCGAGCGAGCGGACGACGGCCGCGACATCGGCCGCGAGCGTGGGGGTGTCGTAGCCGCGCGGTGGCTTGTCGGACGCGCCGTAGCCGCGCAGGTCCATGGCCGCCACGCGGTAGCCGGCCTCGGCGAGCGCAGGGATCTGAGCGCGCCAGCACCACCACATCTGGGGGAAGCCGTGCAGCAGCACGACGAGCGGGCCCTCACCGGCCTCGGCGACGTGGAAGCGCGCGCCGTTGGCGGCGACGAAGCGATGGCGCCAGGGCCCGTCGTGCAGGACGTGCGTGGCGTCGACGGCGGTCACGGGGTCAGTCTCACAGATCGCAGCGTCCGGGGTCGGGCGCTCTGGCTCGACGTCGGGCGGGGGCCCGGCGTCAGGGGGTGTGCGGCTTGACGCCCTTGAGCGTGTTGAGGGTCTCCTTGGTGCTGCGCACGGTGCGCTCGGGCGGGCCGGCGCGCCCGATCTGCTTCTTGCCCACGAGCGCGAGCACCCCGGTGATGATGAGCAGCACCACGACGACGATGAGGAACGCCAGCCACGGCGCCAGTCCGGCCGCCACCAGGCCGTAGGCCGCCGCGATCAGCAGCAGGATGAGCGCCAGGAAGGCCACGACACCGGCCACGGCGAACATCGCGCCGCCGACGGCCGCTGCCTTCACGTCGGCCTTCAGCTCGGCCTTGGCGAGCGCGACCTCGCAGCGCAGGATGCTCGAGAGGTCCTGCGACGCGTCGGCCACCAGCTGGCCGAGCGTGCGGCCGCCGTCCACCGCGGGGGGCCGACCGACCACGGGCGGCGTGGTGGGTGACGGCGTGCTCGCCGTGGCGTCGCTCATGTCGGGCTCCTCCCTGGTGGCGCGTCCGACGTCCGGACCGGTTCGAGCCTAGGGGCAGGCGGCGGTCTTCGCCCGCTGCACGGCGTCCCTGCACCGCGCCGTTGTGGCACGGTGGTGGCGTGGCCGCTTCGTCGCACTGGGGGCTGACGCCGCGCGAGAGCATCGCGGCGGAGTGCCGGCGGCGCGGGCAGGCGGCGGTGGTGGCCGGGTGCCGCGACCTGCTCGCGGGGCGCCGTGTCGACCCCCGGCTGCTGCTGGCACTGGGCGGCCCCGGTGCCACGAAGTTCCTCGACGGCGACGAGCACCCCGACACCTACTGGCTGCGGGTGTGGGCGGTGCGCGGCCTGCTGTGGGCGTGGGACGACGAGGCGCTGCCCGAGCTGCTCGCCGCCACCACGGACGACGCCTGGCGGGTGCGCGAGCTGGCGGCCAAGGTGGTCGCGCGGCACCTGGTGGGCGAGGCGCTCGAACCCGTCGCGGCGCTGCGCGACGACCCGGTGGAGCGGGTGCGGGCGGCGGCCGAGCGCGCCGTCGTCCGGCTCACGGCGTCCGGCGCCTGACCGGCACAGGCCGGCGTCAGGAGGTCGAGCCGGAGGTGGCGAGACGGCGGTAGGCGCGGTCGCGCCGGCGCAGGACGACGGCGGCGAGCGCCGCGGCGAGCAGCGAGCCGGCGAGCACCGCGGCCTTGACGTGGTCGTCACGCGGGCTGCCCGCGCCGAACGCCAGCTCGCCGATGAGCAGGCTGACGGTGAAGCCGATCCCGGCCAGCAGCGACAGACCGGCGACGTCGCCCCACTCCAGGCCGTCGTCGAGCTCGGCCCGGGTGAAGCGGGCGGTGAGCCACGTGGCGCCGAAGACGCCGACCGCCTTGCCCACCACGAGCGCGACGACGATCCCCCAGGCCACCGGGTCGCGGACGGCGGCGCTCAGGCCGCCGCCCACGAGGGTGACGCCGGCGGCGAAGAGCGCGAAGACGGGGACGGCGACGCCGGCCGAGAACGGCCGCACCGCGTGCTCGAGGTGCTCGGCCGGCGAGTGCTGCTCGTCCGGGCGCGAGCGCACGGGCACGGTGAGGGCGAGCAGCACGCCCGCGACGGTGGCGTGGACGCCGGACGCGTGCACGAGCGCCCACGTCGCCAACCCCAAAGGCAGCAGCAGCCACCAGCGGGCGAGCCGCCGCTGCGCCAGCACGCCGAAGGCGAGCAACGGGACGACGGCAGCCAGCAACCAGCGGACGTCGAGGTCGGCGGTGTAGAAGACGGCGATGATCGTGATGGCGATGAGGTCGTCGACCACCGCGAGGGTCAACAGGAACGACCGCAGCGCCGACGGCAGGTGCGATCCCATGACCGCCAGGGCCGCGAGGGCGAAGGCGATGTCGGTGGCGGTGGGCACGGCCCAGCCGCGCGCCGCGCCGTCGGTGCCCGCGGTGACCGCGAGGTAGAGCAGGGCCGGCGCGATGACGCCGGCCACGGCGGCGACGACGGGCAAGACCGCGCGCTGCACGTCGCTGAGGTCGCCGACGACCAGCTCGCGCTTGAGCTCGAGCCCGGCGACGAAGAAGAACACCGCGAGCAGCCCGTCGCTGGCCCAGTGGCTGAGGTCGAGCTGCAGGTGCAGCGACGCCGGTCCCAGCGTGAGGTGCTTGAGCGCGTCGTAGGCGTCACGCCACGGCGAGTTGGCCCACACCAGGGCGACGGTGGCCGCCACGAGCAGCAGCACGCCACCGACCGTCTCGGTGCGCAGGGCGTCGGCGACGAACGTCGAGTCGGTGAGGTCGCGGGTGCGCTGCAGCAGGCGGCGCGCCGGTGTCGGCGGCGGGGTCGGCGGCGGTGAGGTGGCAGGGCTGGGCACGGGCGGCTCCTCGTCGGTCGAGCCGCGCGCGGGCGCGGCTCACGGGGGGCACGACGCATCAGACGAGGCGTCGCGGCCGACCAGACTTCCCGGCGCTCCGCCTCCAGGGTACCGGCAGCGAGCTGCGGCCTGACCCGCTCAGTCCTCCGGCTCGGCCCAGTCGAAGGTGCGCTCGACCGCGCGCGACCAGTCGGTGAGCAGCTGCCGGCGACGGTCGTCGGCCATGGCGGGGTGCCAGCGGTGGTCCTCGGCCCAGTTGGCCTTCAGCTCCTCGGTGCTCGACCAGAAGCCCACCGCGAGCCCGGCGGCGTAGGCCGCGCCCAGCGCCGTCGTCTCCGCGACCACCGGCCGCACGACGTCGACGCCGAGCAGGTCGGCCTGAAACTGCATCAGCAGGTCGTTGGCCACCATGCCGCCGTCGACCTTGAGCTCGGTGAGCGGCACGCCGGAGTCGGCGTTCATCGCCTCGATCACCTCGTAGGACTGGAAGGCCGCCGCCTCCAGCGCGGCGCGGGCGAGGTGACCGCGGTTGACGTAGCGCGTGAGGCCCACGACGACACCCCGCGCGTCCGAACGCCAGTGCGGCGCGAACAGGCCCGAGAACGCCGGCACGATGTAGGCGCCGCCGTTGTCGTCGACGCTGCGCGCCACCGCCTCGATCTCGTCGGCCGAGCCGATCAGCCCGAGGTTGTCGCGCAACCACTGCACGAGCGAGCCCGTGACGGCGATCGACCCCTCCAGCGCGTAGACGGGAGCGTCCTGGCCCAGCTGGTAGCAGACCGTCGTGATCAGACCGTGCTCGCTGACGACGCGCTCGGTGCCGGTGTTGAGCAGCACGAAGTTGCCTGTGCCATAGGTGTTCTTGGCCGTTCCCGGCTCGAAGCAGACCTGCCCGAACGTCGCGGCCTGCTGGTCGCCGAGGATGCCCGCGATCGGGACGCCGGCGAACACGCCGCCCGCGCGCACCTCGCCGTACACCTCGCTCGACGAGCAGATCTCCGGGAGCATGGCCATCGGCACGCCGATCTCGGCGGCGATCGACTCGTCCCACGCGAGCGTCCCGAGGTCCATGAGCAGGGTGCGCGAGGCGTTGGTGACGTCGGTGACGTGTCGGCCGCCGTCCGGACCACCGGTCATGTTCCAGACCAGCCACGAGTCGATGGTGCCGAAGGCGAGCTGCCCGGCCTCGGCGCGCTCGCGGGCGCCGTCGACGTGGTCGAGGATCCAGGCGACCTTGGGCGCCGAGAAGTAGGTGGCGAGCGGCAGCCCGACGCGCTCGCGGTAGCGGTCGGGGCCGCCTCCGAGCTCGCCGAGCCGGCGGCAGATGGCGTCGGTGCGGGTGTCCTGCCACACGATCGCCGGGTGGATCGGCTGCCCGCTGGCGCGATCCCAGACGACCGCCGTCTCACGCTGGTTGGTGATGCCGACGGCCGCGACGTCCGAGGGCTTGAGGTCGGCGCGAGCGAGCGCGCCGGCGCACACCTCGCGCGTGTTCTTCCATATTTCCAACGGATCGTGCTCCACCCAGCCGGCACGGGGGAACGACTGACGGTGCTCGAGCTGGTGACCCGCCACCACTCGACCGTCGCGGTCGATGATGAGGCAGCGGGTGCTGGTGGTGCCCTGGTCGATCGCGGCCACGTACATGGCCGCACCATAATCGAGCCATGGCTCACGCACTGGCTTCCTCGACCACTCGCCTCGGCCCCCAGGAGCGCGCGGACGCCTGGACTGCGCTCGGCGAGCGCGAGCTCGATGTCCTCGTGGTCGGTGGCGGGGTCACCGGCTCGGGGGCCGCGCTGGACGCCGCCACGCGCGGGCTGCGCACCGGCCTGGTCGAGGCGCGCGACTTCGCCAGCGGCACGTCGTCGCGCTCGAGCAAGCTCTTCCACGGCGGGCTGCGGTACCTCGAGCAGCTGAACTTCGGCCTCGTGGCCGAGGCGCTCAAGGAGCGTGAGCTCATGCTGACGCGCATCGCACCGCACCTCGTGCGGCCCGTGCCGTTCCTGTACCCGTTGTCGCACAGGGGTTGGGAGCGGCCGTACGTCGCGGCCGGTCTCACCCTCTACGACACCATGGGCGGTGCGCGTTCGGTGCCCCGACAGAAGCACCTGTCGCGCGGCGGGGCGCTGCGACGCTTCCCCGGGCTCAAGCGCGACGCCCTCGTCGGTGCGGTGCAGTACTACGACGCGCAGGCCGACGACGCTCGGCACACGCTCACCGTCGCGCGCACCGCGGCGCACTACGGCGCCGTCGTGCGCAGCTCGACCGAGGTCGTCGAGCTGGTGCGCGAGGCCGACCGAGTGGTCGGTGCCGTCGTCCGCGATGTCGAAACCGGTGCCACGCAACGGGTTCGGGCACGCGCCGTGATCAACGCGACGGGCGTGTGGACCGACGACATCCAGCGCATGGCTGGTGGACGCGGACGGTTCCGGGTGCGCGCCAGCAAGGGCGTGCACCTGGTGGTGCCGCGCGACCGCATCGCCGGTGAGGTCGGGCTGATCCTGCGCACCGACCGCAGCGTGCTGTTCGTGATCCCGTGGGACCAGCACTGGATCGTCGGCACCACCGACACCGACTGGCAGCTCGACCTCGCGCACCCGGCTGCGACGTCCAGCGACCTCGACTTCATTCTCACCACCGTCAACGAGGTGCTCGCGGTTCCGTTGACCCGGGGCGACATCGTGGGGGTGTACGCCGGACTGCGACCGCTGCTCGCGGGCGAGAGCGAGGACACCAGCCAGCTCTCGCGCGAGCACGCGGTGGCGCGCCCGCAGCCGGGTCTGGTGTCGATCGCCGGTGGCAAGTACACGACGTACCGCGTGATGGCAGCCGACGCCGTCGACGCGGCGGCGCAGGACCTCGGGCCGATCCGGCCGTCCGTCACCGAGCACGTGCCGCTCGTGGGCGCTGAGGGGTACGCCGCCATGGTGAACCTCGCGCCGCAGATCGGGCGCGAGGTGGGCCTCGCGCCGTGGCGGGTCGAGCACCTGCTCGGCCGCTACGGCTCGCTCGTCGGCGAGGTGCTCGAGCTGGCCGACGACGACCCGACGCTGCTGCAGCCGGTGGCCACCGCGCAGCAGTACCTGCGGGCCGAGCTGCGCTACGCCGCCACCCACGAGGGCGCGCTGCACCTCGACGACGTGCTGGCCCGGCGTACCCGCATGTCGATCGACACGCCCCACCGCGGCGTCGAGGCCGCGCAGGAGGCGGCCGACCTGGTGGCCGGCGTCCTCGGGTGGGATGCGGACGCCGTCCGGCGTGAGGTCGAGGGGTACACCGAGCGGGTGCAGGCCGAGCGGCGCTCGCAGGACCTGCCGGACGACGCGGCGAGCGACGCCGCGCGGCTGGAGGCGCCGGAGTCGCGACCCGGTATGCGGCGGGTCACGGCCACCCGCTGAGGCATCCGGGCCCGGCGAGGCCGGCGGGGTCGCCGGGCTTGTCGAGGGTCCTGCACGCTTGTCGAGGGGTGCAACCCTCGGCAAGCGGAGTGTCGCCCACTGAACGTGATCAACGGGGGAGGGGCGGCGGGGCGGGTTAGAGGTAGTAGCGCAGCCAGAGGTAGGGCAGGCACAACGTCACGGTGACGGCGGCGACGACGAGGCCGTACTTGGTGAACTCCCAGAACGAGATCCGGTGGCCGTTGCGGGCGGCGATGCCGAGCACCACGACGTTCGCGCTGGCGCCGACGGCGGTCGCGTTACCGCCGAGGTCGGCGCCCAGGGCGAGTGCCCACCACAGTGCGTGCGCACCTGGTGCGCCCCCGGACGCGTCGACGAGGCCCTTCACCAGCGGCGCCATCGTGGCGACGTACGGGATGTTGTCGACGATCCCCGAGAGCGCGGCGGAGCCGAAGAGCAGCCCCACGCCGGCGACGAGGTAGTGGTCGCCGACGGCGCTCATGGCCGCCTCGCCGAGCTGCTCGATGACCCCGAGGTTCACCAGCGAGCCGACCATCACGAACAGCCCCATGAAGAAGACGAGCGTCTCCCACTCGACGTCGGCCAGGTAGGTCTCTGACGACTGGCCCGACACGAGCACCATCGCGCCCGCACCCAGCAGTGCGACGATCGCGGGCTCGAGGTGCACCACCGAGTGCAGCGCGAACGCCGCGATCACCACGGCGAGCACGAACAGCCCGCGGCGCATGAGCTTCGCGTCCTGGATCACCTCGCGCTCCTCGAGCGCCATGACCTTGGCGGCGCGCTCGGGGTCGGCGACGAACGCCTTCCGGAACAGCCAGCGGCACAGGCCGACGAACACCACGAGCAGCACGACGATGATCGGCGCCAGGTTCGCGGCCATCTCGTTGAAGCTGAGGCCCGCTCGGCTGGCGATGATGATGTTGGGCGGGTCGCCGATGAGCGTCGCCGTGCCACCGATGTTGCTCGCCATGGCCTCGGCGATGAGGTAGGGCACGGGATTGACGCCGAGCCGCTCGCACACCAGCAGCGTCACGGGTGCCACGAGCAGCACCGTGGTGACGTTGTCGAGCAGCGCGGACGCCACTGCGGTGATCACGACGAGCAGCGCCATGACGCGGAACGGCTTGGCGCGGGCGCGTTTGGCCGCCCAGATCGCGAGGTACTCGAAGAGCCCGGTCTGCCGCAGCACGCCGACGATGATCATCATGCCGAGCAGCAGGAAGACGACGTTCCAGTCGACGCCGGTCTCCTCGCTGAAGAACGCGACGTGCGAGCCGGTGGCACCGATGAGCACCATGAGCGCCGCGCCTCCGACCGCAGCGGCCACGCGGTGGACCCACTCGGTGGCGATCAGGACGTAGGCACCGGCGAACACGAGGATCGCCAGAGTGGCCTGCAGCGTCACGCGTCGTCCTCCGCGTCGGTGTCGCCGTCGACGATGGGCGCGTGCGGGCTGTCGAGGTCGACCAGGTCGCGCACCAGCGTCTGGGTCACGCGCTCGTCCTCGCGCCCGGCCGCGCGCAGCACCGCCGCCATCACGCGCGGCAGGGTGACGACGCCGGACGACCGGCCGTCGTCGTCGCGCACCACCACGAGCGATGAGCTCTCGCGCACCATCACCGACGCGATCTCGACGAGCGTGTCATCGGGCTGCACCTGGGGCAGCTCGCGCGGCGTCACCTCGTCGTCGTCCAGCAGCTCGCCGACGGTGCGGCGTCCGAGACCCGCACACAGCTCGTCGGCACCCGCCTCGTCGTAGGCGTGCGCCAGGCGGGGGTCCTCGCGGACGTACCGCGGGACGACGATCCGCAGCACCTGCGAGCCCTGCAGCAGGGCCACGGGCTCGCCGCGGCCGTCGGCTACCACCACGCCCGCCAGGCGCAGCGACGCGATGAGCCGCGCGACCTCCAGGGCGTTGTCGGAGCGCCGCACCACCGGCACCTGCTCTGCGAGGTCTCTGGCCAGCATGCCCGCCACCCTAGCCACCGGCATCCACCCGGCATCCACCCGAAACCGGCCGCACGAACGTGTAGACAGGTGATGAGCACAGTGAGGACGCACGAGGGGGGTGGCGTGGGCGAGACCACGGACGTGACATCGTTCGAGACGTTCGTCGCCGAGCGCGGGCCGGCCCTGCTGCGGCTGGCTTGGTTGCTGTGCGCGGATGCCGACGCCGCCGAGGACCTCGTGCAGGACGCGCTCGTGAAGGTGCTGCCTCGCTGGCGGCGCATCGTGGCGGGCGGAGCGCCCGAACCCTACGTGCGCTCGGTGATCCGCACGACCTTCATCGACGGGTGGCGGCGCCGGCGGGTCCGTGAGGTGCTCGTGGACGACGACACGGCGTTCGGTGACGGCATCGGCTCCGCGCCCGATCCGGCATCCACCGCCGACGTGCGGCTGACCGTGCAGACCGCCCTGCTGCGCCTCACCCCGCGGCAGCGGGCCGTGCTGGTGCTCCGCTTCTACGAGGACCTCACCGAGGCTGCGACGGCCCGCGAGCTCGGCTGCTCGGTGTCGACGGTGAAGTCGCAGACGCGCCACGCCGTGGGGCGGCTGCGGGTGCTCGCGCCCGAGCTGGCCGACCTGTTCGACCAGCCTCACCCGGAGGAGGTCCGATGAGCATCCACGAGCTGCTCGACGAAGCGGCCGACCAGGCGATGGCCGGACGCAGGGTGACGGGACTCGACATCCGTCGGCTGCGGGCGGATCGCCGTCGCGGCAGAGCGCGCCGTGGGCTCGTCGTGGCCGCGGCCTGCCTGGCGGTGCTCATCCCGCTCGCCCTGCTCGCGGCGGGTGGGTGGGCGCCCTCGCGCGAGGCGCAACCGGCCGGGCGGGACGGCGGCTTCGTCGTCCCCACTCGGGTCTTCGACCTCAGGGACGCGCGTCCGCTCATCGACTCCTCCGGTGAGGTCGTCGCCGGCCGGCTGTCGATGGCGTTCCTCGGCACGCTGCGCGGACAGCTCACGCCGGTGGGGCTGGACGCGGCGACCGGTCGGGCGGTGCTGCTGCCCGAGCTGGGCACGGACGTGCCCGGTCTCGCGGCGGACGCGCTGGCTGACGTCTCGGAGTCGGCCGTGCCGGTGCTCGTGGCCCTCAGTCCCGACGGACGCACCGTCGCCGTCAGCTACCAGAACCCCTGGGATGCGTGGGATCTGGTGTTCGACCTCGCTGCCGGCAAGGCGAAGCTCGTGCACCAGAAGGCGCCGGTGGGAGCCGGGGGAGCCGACCTGTTGACGGTGGCTGCACTGGACGGCGGCCGGTACGCGCTGCCCACCGACGACGTCACCGGCGTGCGCGTCGGCCAGGTCGGCGGCGGCGAGCGCGACATCGCCCTCCGTGGAATGCAAGCCGGCGCCGGGCTGGTCGTGGAGCCGGGCGCGAACGGAGCGGTGCTGGTCACCGCGGAACGCGGCGGACGGCCGTGGCTGTGGTCGGCGGACGGCGACACCGGCCCGGTCACCGACGCCGCCGCAGGGTGGGTGCCGACGTCCGGCTGGGCCGCCTCGCGACCGGACGACGCCGGCCGCCTGGTGGCCCTCGACGGCGACCGGCTGGTGGCGCACGACCTGCGCACCGGCGCCGCGACCGTCGTGAGCCAGATACAGGTGAACGGCCAGACGACGCGCGACCTGCGCGTCGTCAGCGCGGCGGGTGATCGGGTCGTGGTCACCGACGACGGCCGGCAGCGGACGGCGCGGTTCGTCAGCGGCGCCGAGCCGCACCGCCTGCTGGCCGTCGGACCGTCCGGCGCACTGCAGACGCTGACGACGTTCGCGTTGCCGCGCAGCGACTCCGGCCCGGCGGTGTCATCGTTGGCGGTGGCGCCGTCCGTGCTCGCCACCGCGCGGGCGACGACCGTCGTGCCCGGAGACGGTGCGCTGTCGGGCTGGTGGTGGCTGCTGCTGCTCGTGCCGGTGGCGCTCGGCGGCGCCGCGCTGTGGCTGCGGTCAGGTGGGTCCGCTGACACCGACCAGCCGGGGGAGCCCGCGGGCAGGCCGCGCCGGGGACGATCGTCCCTGCCGGCCGCAGTCCGCCAGCGACACGATGGAGGTGGCCGAGAACGCACCAGGGAGGCACCCGTGGCCGCCACCCGGACCATGTCGCTGCAGCGGGTCGCCGCGGTCTCCACGACGTTCGCGGTCCTCCTCGGCATCGCCGTCGTGGCGCCCCTGCTGGGGATGCCGCAGCTCATCACCGGCACGATCGTCAACGCCGACCTGTTCGTCGCCGTGGTGCTGGTCGGTCCACGGGGTGCCGTGGGTGTCGCGGCCCTCCCCAGCCTCTTCGCGGTCGCCAGCGGGCAGCTGCCGTCACCGCTCGCCGGGCTGGTGCCGGTGATCGTGCTGGGGAACGTCCTGCTCGTGGGCGTCTTCGAGCTGCTGCGTCAGAAGGGCTGGTGGCTGGGCGTGGTGGTTGCGGCCGTCGCGAAGTTCGCCTGGCTGTTCGGCGTCACGAGCCTGGTGGCCGCCGTCACGCACCTGCTGGCGGCACCCGTGGTACCCGTCGCGCTGGTGATGATGGGCTGGCCGCAGCTGGCGACCGCCCTGGCGGGTGGAGTGGTGGCGTACGCGGTCCTGGATCCCCCGGGGCGGCGGCGGTGACCGTCACCGTCACCTTCGTCCGCGACGACCGGGTCAGCGCCGGTCGGGTGACCGTCTCCGCCGCGGACGGCACCACGATCCAGCAGGCCGCGGAGCTGGCCGGTGTCGAGTGCCCGTCCTTCTGCGCGCTCCCCGAGCTTCCGCCGGGCAGCACGAAGGCGCCCTACACGTCGGGCAACTGCGGACAGTGCAACGTCGAGGTCCGCACCGCCGCGGGGCGGTCCGTCACGGTGCCCGCCTGCCGCCACCGGCTGACGTCGGCCGAGGACGGCGCCACGGTCATCGTGCACAGCGCCGGGCTCGACCGAGCGAGGGACACCAGCGCCGCGCTCCTGGCGCTCCAGCACCGGGCGTCGTGCATCACCTGCCCCTACGGCGCCGAGGAGTGCGAGCTGCGCGCGATGCTGGCCGGCCACGCCCTCGAGCTCGACCGCTATCCCGCCGAGGCGGCCGAGCCGGAGCCACCGGACGAGAGCCATCCGGTGCTCACGCAGCAGCGCGACAACTGCGTCCTGTGCCGTCGCTGCGAGACGATCTGCCCGGTCGACGCCATCCAGTTCGTCGGGCGCGGCCGCGACACCAGGTTCGTGATCGACTCCGACCGCTGCGTGTACTGCGGACAGTGCACCCACGTGTGCCCGGCGGCCGCCATCGTCGAGAGGTCCGCGATCCGGCAGGTCGGCGAAGCCCTCGCCGACCCGACCGCGTTCGTCACCGTGCAGGTGGCCCCGGCCGTGCGGGTGGCCATCGGCGAGGCCTTCGGCGTCCCACCGGGCACCGACGTGATCGGGCGGCTGTACGGCGCCCTGCGACTGCTCGGTTTCGACGCCGTCTTCGACACCGACTTCGCGGCCGACCTGACCATCGTCGAGGAGGCGACGGAGCTCGTCGACCGGCTGGGCGGGCACGGCCAGCTGCCCATGATCACCAGCTGCTGCCCGAGCTGGGTGCGGTACGTCGAGACCTACTGGCCGGACCTCGTCGCCCACCTGTCCACCTGCAAGTCGCCGCAGCAGATGCTCGGCGCGGTCACGAAGGAGTGGTGGGCCGCGGCGCAGGGCATCGACCCAGGGCGCGTCGTCAGCGTCGCCGTCATGCCGTGCACCGCGAAGAAGTTCGAGGCCGACCGCCAGGAGATGGGTGACGACGGCCGCCGGCACGTCGACCACGTGCTCACCACGCGCGAGCTGATCCGGATGCTCAAGGCAGCGGGGCTGCGGCTGCCCGACGTCCCCGAGGACGCCGCGACGCCCATGCTGTCGGAGCACACCGGCGCGGGCGCGATCTTCGGAGCCACCGGCGGGGTGCTGGAGGCCGCGCTCCGGACGGTCCACGCCCTGGTGACCGGCCGCGAGCTGGCCGACGTCGACGTCGGCGGCCGGACGGTGGAGGTCGCCGTCGTCCACGGGCTGCACAACGTGCCGCCTGTGCTGCAACAGATCCGGGACGGGCGCTCGCCGTACACCTTCATCGAGGTGATGGCGTGCCCCGGCGGCTGCGTCGGCGGCGGAGGGCAACCCCGCGGCTTCGACATGGCAGTGCGCCGGCAGCGGGCCATGGGGCTCTACGCCACCGATGCCACGCTGCCGAAGCGACGCTCGCACCACAACACCGAGGTCGCCACGGTACGCGCGGCGCTCACGGCGGACGAGCGGCACCGCCTGCTGCACACGCACTACACGCCGCGCCCAGCCGGCGTCCCCCTCCACTCGCCGTGAGGGCCGCCGTCGTGACCTCCGGTCAGGTGTCGATCGAGGACATGTCGGGGTAGCGGTCACCCTGGACGGCGTCGGCCGGGAAGGCCTGCTCGATGCGCGCGAGCTCGTCGTCCGACAGGTGCACGGACGCCGCCGCGACGTTCTCCTCCAGCCGCTGCACGCGTCGGGTGCCCGGGATGGGGACGACGTCGTCGCCCTGCGCGAGCACCCACGCGAGCGCAAGCTGGGCCGGCGTGACTCCCTTGTCGTCGGCGATGGCCTTCACCGCGTCGACGAGGGCGAGGTTGGCCTCGAGCGCGCCACCCGCGAAGCGTGGGTTGTGGCGGCGGAAGTCGTTCTGCTCCAACGACTCCGTGGAGGTGATGGTGCCGGTGAGGAAGCCGCGGCCCAGCGGCGAGTAGGGCACCAGGCCGATGCCCAGCTCGCGCAGGAGGGGCAGGATCTGGTCCTCGACGTGGCGGGTCCACAGTGATTACTCGGTCTGCAGGGCGGTGATCGGATGGGTGGCGTGCGCCCGGCGGACGGTGTCAACCGACGCCTCGGACAGCCCGAGCCGCCGGACCTTCCCGGCCTGCACCAGCTCGGCCATCGCGCCGACCGTCTCCTCGATGGGCACGGTCTTGTCGACCCGGTGCTGGTAGTAGAGGTCGATGTGGTCGACGCCGAGGCGCTGCAGGCTGGCGTCGCACGCCGTCCGGACGTACTCCGGTGAGCCGTCGACCCGGCGGTTCGTCGGGTTCTGCGGGTCGCGGACGTTGCCGAACTTGGTCGCGATGACGACGCGGTCGCGGTGCGGTGCCAGCACTCGGCCGACGAGCTGCTCGTTGGTGAAGGGGCCGTACATGTCCGCGGTGTCGAAGAGCGTGACGCCGAGGTCGACCGCACGCTCGAGCGTGCGCACGGCCTCGCCCTCGTCCGTCGTGCCGTAGAACTCCGACATCCCCATGCAGCCCAGCCCCAGCGCGCCGACCGTGAGGTCGGTGCCCTGCCCGGCGTTCCCGAGAGTGCGCGTGGTCAGCGTGGCGTGGGTCGTGTCATCGGTCATGGCTCCAGCCAACCCCGTGTCGGCCCCGGTGGCGAGCGCTGGCGCGTCTCGGGACGCCGGACCCACAGGGGCGGTGGGTGCCGGCGCCGGGATGCGCGCGTAGCGGATCGCTGGTGGGCTAGAGCGACGGCACTTCGACGAGAGCAGGTGGTGGACGTGAAGGGCAAGCTGATCCTGGGCGCCGGCGTGGCGATCGGGTACGTGCTGGGTTCGCGCAGCGGCCGGCAGAGCTACGAGCGGCTGAAGGCGCGCAGCAAGGACGTCTGGAGCAGCCCCGCGGTGCAGCAGCAGGTGTCGCACGCGCAGGAGGCCGTGAAAGCCCAGGCGCCAGTAGTCGCCGAGCAGGTCGCGCACGCGGCCAAGCACGTGGCCGAGAAGGCCACCCACCGCGGCGACGACCGCGAGCTCGAGAACGCCGGCAGCGGCATCTAGCGGGCCCCCGCCCGTCCGTGATCATGCACGCCGGCGCACGTCCAGGTGCGCTGGCGTGCATGATCACGCCGGAAGGGAGGGGGAGGGTCAGCTCTCGGTCGAGGTCGACATCCCGGTCTTGATGAGGTCCATGACCGTCGTGTCGGCCAGCGTCGTGACGTCGCCCACCTCGCGCTTCTCCGCGACGTCGCGCAGCAGGCGGCGCATGATCTTGCCCGAGCGCGTCTTCGGCAGCTCGGCGACGACCATGATCTGGCGGGGCTTGGCGATCGGCCCGATCTCCTGCGCGACGTGGTTGCGCAGCTCGGTGACGATGTCGTCGCCCTGCTCCGCCCCACCGCGCAGGATCACGAACGCGCACACCGCCTGGCCCGTCGTGTCGTCAGTCGCACCGACCACCGCGGCCTCGGCGACCTTCGGGTGCGACACGAGCGCCGACTCGATTTCGGTGGTCGACAGCCGGTGGCCCGAGACGTTCATGACGTCGTCGACGCGGCCGAGCAGCCAGATGTCGCCGTCGTCGTCCTTCTTCGCGCCGTCACCGGCGAAGTACATGCCGGGGAAGCGCGACCAGTAGGTCTCCTTGTACCGCTCGTCGTCGCCCCAGATGCCACGGAGCATCGACGGCCACGGGTCGGTGAGCACCAGGTAGCCACCGCCGCCGTTGGGCACGGAGTGCGCCTCGTCGTCGAGGACGTCGGCGCTGATGCCGGGCAGCGGCACCTGGGCCGAGCCGGGCTTGGCCGCTGTGACGCCGGGCAGCGGGCTGATCATGATGGCGCCCGTCTCGGTCTGCCACCACGTGTCGACGACGGGCGTGCGGTCCCCGCCGATGACCCGGCGGTACCAGACCCAGGCCTCGGGGTTGATCGGCTCGCCGACGCTGCCGAGCACGCGCAGCGATGTCAGGTCGAACTTCGCGGGGATGTCCTCGCCCCACTTCATGAAGGTGCGGATCGCCGTCGGCGCGGTGTAGAGGATCGTGACGCCGTACTTCTGCACGATCTCCCAGAACCGGCCCTGGTGCGGGGTGTCGGGCGTGCCCTCGTAGATCACCTGCGTCGCGCCGTTGGCCAGTGGGCCGTAGACGATGTAGCTGTGGCCGGTGACCCAGCCGATGTCGGCGGTGCACCAGTAGACGTCGGTGTCTCGGTGCAGGTCGAAGACGTTCTTGTGCGTGTAGGCGCACTGGGTGAGGTACCCGCCGCTGGTGTGCAGGATGCCCTTGGGCTTCCCCGTGGTGCCTGAGGTGTAGAGGATGAAGAGCGGGTGCTCGGCGTCCATCGGCTGGGCCTGGTGGTCGTCGGCGGCGGCCTGCAGGGCGGCGTCCCACCAGACGTCGCGACCGTCGGTCCACTCGACGTCCTGGCCGGTGCGCTTGACGACCAGCACGTGCTCGACGCTCGGCGCGCCCTTGGCGAGCGCCGCGTCGACCGCCGGCTTGAGCGCCGACGGCTTGCCCCGCCGGTAGCCGCCGTCGGAGGTGATGACGAGCTTGGCCTGGGCGTCCTCGATGCGGCTGTGCAGCGCCTCGGCACTGAAGCCGCCGAACACCACGCTGTGCGGGGCGCCGAGTCGGGCGCAGGCCAGCATCGAGATGACGGCCTCGGGGATCATCGGCAGGTAGATCGCGACGCGGTCGCCCTTGCCGACCCCCAGGTCCTGCAACGCGTTCGCGGCGCGCTTCACCTCGGCGGTGAGCTCGGCGTAGGTGTAGCTGCGGGTGTCGCCCGGCTCGCCCTCGAAGTGCAGCGCGACGCGGTCGCCGTGGCCGGCCTCGACGTGACGGTCGGTGCAGTTGTAAGCCACGTTGAGCTCGCCGCCGACGAACCACTTCGCGAAGGGCGCGTTGCTCCAGTCGAGGGTCTGGCTGAAGTCGGTGCTCCACGTGAGCAGGTCGCGGGCCTGCTCGGCCCAGAACGCCTCCCGGTCGTCAGCCGCGCGGTCGTAGAGGTCGCCGGTGGCGATCGCGCCGGCCGCGAACTCCTCGCTCGGCGGGAAGCGGCGCTCCTCGCGGCTGAGGTTCTCCAGGCTGCTGGTGGGGGTCTCGCTCGACATGGGGGCATCCTCCGCGCGTCGCTGACGTCGTCCCTTGGACCCTAGTCACGCGGCCGCAGGCGCGACAGTGGTGGCCCGCACGCTCCGCCGAGCGGTGCCACCCCCTCGCCCAGCGGTCCCGAACGGCAAATTCCCCGGAATTCGCACGCCTGGAGGGTGTCCAGGCGAGAAGTTCCGGGGAATTTGCCGTGGGGTGGGGCTAGTGGACGACGGCCTTCTCGGCACCGGCGCCCGTGAGCGAGCGGACCTCCATCTCCGCGAACTTCTCGCGGCTCGAGCTCTCCTTGCTCGTGACCGTGCCGAGCCAGCCGAGCAGGAACGCCAGCGGGATCGAGATCAGGCCCGGGTTGTCGAGCGGGAACCAGTGGAAGTCGATCGAGGCGTCGGTGATCATCGACGCGCTCTTGCCCGTCACCGGGTCGGCCGGCTTGCCCGACACCACCGGCGAGAACACGATCAGCGTCACGCAGACGATCAGGCCGCCGTACATGCTCCACAGGGCACCGCGGGTGTTGAACCGCTTCCAGAACAGCGAGTACAGGATCGTGGGCAGGTTCGAGCTCGCCGCGACGGCGAACGCGAGGGCCACGAGGAACGCGATGTTCTGGCCGTTGGCGAAGATGCCGCCGACGATGGCGACGGCGCCGATGACGAGCGCCGTCCGGCGGGCGACGCGCACCTCCTGCTGGGCCGTGACCTTCCCGTCCTTGATGACGTTCGTGTACACGTCGTGGGCGAAGGACGCGCTGGCGGTGATCGTCAGCCCTGCCACGACCGCGAGGATGGTCGCGAACGCCACCGCCGAGATGATGCCGAGCAATACCGTGCCGCCCAGCTCGTAGGCCAGCAGCGGTGCGGCGGAGTTCGCCTTGCCCGGTGCCGCAGCGATGGTCTTCGGCCCGACGAGCGCGGCTGCGCCGTACCCGAGGACGAGCGTGAACAGGTAGAAGATGCCGATGATCCAGATGGCCCACACGACGCTGCGGCGGGCCTCCTTCGCCGACGGCACGGTGTAGAAGCGCATCAGCACGTGCGGCAGGCCTGCGGTGCCGAGCACCAGCGCGAGCGACAGCGAGATGAAGTCGAGCTTCGTCGCGTCGCTCTTGCCGTACTGCACGCCCGGCCCGAGGATGCTCTCGCCCTTGGCGCTGCCCTCGACCGCCTTGCCGAGCAGGTCGGAGAGGTTGAGCCCGTACTTGCCGAGCACCCACACGGTCATGACCCCGGCGCCGATCACGAGCAGGATCGCCTTGACGATCTGCACCCAGGTGGTGCCCTTCATGCCGCCGATCAGCACGTACAGCACCATGAGCACGCCGACGACGGCGATCACGACGCTCTGCCCGACCTTGCCGTTGACGCCGAGCAGCAGCGCCACGAGGCCGCCCGCTCCAGCCATCTGGGCCAGCAGGTAGAAGAAGCTCACGACGAGGGTCGTGATCGCCGCGGCAGTGCGAACGGGCTTCTGCTGCAACCGGAACGACAGGACGTCGGCCATCGTGAACCGACCGGTGTTGCGCAGCAGCTCGGCCACCAGCAGCAGCGCCACGAGCCAGGCCACGAGGAAGCCGATCGAGTACAGGAAGCCGTCGTACCCGTTGATGGCGATCGCGCCCGCGATGCCGAGGAAGCTCGCGGCCGACAGGTAGTCACCGGAGATCGCGATGCCGTTCTGCGGCCCCGTGAAGTTGCGGCCACCGGCGTAGTAGTCGGCCGTCGTGCGGTTGGTGCGCGAGGCCCGGAACACGATGCCCAGCGTCACGAGCACGAAGGCCGCGAAGATCGCGATGTTGACGCCGGGGCTGCCGACCGTCTCCGCGGCCTGCATGGCTGCGCTCATCAGATGCCTCCGTCAGGGCGGTGTCCGGGGTGGGAGAGCACGCGCTCGGCGAGGTGCTCGGCGGCGGGGTCGAAGGTGCGGTCGGCCCAGCGGGCGTAGACCATCGTGATCGCGAACGTCGAGACGAACTGCAGCAGACCGAAGACGAGGCCGGTGGTGATGTTGCCCGCCAGCTTGTGCGCCATGAAGTCCGGCGCGTACGTCGAGAGCAGGACGTAGAGGAAGTACCAGACCAGGAACAGCCCGGTTAGGGGGAACACGAAGCGGCGGAAGCGGCGCCGCAGCGCCTCGAACTCCGGCAGCTCCTGCACGTGCATGTAGCCCGTGGTGGCGGTGCCTCCGGGGTCTTCGCCCCGGATCTCGTCGGTGGTGCTCACGCGGGTCCTCCCAGGTGGGACGGCTGTGACGCCGGTCACTGTGCTCGCGCCGGAGGGCGGCCCGGAAGCACCAGCGCGGGGCTCGTCGCTCGGCGGTGCGTTGCGGCGTCCGGCGGCGCGGTGCCCTGCGCCGAGCGGCGGCCTCAGCGCGACGAGCGGTCGACGTCGACGTCCTCGGGCGTGTGCAGGCGCACCATGGTGCGGGCCACGTGCGGTGGCAGGGTGCGAGGCGTCAGCAACGACACGCCCACGCTGACGGCGAAGGCGACCGGGACGGTCCAGGCGGCCGGCTGCGCCAGCAGCGAGCCCACCCAGCCCTGCCGCACACCCGACAGCATCGTGACGAGCACCGCGGCGCTCGCGAGCACCCCGCCGGCGGCCAGCCCGGCGAGGGCGCCCGCGCGAGTCAGGCGCCGCCACCAGATGCCGAGCACCAGCAGCGGGCAGAACGTCGAGGCCGCGACGGCGAACGCGAGGCCCACGGTGTCGGCCAGGCTGAGCCCACCGGCGAACAGCGACAGCACGAAGGGCACCGACACCGACACCAACGTCGCGCTGCGGAAGCCGCGCATGGTGTCGGGCATCTGCCGCAGGCCCGTACGCCGCCGCCAGATCAGCAGATCCTGGTGCAGCACACCGGAAACCGACATGACCAGGCCCGAGGACGTCGACAGGAACGCCGCGAACGCACCCGCCGTCGTGAGGGCGCTGAGCAGCTGGCCTCCGAGGCCCGGCACGACCCGGCTGGGCAGCAGCAGCACCACGGTGTCGGCGCGCGAGCTGATGAGCAGGTCACCGGCGTACACGCGGCCGAGCGCGCCGTACAGCGGCGGGAAGAGGTAGAAGGCGCCGAGCAGCGCGATCACGGTGAGCGTCGTGCGCCGTGCCGCGCGGCCGTCGGGGTTGGTGTAGAAGCGCACCAGCACGTGCGGCAGGCCCATGGTGCCGAAGAACAGCGCCAGCACGATCGAGTAGGTCGAGTACACCGGGTGCGAGCGACCGGACGCCCCGCTGAGCGGGCGCAGCCAGCTCTCGCCGTCGCTGGACGCAGCGCCCACCGGCCGGGGCACGGCCTCGCCCTCCGGCACGGTGACGCGGCTGCCGGCCGCGATCTCCACCCGCTGCTGGGGCGCGACGGGCACCGCCTCGTGCACCGCCTCACCGTCGACGCGACCGTCGACGACCACCTGCGTCGCGACGTCCGAGGTGATGGTGACGGTGCGCGCGAGGGTGGTCGTGAGGTCGACCTGCGCGAGTGGGGCGCCGGGCGCGGCGGGGGACGGCGCGCCCGCCGACTGCCACACCAGCAGGATGAAGAACATCGGCAGGGCGATGGCCGTGAGCTTGAGCCAGTACTGGAACGCCTGCACGAACGTGATCGAACGCATGCCGCCCGCCACCACGTTGAGCACCACCACGAGGGCCACCAGCGCGCCGCCCATCCACAGGGGCGCGCCCGTCACCGCCCGCAGCGCGATCCCAGCGCCCTGCAGCTGGGGCACGAGGTAGAGCCAGCCGATGCCCACCACCAGCACGGACGCCGCAACCCGCGCGCGCCCGGACTCCAGCCGAGCCTCGGCGAAGTCGGGGAGCGTGTAGGCGCCCGAACGGCGCAGCGGCGCGGCCACCAGCAGCAGCAGCACCAGGTAGCCCGCGGTGTAGCCGACCGGGAACCAGAGCATGTCGGTGCCGGAGGCCAGCACGAGGCCGGCCACGCCGAGGAAGCTCGCCGCCGAGAGGTACTCGCCGCCGATGGCCGAGGCGTTCCAGCGGGGCGACACCGCACGGCTGGCCACGTAGAAGTCGCTCGTGGTGCGCGAGAGTCGCAGCCCGTAGGAACCGATCGCGATCGTGGCCACCGTCACGAGGACGACGCCCACCACCGCCGCGAGCTGCGGGTCGCCTCCCATCTCAGTGCCGCTTCAGCACGTCGGTGAAGTCGTCCTCGTTCCGCTCGGCCTGGCGCACGTAGTAGCGCGCGGCGAGCCAGAGCATCGGGTAGGCCAGGGCGCCGAGCAGCAGCCACGGCAGCGGGAGGCCCACGAGGTGCGCCTGGGCCACCGACGGCGCGACGACGAACAGCACGGGCAGCCCACCGATCAGCACGGCGGTGGCGGCAAGCACCGTGAGGGCGAGCCGCAGCTGGCTGCGCAGCAGCGAGCGCATGTAGACCTCACCGAGGCCGGTCTGCTCGTCGATCTCCCGCGTGGCCGGGCGGTGCGGCACCCGGCGAGCAGCGCCCATGAGCGGGCTGGTGACCCGCACGCGCCGGGGCCGGTCGGGGGGAGTGGCGCCGGCCCGCTGCTGGCTCACGGCCGGCTCACGGACGGCCGGGCCGGGCCGAGCGGATCAGCCGGTCACGCAGCTCGCGGGTGTGCCTGCGGCTCACCACGAGCTCGTCGTCACCGAGCCGCACCGTGAAGCGTCCGGCGTCCGAGCGCACCTCGTCGACGTGGCGCAGCGCGACCAGGGTGCTGCGGTGGATGCGCACGAAACCCGCTGCGCCCCAACGCTCTTCGAGCGTCGCGAGCGGTATGCGCACGAGATGGCTCTCGGTGCCCGTGTGCAGTCGCGCGTAGTCGCCCTGCGCCTCGACGTACCGCACCTGCGAGCGCTGCACGAACCGCGTGACACCGCCGAGCTCGACGGCGATGGTCTCGTCGTCGGACGCCGTGTCGGGGCCGCCGTCCCGCGACTCGACGACGCGCCGCACCGCCTCGCTGAGCCGCTCGGCGCGCACCGGCTTCATCACGTAGTCGGTGGCCTGCAGCTCGAAGGCGTCGACGGCGTGCTGGTCGTAGGCGGTGACGAACACCACCTGGGGACGCCGGGCGAACCGCGCCAGCACCCGCGCCAGGTCGAGACCGTCGAGGCCCGGCATCGCGATGTCGCAGAAGACGACGTCGACCGGCTCCTGCTCGAGCACCTTGAGTGCCTCAGGGCCGTCCCC